>NZ_JAHAWO010000013.1:0-339215 GCF_020223595.1 Bacillus sp. TSO22
CGTCCGCCGCTAACATCAGGGAGCAAGCTCCCATCTGTCCGCTCGACTTGCATGTATTAGGCACGCCGCCAGCGTTCGTCCTGAGCCAGGATCAAACTCTCCGATAAATGGATCACAGGTTAAGTTCGCCGCATCCTGCGGCGACACCTGTGTGACCTGCATCGTGCAGGCCTTAGTTTGACTGACTACGCACATCGCTGTGCGATTTATTTAAAAATGAATTAACAGGTACGTTTTGTCTTGTTTAGTTTTCAAAGATCATTTTCACTTCTTGTTGAAGCGACTTTATTAATATAACATTTTGACTTTCTTTTGTCAAATGTTTTTTTAATTTATTTCTCCGCCGCTGTGAGCTTGTTTTTTCAGAAGCGCATCAGCGACGTTTAATAATATAACATGGTCAAGAATCAGAGTCAACATCTTTTTTAAAAAAATATCCTCGGTGATAGACAGCCTGTCCTTTCGTTTCTATCTGGCAAACGTTGATAAGTCCCTTTTCCGTCAGGTAATCAAGCATAACGCCAAGGTCTTGGGTATAGTGCTTTAAGTCAGGATGCTGAAGAAGCTCACCAAATTGCCAAATGTCTTTTCCTTTCATTACTTCGAAAAGATGTGCTGAACCGATCTCAGCTTTGGAATGGATGAGAAAATCATTTGCTAAGAATAATAATTCGAGTCTTTTTTCCAAGCTCTCATGACTTTCAATCAGCTCGGAATATAATTTGTACACTTGGGGCTCCATCTGGCGCACTTGGCTCCATACCGTTGTTTCCGGGTGAAATCCCCTATCGATTACTTCAATACGCGCTAAATGATGCAACGCATGAACAACCGCGTTGTAAGCATCTAAAAATTGATTCGCTTCAAAAAAAGCTTTTCCTTCAACATATCTTCTGATTAATTTGCCGTATTCGAGTCCGATCTTCAGTTTGCGTTCGGCAAACGGAAATGTATTCAGCCTGTCAATCAGCTCGGCAATGTATTCATTACGGTCAAACATGACTCTGCCATTTACAATCCAATCTATGATTCTTCTATTTGTCCCGAGCAAAATCCATTCTTGAATCTGAGAATCTGTTACCACATGCAAAGAAGCTGTTTTTTGATCAAATTCATAATGCTTTATAAAAACAGGCTCGTCAGCCTCCTTTACAATTACCAGCAGAGCAGCATCAAAGTTATCTGTTAAGGAAGATGTTTTGTTTCTTCTCTCAATCATAATGACAGCCAATGTATTGGGATGACTTGCTCTTTCTTGGTAAATTGGACGGAGAAGATTATCCATCACTATTCCTCCAATGCAATTGTTCAAATTTTTTTATTCTCTATTTGATTCAATTCTATGGTTAAAACGAAATTCCTTTTTTCTAAACACATTGAACTATTATAAACAATTTCACAGTAAGTCTCCATATGTAAATTCCAGTTCGATCGAAAACATGAAGAAAATCCCATTGGGTTTGTGCTATAGTTAAATCAGAGGGGGATGGACATGGCGAAATACTCCAGCAAAATTAATAAAATCAGAACATTTGCGTTAAGTTTGGTTTTCGTTGGGTTTATCATTATGTACATCGGGATCTTTTTCAAAGAGTCAGTTTTGCTTTCTAGTTTGTTTATGATACTTGGGCTTTTATCCATCGGTCTCAGTACGGTTGTTTACTTTTGGATCGGAATGCTTTCGACCAAAGCGGTTCGCGTTATATGTCCGAGCTGCGAAAAAGAGACAAAGGTTTTAGGAAGAGTAGATATGTGCATGCATTGCAGAGAGCCGCTGACTTTAGATAAGGGATTAGAAGGAAAAGAATTTGATGAGTCTTATAATAAAAAGAAAATGTCCAAATAAAATAAGCTGACCGTTTCGTGCGGTCAGCTTATTTTTAATGGTTCTCTTTTTTCGAACACTCTTGGCAGACGCCGTAAATTTCTAAACGGTGGTGGCTTACTTTAAAACCCGTGACATGGGCAGCCAGCTGCTCCACTTCGTCAAGGCCCGGGTAGTGGAAGTCCACAATTTTACCGCAGTTTTCACAAATCGCGTGATAGTGATCGGATGTGACAAAGTCGAATCTGCTTGAAGCATCGCCGTATGTGAGCTCCTTCACCAAACCGGATTCCCGGAACACACGCAAATTGTTATATACCGTCGCTACGCTCATGTTAGGAAATTTCCCTTCCAGAGCTTTATATATATCGTCCGCTGTTGGATGAGCCATAGAGTTAACGAGATATTCCAGAATCGCATGACGTTGAGGAGTAATGCGAACTCCGGTTTCCTTCAACGTTTCTAAGGCTTCTTTTAGTTCATGTGCAGCCATCCGTCATGCACCTCTCTTCTAAAAAAAATTCTTACATTGTAATGTTTATAATTAGTGTAACTCTTTTTACGATAATTTGTCAATTGATATTAGGGCAAAAGTAAGCATATCATTTGAGGCTGAGAGACGAATTTACTTTTCCGACATATCTTTGAGGGTTTGAAGCGCTTCGGCTACATGGTCTTTCACTCTTACCTTTCTCCATTCTTTAACGAGCCGGCCTTCTTTGTCAATCAGAAAAGTAGAGCGCTCAATTCCCATATATTCTTTTCCGAAGTTCTTCTTTAGCTTCCATACGTCAAACGCTTCCGCCAGTTTGTGTTCGTCATCAACAAGAAGCAGAAAAGGAAGGTTATGCTTCTCTTTAAATTTTCCGTGCTTTTCCTGGCTGTCCGGGCTGACGCCGATAATAACGGCATCCAGTTCAGCGAAGCTTTCGTGGCTGTCCCGAAAATCGCATGCCTCAGTTGTGCATCCCGGTGTCATGTCTTTTGGATAAAAGTAAAGCACGATATACTTTCCTTTATAATCCGATAATGTTACTGTTTCCCCATGATCGCCTTTTAACTCAAGATCAGGTGCTTTTTGTCCGATTTCTATCGTCATTACGTTACCTCCGAGTGTTTTTTTATTAAGCGTATCCAATTCTTGTCCAGATTACAACTATCGTCCCTGCAACTTGAGCCTGAATCCATTGTTCTTGTTTGGAAGCATGCTACAATAGAAAGGACGCATGGAGATATAGGAGGTTTTTATTCTTGCATACAAAATCAATTGAACTTCACAATGAGGCATTAGAGCACATTGTCGGCGGTGTAAACAGCCCGTCTAGATCATATAAAGCGGTCGGCGGCGGTTCTCCCGTCGCAATGGAAAAAGCAAACGGCGCTTATTTTTGGGATGTGGACGGCAACAAATACATCGATTATTTAGCGGCGTATGGTCCGATCATTACCGGACATGCCCACCCGCATATTACAGAAGCGATTAAAAAAGCAGCAGAGAACGGTGTATTGTATGGAACACCGACGAAACATGAGGTTACATTTGCAAAGATGCTCAAAGAAGCCATTCCTGCTATGGACAAAGTAAGATTCGTCAATTCGGGAACAGAAGCTGTTATGACGACCATCCGAGTGGCTCGCGCATATACAGGCCGGACAAAAATCATTAAATTCGCAGGCTGTTATCACGGACATTCAGATCTTGTGCTTGTCGCCGCCGGCTCTGGCCCGTCTACTCTCGGCACACCAGATTCAGCCGGTGTACCAAAAAGCATTGCAAACGAAGTGATCACAGTTCCATTTAATGATATCGAAAGCTATAAAGCGGCCCTTGATAAATGGGGCAGTGAGATCGCGGCGGTTCTCGTTGAACCGATTGTCGGCAACTTCGGAATTGTTGAGCCGAAAGAGGGCTTCTTAGAAAAAGTAAATGAATTGACACACGATGCGGGTGCTCTCGTTATTTACGATGAAGTCATTACAGCTTTCCGCTTTATGTATGGCGGCGCACAGGATCTCTTACAGGTTAAACCTGATTTAACAGCTCTCGGAAAAATTATCGGCGGCGGACTTCCGATCGGCGCCTATGGCGGTAAAAAAGAAATCATGGAGCAGGTAGCTCCGCTTGGACCGGCTTACCAAGCTGGAACAATGGCCGGGAATCCCGCTTCCATCCTATCAGGCATCGCTTGTCTGGAAGTGCTCAAAGAGGAAGGCGTGTATGAAAAGCTTGATCATCTTGGCGCTATGCTGGAGGAAGGCATTTTACAGCACGCAGAAACACACGGCATCACGATTACCGTCAACCGGTTAAAAGGCGCACTCACAGTTTATTTCTCTGATGAGAAAGTCGAAAATTACGAGCAGGCTGAACGCAGTGACGGAGAAACATTCGCTAAGTTTTTCAAGCTTATGCTGGAACGCGGAATAAATTTAGCACCTTCTAAATATGAAGCCTGGTTTATTACAACAGCACATACAGAGCAGGATATTAAAGACACTCTTGTGGCTGTCGAGGATGCTTTTAAACATCTTAAAAACTAGAATCAGACACCCTGAACAGGAGCTTTATGCTCCTGTTTTTTTATTCATTTAAACAGCGTGTAAGATTTTGGTCTTTTTCTTGAAAAATAGCTTGAATATTTGTATCGATCCCTGTATATTACTTAATTGTTTAGCAAATAAACTGACCGGGAATTTTAAGGATTAGCCCATTTGCTATGTCACACAATTTACTATAGAAAGGAATGCACGCACAAACCAATGAAACTTGGTGCCCGCATTTTCAAAACCGGGATTGCGATTACACTCGCCCTTTATTTGGCTTCGTGGATCGGGCTTCCCGCGCCGATTTTTGCTGGAATTGCAGCGATATTTGCGATCCAGCCGTCGATTTACCGCTCTTTTCTCATTATTATTGATCAGGTTCAGGCAAATATTATCGGAGCTGTGATTGCCACAGTGTTCGGCCTTATTTTCGGACCCAGCCCGATTATGATCGGGTTGACAGCAGTTATTGTCATTACAATCATGCTGAAACTTAAAATTGAACATACAATTTCGATTGCACTTGTAACAGTTATTGCGATATTAGAATCTGCCGGTGACGACTTTTTAATGTTCGCCCTGGTCAGAACAAGCACAGTCATCTTAGGGGTGCTTTCTTCCTTTATCGTTAACCTTGTGTTTTTGCCTCCTAAGTATGAAACAAAGCTGATTCATAATACGGTCGAAAACACAGAAGAAATTATGAAGTGGATCAGGCTGTCCATGCGGCAGTCAACAGAGCATTCGATTTTGAAAGAAGATATTGAAAAACTGAAAGAAAAAATGATCAAGCTTGATCAGACTTATCTTCTATATAAAGAAGAAAGAAGTTACTTTAAGAAAACGACCTATGTGAAATCAAGAAAGCTTGTCCTGTTCAGACAGGCCATTATCACTGCAAACCGGGCGCTTGATACACTGAAGAAGCTGCATCGTCTGGAAAACGACATCTATCATATGCCGGAAGAGTTTCAGGAAACACTGACCGAAGAGCTTGATTACCTGCTGTACTGGCATGAACGGATTTTGATGCGGTTTGTCGGCAAAATCAAGCCGCATGATGACGCGGATGAAGAAGGCATTCGATATAAGCAGCTTTTAACAAAGTCATTTTTGAAAAATCAGCAAAACACGGATGATGAGCTTATTGATTACAACATGCTCAATATTATGGCAAGTGCCGTAGAATATCGCGAGCAGCTCGAACATTTAGAAACGCTCATCACAAGTTTTCAAACGTATCATCCGAAAGACTGCGAAATAGAAACAGAAGAGTAACCCGGTTGAACAGCCGGGTTTTTTTATATACAAAAAAATCTTATATCCTTCGTTAAAAGGATATAAGATTGATGTTCAGCTCAAGTTTTGAATGGTAAATAAGTGCTTGTACTGACTGTCATAGTCCATGAGTTCATCATGGGTTCCGACTTCAATGATTGTGCCATTTTCCATGACAACAATCTTATCCGCATGTGTGATGGTCGATAAGCGGTGGGCGACAACAAAAGTTGTTCTGTCCTTCGCCAGTTTGTCCATCGCTTCTTGAATGTAATGCTCACTTTCCAAATCAAGAGCTGATGTCGCTTCATCTAAAATGAGGAGCGGCGGATTTTTCAGAAATACCCGCGCGATTGAGATTCGCTGCTTTTGTCCGCCTGACAGCTTAACGCCTCTTTCTCCCACCCGGGTCTCATACCCTTCAGGAAAACCCATAATAAATTCATGTGCATTGGCAGCTTTGGCCGCTTCGATAATCTCTTCAAGCGTGGCATCAGGTTTGCCGATTGCGATATTTTCCCGAATCGTTTCACTGAATAAAAAGGTATCCTGAAGCACCATGCCTACCTGGTTGCGAAGGCTTCTCGCTTCATAATCGCGAATATCTGTCCCGTCAATCAGCAATCTGCCGGTTGTCACATCATAAAATCTCGGGATCAGGCTGACGAGTGTTGATTTGCCTCCTCCACTCATGCCGACGAGAGCTACAGTTTCTCCTTTATTTACTTTTAAAGAGACATCATGGAGAATGTTTTCTTTTTCCTTCTCATATTGAAACGAAACGTTTTGAAATTCCACTTCTCCGCGTATCTGATCGGCCTTAATGGCATTTGGTTTGTCAGTGAGTTCATATGGCTCGTCAATAAATTCAAACACCCTGTCCATTGATGCGATTGACTGTGTCAATGTTGTAGACGAATTAATCAGCCTTCTAACAGGGTTGTACATTCTATCAATATATCCGACAAACGCGACCATTGTTCCGACTGTCAGCGGTCCATTAATGACAAAATAGCCGGCGCACGCAATCACGATGAGCGGCGCCAAATCTGTAATGGTATTGACGACTGCAAAGGTTTTGGCATTCCAATTCGTGTGACGGATGGCTTTATCTAAGAAATGGCTGTTTTTCTCATTAAAATTAGCCTGTTCATGATCTTCTATCGCAAAGCTTCTGATAACCGGCATGCCTTGAATGCGCTCGTGCAAATGCCCCTGCACTTGAGCAAGCGCCTGCGAGCGCTCCCTTGTCAGCCTTCTTAAACGGCCGTAAAAATACTTCACTGATATGCCGTATAATGGAAATAAAACGATAGAGATCAGTGTTAATTTAATGTCAAGTGTCAGCATGATAGAAATCACAATCAAAATCGTCAGCATATCGAGCCATATATTCATTAGGCCTGTGATGACAAAATCCTTTGTTTGTTCCACATCATTGATCACTCGGGAAATGACTTCCCCTGTTCTCGTATTCGCATAAAAACGAAGGCTCAGCTTCTGTATATGGTCAAACAACTTAGCTCTTATATCATAGAGCACCTTGCTGGCTGTCCACTGGGCAAAATATTGCCGATAATATTCTACAGGCGGGCGCAAAATTAAAAATAAGGCGAACATGATCGCCATAATGGTGAACAATGACGTTGTTTTGTCATTGGCCGTGCCGCCTCCTTGAATAATGTCGTCTACTACGTACTTCAGAAGCAATGGGAGAGCAAGCGGAATGGAGAATTTTACGATCCCAATTAATACTGTGACGAAAATTTGCTTCTTATAAGGTTTGACGAATTGCATGTAGCGTTTCATAACCCCCACGTTGATTCCCCCTCTCTCTTTATCATGATGTGTGTGAGCCCATGTGAAAAACCTGTTGTACCCCGCAACAGGTTTTTACGTAACCATTATTTTGTATAGCGCAAATACCGTTCATACCACATATCGACAAACTCGGGCGCAAACGGTCCCTGCCGCTGGTGAATCCAATGGAGCAGCGTGTTTAAGTAGTCTCTTAAAATACTGTCGATTTCTTTTGGATAATTCATGGATTTCCGATGATCATCATATTCGTCTTCATCGAGAATATTGTAGGTCATGTCAGGAAAAACCTTAACATCTAAGTCATAATCAATATATTTAATTGCTTCGCCATCATAGGCAAACGGTGAACTGATGTTGCAATAGTAATGAACCCCGTCTTCCCTCAGCATCCCGATGACATTAAACCATTGTCTTGCGTGAAAATAACAGATTGCGGGCTCTCTGGTTATCCATGTCCGGCCGTCTGATTCGGTTACCATCGTCCGGTCATTGGCTCCGATGACACACATTTCTGTACTTTTTAAGATTGTTGTCTCATTCCAAATTCTGTGAATCAGCCCGTTGTGCTTATAGCTGTGAATTTGAATGGTTTCTCCTTCCTTGGGATAGCCCATATTTCTCCCCTACTTTCTATAAAGCCCTACAGTTAGTATGTCCAAATTTGCTTACCGACAACGTCTTTTACCTATTATAACGTTACAAATTGAAAAATGAAAATAAAAGAGCCATTCCGGCCGGGGAATGGCACATTCCTGCTCTACACAAAGGAAGACGGCTTTTCTGAGCTGCGATAAGAACGAATCACCTGCTCTGTCTGCTTTTGAAACATATCCTGTATATCGGCAAGATGTTTCCGTTTTACCGCAATTTCATTCTGAATTCCGAGCAGCCTTGCATCCCTTTCCAAATGCCGGAGTTCTGCTTCAATTTGTTTGCAGCGGTCGAGCTCTGATTGGAGATCGAGAAGCTTGTCCATCGTTTTCATCTGTTCACTTACCAGCTTTTCAAATTCCGTCATCGGTTCCTCCTTCAGCCTGGTGAAAGTATAAACGTTTCCTCCTTTAATCATTTCGATCTCAATAAAGCAAACCCTTTGACTCATTCTGTAGACCTTTCACAAGTTTTGTCGTTTTTCAAACAGAAAAAAGCACTTCCACCCGAAGATGAAGTGCTTTTTTCTGTTTCAGTGATTAGCTGTTTTGTTGTTTGTTTTGCTCAGCAGATTGGTTTTGCTGTCTTACCTGCTGTGCGTCAGTTTCACTAGCGAATTCAGTGCCGAATTGACCTTGTTGGCCAGCAGCTGATTGCTGGTTTTGTTTTTTGACTTGCTGAGCGTTTGTTTCGCTAGCAAATTCAGTGCCAAATTGACCTTGACCAGCAGCTGATTGTTGGTTTTGTTTTCTAACTTGTTGAGCGTTAGTTTTGCTTGAATTATTTGAGTTAGCCATTGTTATCACCTCCACGGTCATTAGAATGTGCAGGTGATCGTATGGCTATTCCTCTTTTTTAAAATTTTTAAACGAGCAGTGAGCGTCCGCCGTCAACGATAATTGTCTGTCCGCGGATCATGTCAGCCTTGGAAGACACTAGAAATTCAACAGTATCAACCATGTCTTTAATTTCGACCATGCGTCCCGCCGGCGTGTTTTGACGCGCATCCTCAAGCAGATCCTCTCTGTTCGGGAAGTGTTTGAGCGCATCAGTGTCAATCGCTCCGCCTGAAACGGCATTGACGATAATTTGTTTTGGTGAGAGCTCAACCGCAAGATAACGGGTTAAAGCTTCTAATGCGGCTTTTGATACGCCAACTGTCGTGTAGTTTTCAAGGTAGCGGATAGAACCTAATGAACTGATGCTGACGATATGCCCGCCTCCGTTCTTTTCCATTAGCTTGGCAGCTTCCTGAGCGCAGAAAAGCAATGCTTTCGCATTAATGTTCATCGTCCAGTCCCAGTGTGTTTCTTCTAATTCCATGACAGGTCTCAGAACGCCTGAAGCGGCATTATTGACAAAAACATCAAGTCTGCCGAACGTTTCTTCAATTTGCTGAAACATTTCTTTGATTTTTGCAGGCTGTCCTACGTTTGCTTTAACGACAAGCACTTTGACGCCAAGCTTTTCGATTTCTTCCGCTGTTTCCAAAGCGGCTTTTTTGCTGCGTGCATAGTTAATAACGATGTTATAGCCATTCTCAGCAAGTCTAAGCGCTGCCGCTTTTCCGACACCGCGGCTGCTTCCTGTTACGAGTGCGCATTTATTTTGTTCCATTTTTTCCTCATCTCCTTGTAGCGTATAGTTCTTTTATTTCCACAAACAATAATGGCAAGAACTTAAAAGGGGGTCTTCTGTTATGTATGTCGGACGTGATATGAGCGAATTAAACATGGTTTCCAAAGAAGATTGGAAAAACAGTGAACTCGCCTATTTTCATCATGCCTTTCAGCAAATTATGCCTTATTTGAACGAAGAAGGCCAATCAAAATACCGGGAATTAACGCAAGAAATTGAAGCGCGCGGCGGAATGAAGCGCAATGAAGCAGACTACAGCCACGGCACGCGCGTCTCCTACGATTAAGAATGTTTACGGAGCGGCCGAGTATACGGCTGCTTCCACTGCCATCTTCCAGATTTTTTGATGTGACACCGGGAACGCAAATTGTTCGAGCTCTTCTTTCGTTACTTTTTTCAGCTCTGAGGTATCCGACACTTGTTTTACTTTACCGAAAAACACAGAAATATTCCATACCAGGTGGGTGAAAACGTGCTCGACTACACCTTGCAGATCACTGATATCAGCTTGTATCCCGCATTCGTTTTCTAAAAATGCAGTAAGCTGTTCACGCTCGGTTTTAATCCCTTTTTGTGTTTCAAGATTAGGGAATTCCCATAGGTTGGCGAGCAAACCTTTTGACGGCCGTTTGTGTATATACACTTGTCCGTCTTCATCAGTCAGTACGATCGCGGCCATTGTTTTGATCCCGGGCTTTTTCTTTTTGCTTTTTACCGGAAGCTCCCGTTCAGTGCCCTCTTCAAATGCTGAGCAATGCTGCTGAACCGGGCATAGCAGGCATGAAGGCGATTTCGGCGTACAGATCAAGGCTCCAAGTTCCATCAGGCCTTGATTGAATTCAGATGGTTTTTCTTTTGAAATAAATGCACGGACTGCATCTTCAAAGATCGTTCTTGTTTTTGGTTTGGCAATATCATCCCAAATGGAAAGAATTCTCGACATGACACGCATCACATTTCCGTCAACCGCGGGAATGGGTTTATTGTAGGCGATGCTGAGCACCGCTCCCTTTGTATAAGGGCCGACACCTTTTAAGCCGCCAAATTCTTTCTCGTCTGGAGGAATAATGCCTCCGTATTCCTGTTTCACTTCTTTTACCGCGCTTTGCAGGTTTCTGACTCGCGAATAATAGCCGAGCCCTTCCCATGCTTTCAGCACTTTTTCTTCATCAGCATCAGCGAGCGCTTCTACTGTCGGGAATTGTTCCACAAACCGCAGAAAGTAAGGAATCACTGTCTCTACTCTCGTTTGCTGCAGCATCACTTCAGATACCCACACTTTATATGGATCTTGGTCCTCTCTCCACGGCAGAATGCGCTGCTCTCGTTCGAACCATGAGATTAAATCATCGCGAAATTGCTGTATGTCTTTTTGTTTTAATTTGTCTTCAAGTACGTTCATATGTGTTTCTCCCCAGTCTTTCGCGCCCCGCTTTTCTTTAGACTGTTTTTTGTTGTACACTAAGGGCACAGTACGATAATATGTTACATTAAATAGAAGTAAAGAAAAAGCGGAAACATATGAGAAAGATTGAATCGGTTTAAAAATCGGGTATATGAAAATGGGGAATATCTTACAAAAGTGAATGTGCAGGACAATTCTGCAAGGAGGTCACCTATGGATACGGGCACACATGTCGTGATGGGCATCGCACTAGGCGGTATTGCGACTCTTGACCCTGTTGTCGGAGCAGATCCGGCAATGGCTCACGCTGTTATGATCGCAACGCTTGCGGGCTCTCAGGCTCCGGATATTGATACTGTGTTAAAGCTTAAAAATAATGCTGTTTATATAAGAAATCACAGAGGATTTACCCATTCAATTCCCGCCGTTTTGTTTTGGTCTGTCATCATTCCGGCGATTCTGTATTTATTTTATCCGCAGGCCGATTTTCTGCACCTGTGGCTGTGGACGCTGCTGGCAGTCGTTCTGCATGTCTTTGTTGATATTTTCAACGCATACGGAACACAAGCGATACGTCCGTTTTCGAAAAAATGGGTTGCGCTCGGGCTGATTAATACGTTTGATCCGTTTATTTTTATCAGCCATCTGGCGGCTATCGCGATTTGGTACGCGGGCGGCAGTCCCGGCATCACGTTTCTCAGCTTATATATCATATTGGCTGGCTATTATATGGTGCGCCTGATCATGCAGCTGAGAATTAAACGAAAGCTTCATGAGATGATTCATGATGAGATCGAAAGCATTATTATTTCACCGACGATGAAATTCAGGCAATGGCGGATCGCCGTGACGACAGCCCATGCTTTCTATGTAGGAAGAAGCATGGAAGGGCATGTAGTGATTCTGGATACGTTTAATCGGGTGCCTGTTCCTGAAACCGAAGTGATGCAAGCGGCAAAGCGGGATGATAACATCGCAGCGTTTCTTTCATTTTCTCCGGTTTACCGGTGGGAAGTGGATACGTTCAAAGACCATTATGAGGTGAGATTTATTGACCTGCGTTATCGGAGCAAAGGCCATTATCCGTTTGTGGCCATCGTTCATATTGGCCATGATCTCACGATTCGCTCATCCTATACAGGATGGATATTCAGCGAAGAAAAGCTTCAGAAAAAATTAAAGCTCGGCTCTATTTAGAGCCGGGCTTTTTTCGTCTTATATATAAGACAGCAAGCAGCAGACCGACGAGAGATATGAGCGCCGATATTTTAAAGTATGGCGGATAGTAGGCCAGCTCAATGTGATTGTCACCCTTTTGCGCCTTAAAGCCTATGAAAGCATAATCCGCTTTTTCGATCGTCTTTGTTTTCCCGTTGATCTTCAGTTCCCAGCCTTTTTCATAGGGGATCGGAAGCATGATGTACTGATTTTTCGGAAGACGATACGTAAACGTCAGCTTATTTTTATCCCATTTCAGATTGTCTGCTTTGTCTGTTTTATTTTGCAGCGCTGCGCTTTTCAGCGTTTGGTAATTTTCTTCATAGAGCGCTATGTTTCTCAGCTCATACGTTCCTTTCGGAAGTTTGATTGAGATATGGCCTGATTTAGGCACTCTGATCGTTATATCATTTACTCCGGTTTTATAAATCGATTGGTTCGATTTCCTCGTTGTGACATAATCATTTACCTTTAACGTAAATCCTTTGTCTTTTGCTTTGCTTTTCAAATAAAAGCTGACATAGTAGTCTCCCGGAGCGGATGAAGCCTCTTTCGGAGTGATGATCAGTTCTCCTCCGTTTTCTCCAGTCACAGTAAGCAGTCCGTTTTGATACTGGGCATGTTTTGCGGAGATGTCGGACTTGGGAATCAGATTGGCCAGTTTTGGTGCCTGCTCCGTTTTCTCCGATGGATCCGCTACTACAATTCCTTTCAGCATTGCCTGTTCTTTCGCAAGAGCAGGCAATTTGTCCAGCTCACTTTCGCTGTATATGGCATCGGCTGTTTTGATGAAAGGAAGCATGTATTGATTTTCATAAACGACATAATGCTCCGATTCCAAATGCTTTTTGAAGCCGTACGGGACATTGGCTTCGTTTGTTTTTTCCGTCATATAATATTTGCCGTAAAGCAGACTGTACAAATTCGCCCTGTCTCCCAATGACGCATAACGGCTGACGCTTTCCCTTCCCATATCGATGCTCAAGTCATTCCAATAGAAGGTCAGCAGATGTTTGTTTAAAATGCTGGAATAGGCGCTGAAGCCATTAAACCCATAAATAATTGGCGTATTATTGCGGACCCCGTTCATCCAGTCGATTCTCATAAGCGGATCATCGTCTTCCTTCTGTAAACGTCTGATGATCTCAGATGATTCTTGCCCTTTGTATTCCTCACCCGTGAGATATGCTTTTGTCACACTGTCCAGGCCGCCGCCTTCTGAGAGTGTGTATTTTTGATAGGTGTTGGCGACAAACAACGAAGATAGAATGATCACACCGTACACAGCCACCGTTGCCCGTTTTTTTGCAAAAGCTACTGCAAACAAGGCAGCGATGGTCAGGAATAAAAGCAATAGAATGCTTTCATTCGCAGGCTTCCATATATCCAGTTCATACCTTTGGATATGATACAAGTAAAGAAGAAGGACAACCGCGGCAGCCGGGAGCAGTTCTTTCCGTTTCAGTTCAGACAGCTGTGACAGGCCTGCCGCAGCTGCTCCAGCAATCGTGAAGGCCAGAACATATTCAAATCGGTTTTGAGGGGCGGAAAAGCCGTTAAATACGCTTGCCGCATACGGACTGAAATGAAAAAGAATAAACAGCAGGCTCAATCCGGCAAAGAGTCGAAACACACGGTTTTTGTAAAAAGAAACAATAAACAAAAACAGCAGAAAGGCTGCCGGCAAAATAATGATCCGGCTCGAAAATAAGATATTATCGTCGAAATTGAGCCACTCTATTTTCTGGCTGTACGGAGGGCGCAGGTTGTTTAAAAAACCGTATACTACCGGCACAAACGCCGCCGCACTGATGCCGAAAGAAATGATCCCTGAAACCAAAAACATTCTGCATTGAATCCATCTTTTCTCTTCGTGCTCGTCCAGCCTTATCAGCCATCTGAACAGCACGTAGATTCCGATGAATATGAGGTTTATGTATGCAAAGTAAAAATTGTTGATTAATGTGAGCGAGCACGCAATGATAAACCATGCCGGACGCCTCTCTCTAATGATTTTTTCTGCTCCGAGCACAAGCAGCGGAAGCCAAATCATTGTATCGGTAAAAAATTCCCAATACGCTTCGTGGCGGAAATAAATGATCGAGACACCGTATAAAACAGCCCCCGTGAACGACGCCGCTCTATGTTTGAGAATATAGTGAAAAACAGAAGCGGCCGTAAAGATGATCACGCTCAGTTTGAAAATACTGATAAAAACAGCTGACTCCGCCCAAAAAAGCGTATTCGCTTCTCCAATCAGCTGAACGGCTTGAAGAAGCCAGACGGCGGCGGATACCGCAAGAAAAAGAAAGGAAACAGAAAAATAATAGCCAAGCTGACTGAATGTGCCGCCGCCGAGTCCGAATGAATAATTGTAGAAAAAATTCCCGTGGGTATATTGTTCAAATAGTAATTTTTTAAATACGATCATTTGCGCAAGCCCGTCTCCCGGACCTGTCATATATCTGCCGTCCGTCCATTCTTTCACAAAAAAAGCATGTGCCAGAACGGATGCCAGCAGACTGGCCGCATAGATCATGACATATTTTCTTTTCATATAATTTCTCCAGTCTTGCTTTTGAAATGGTAGACACGCAAAAAAAAGCACTGCCAATGGCGCTTGGTGATTTCAGTGCATTTTTGTCAGACGCCGCACGCTTTTCAATTCGTTCGTTTCAGGCAGGTCTTTGTTCGGGATATTCGCTTCTTTAATCAAATAATGCGGGCGTTTTTTTGTTTCATAATAGATTCGGCCGATATATTCGCCTATAATTCCGAGGCTTAACAGCTGCACTCCGCCGAGAAATAACACTGCTGAGATGATAGTGAAATATCCGGGCACAGAAATGCCGTTAGTCAGAATTTTAACGAATGTGGCAATGATATAAATGATGGAAAGCAGCAAAATGAAAATGCCGGTATAAAAGCATATTCTCAGCGGCTTATGATTAAATGAAACGACACCGTCCATTCCGTAGTTAAACAAACTGCTGAATGACCATTTGGATGTGCCGTTTTTTCGTTCGACATTTTCATAAAACACAATTTTCTGATCGAAGCCAATCCAGCAAAACAGACCTTTTGAGAAGCGATTGCCTTCGCTCAGCTTCAAAAGGGCGTTCACGGCTTGGCGGCTTAACAGCCGAAAGTCTCCGACACCATCACGCAAATCAACCTCCACCGCTTTATTGATGAACTTGTAATACAGAGATGACAAGAGTGAGCGGACAGGGCTGTCCCCTTTTCTGTTCCTTTGGGCAATGACTTGATCATAGCCTTCTTCATAGCCTTTGATAAAATCCTTCAGCAAATAGGTCGGATGCTGCAGATCGGCGTCCATTACAATAACCGCCTCGCCTTGAACATGCTCAAAGCCCGCCAGAATCGCGGCTTCTTTTCCGAAGTTTCGAGAAAAAGAAATGTATTTTACCCGGCTGCATACGGCTGCCAAGTCTTTGATCTGCTGAAGCGTGTCATCAACACTTCCGTCGTTTATGAAGAAAATTTCATAATCATAATGAATGCTCTTGAATTCCTTTTTCAAAGATTCATGAATGAGTTTGACATTATATCCTTCATTGTAAGACGGGATAATAATCGAGATTAATCCTTGCTTCATTAAGGCACCTTCTTTTTATTATTCTTTTTAAGTATTGCCTTAGGGGAGTTTCACACAAATCTTCAGTAAGGCTATTCCTTTTTTTAAAGTCGTTTAAACCTGTTTTTTGTTACATTTTTATGGTGACATTCATGATTTTTAATGTTATTTTGTCATGTTTAAAACAGAGTATGAAAAAAAACGCACAGAAAAAGTCTGCCATTATGACAGACGAATGGAGAGAAAATCTGACTTATTGTTTTTTAAGATATTCCAAAATAAGCTGATTGACGATGGCAGGTTTTTCGTGGTTAATCCAATGGGAAGCTTCATCAACAAAAATGAGATGTCCATTCGGGCAATGCCTTTCCGTTTCTTTCGCAAGCTTTTTGCTTAAAAAGCGGTCCTCCATTCCCCAGATCATCCGGTAGGGTACTGTTTCGCAAGTGGTTTTCTCTGAAAGGCTTCCTTTTCTGAGGGCTCTGTACCAGTTCAGCATAGCTGTCAGGGCGCCCGGCTGTTTCCACGCTTCTTTGTACCTGCTGACATCCTCAGACGAAAAAAGCTCAGGACGGGTTGATAATCCAATCGCTTTGTCTAATGTTTCATAATCATTTTCCTTTAGTGATGCCTCCGGTATGTCGGGAAGCTGGAAAAATGCGATATACGAGCTTTTCAGCCATTGCGGCGGATAAACCGGCGTTACGGTTTTCATGATGTGCGGGTGCGGAATGTTGATGGCAATCAGCTTTTCAAGATATTCCCGGCGTGTGGATGCCAAATGCCATGCGACAGCTCCTCCCCAGTCATGCCCGATGACCATTGCTTTTTCATCTGTGAATTGCGTAATAAGCCCGATGATATCATCTCTTAATGTATCAATCCGATAGGCATCAATACCGTCCGGTTTATCACTGAGATTGTAGCCTCGCTGATCAGGAGCAATGACACGATACCCCGCATCGGCGAGCGGTTTAATTTGATTTTTCCAGCCGAACCAAAACTCAGGAAATCCGTGGAGCAGGACAATTAACGGGCCGTCCTCCGGCCCTGCGGCTGCAACGTGGAGCGTGATTCCGTTTGTTTTGACAAACTGGCAATTAACTCCGTCCACTCATATCTCCCCCTTGACTGTGCGTCATGTTTTTCAGCCTTTTCTCCGTTAGCATAAACGTGATGACACAGGCGGCAAGCAGCAGGATCAGCTGAAGAATGATCAAGTTTGATCTCAGCAGAAAGCCCAACGCCGCAATCACCAAGCCCGACATGATCATCAATGATGCACTGTAACGGTTCGCTTCATTCCATAATCTTTGATCTGACATTGAGCGTCTCGTTCTGTATCCGTACACACTGTTGATGGATTTGGGAGGAAACAGTTTGATCAGTATACCCGCAATGACCATGAGCCCTCCACTGATTAAACCAGCCATATCATCATCCCCTTTCTCATTGTTACGTGCAGAAAGAAGAAATGTTTCATATCCAGGCAAAAAGACAAGCCTCGGCCTGCCTTTTTATCATAATTGTAAGTCCTTTGTGTGAATATAGCCTTTGACTCCGCCGTAATCAACGAATGCCCAGGTAAAGTCAAATCCGCCGTTTTCACTGAACCCCCACCCGAGTATTGTCACCTCTGTTCCGGAAGAGAGCTGTTTGGCTTTTCCGTTTTCGGGTGTCGGTGCATAGAAGGCTGTCTGTTTCGCTGTTTTCGCTTGGCTTGCGGTTTTCATTAAGAAGTGTGTTGAAATATATGCTTTTTTTCCTTTGAATTGTATTTGAGCCCAATCGGCATTTGCGAATCCATTGACTGTGACTTTTTGTTCTGATGATATAGTGCCGAGAATGTCACCTTTATGATTTGGCTCAGTCCGGACATTCAGTTTTCCTGCTTTTATGATGTAAGAATCGGATGATGGCATGCTGACAGATATGTTGTGAAGGGGCGCAGCTTTTGCTGCGGGGGCAGAATAAGTTGCTGTCAAACCCAGTCCTGCGGCAGTTGTTAAAGCGAGCAATACTTGTTTCTTTTTCATATAAAGCTCCTCCTCGCATTTGACAAGATATAAGTGGTATTCCCTGATTGACCAATGGTTGAAACACGTTTTGTTTATTTTTTCTGCCTGTTAAGGTAATTTTAAGGAAATGAAAAAACCTGCCGGATGCTAACGGCAGGTTTTTTAATGCAAAAGGCCTCTGCTTTGGTTTAAGTAATCATTTACGTCGTCACGGGAGCTTTGGAAAAGGTGGAGCTGACCGCCATAGTTTTCGATCCATTGTGTGACGATTTTTTCGGTCATCTTTTCACCCTGATAGGCATGTCCCGCTTTTGCATAGGTTGCTTCGAAATCGCTCCATAGCAATTCCACCCATGTTTTTGCCTGTATATAGCTGATCATATCGTTCTTTTCCAGAAGCAGATTTGTCAGTTTCTCAATGTACGTATTCATGTGTGCAGTCTCCTTTCTTCAGGAAAAAAATGACGCTTTAAAACGTGCTGTTCTCCATATACTAACCTTACGTCTTCATCTGGAAAGACGCAACTTTTTGATCTCGAACCTAGGGGGAAATGACATGGTCCGAAATAAAGAAAAAGGATTTCCTTACGAAAACGAAAACAAATTTCAGGGTGAACCGAGAGCAAAGGACGACTATGCTTCAAAGCGTGCTGACGGATCAATCAATCAGCATCCTCAAGAAAGAATGAGAGCCTCCGGCAAACGGTAAAGAAGAACAGCTGCATGCGCTGTGCTCCGATGCTCGGCCTTCCTAGACTTCAAGGGTTTTCAATCACGCTGAAAAGATGACAAAACCCTAAAGCGAGAACCGCTTTAGGGTTTTGTCGACAATTTGAACAGCTGCATACGCTGCAGCTGTTTTTTACCCTTTATTAACTTGATACTCATAGATGCTCTTCTTTTCTGATACATGTGCGAAGGTAGAAAGCACGAGTCCGCATGCGGTCATAAGCGCTCCGCCTGCAAACAGCCAGGAATAAGAACCTGTTCCGCTTAAAATCATTCCGCCGATCCACGCACCTAGCGCATTAGCAAGGTTAAACGCTGACACACTGACAGCCGCGGCAATGGTTGTGCCGCTCTCAGATGAGGAAATAACCTTCGTTTGCAGCAGAGGCGGCGTGCCGAATGCGCATGCTCCGAATAAGAACGTTGCAACAATAGCTGCGGCCGGGTAAATGGCGATGTAAGGAAATACGGCCAGAACACCGATCAAACCGATCATCACGCCGATCATCGTCCGAGTCAGCAAAGGAAGCGGCACTTTTCCCGCAAAGAAATTCCCTGCAACGCCTCCCAAGCCATACGCAAAGAGAGCGCCTGTAATGCCGACCGTGCTGAATCCCGCTGAATGTCTCAAAATCGGTTCGATAAAGGTGTAGGCGATAAAGACGCCGGAATAGCCTAAAATCGTAATCGCGAAGGAATACAGCACTTGTTTGTGTTTAAATACTCCCCACTCATTCATAAGCATTGGGATCACTTTTGGTTTTCTGTTCGGCACGGCAGCCATGAGGCCTAAGAATCCGATGACACCAAGTGCGGTAATGATAGAAAATACCGCTCTCCAATTCAGGACATCTCCTAGATAAGAGCCGAATGGAACACCAAGCATCAGAGCCACTGTCAGCCCTCCGTTCATTGATGCAGCAGCTGCGGCACGCTTTTCCGGCGGAACCATTTCACTCGCGAATACCATGGCAATCGCGAAGAAAGCGCCGTGAATGGACGCAGATAAGATTCTTGAGACGGCCAATACCGCAAAATTCGGCGCCAGCGCGCTCATCAGGTTGGAAAGGATAAAAACCGCCATCAATCCAAGCAGCACAGGCTTTCTCGGAAGCTTGACGGAAATGATGGTGACGATCGGGCCAGTCAAACAGACGCTTGCCGCATAGGCCGTGACAAGAAGCCCTGCAGATGAAACCTGTATATGAAAGTCATTGGCAATCGACGTCAAAATACCCATCACCGCGTATTCTGTGTATCCGATTGAAAATGTACAAATCATAAGAACAAATATAATGAATTTTACAGAGGGGTTTTTGATACTCAACGTCATCGCCTCCTTTGATTTTAAAAAACAACGAGTTTCATCTTAAAAGATTTTTGGAGTGAATTCAATGATTTTTTCTTTAAGATTTCGTGTAAATGTGCTGCATATAAAAAAGAGGCTGATATTCAGCCTCCCTGTTACGCTTGTTTCTTTTCTTGCAATACTGATATTGGCAGCGCTTCCTCTTGATGAGGTGACGAGGTTCTGTACCCCCAAGCGAAAACGCCATTTAAATAGCTGATGGTAAACTCGTCTTCAGAGTCTTCCACACGATACGTTTCTCCCGGTGAGAAAGCTTCCGGGTTCAGCAAATATGCTTTTGCCATCGTAATTTTCCGTTCGAGCACTGCCAGTTCGTTTATGATTCCATGCTGTTCGGCTTTTCTTGCTTTTTCAGAAAGTGATGCAATTTCGGTATTGAGTTCGTGCGGTGTCATTTGACTGTATCGTTTCTCCATTTTTTCAGCTACTCCTCTTCCTGCAGAAATTGCTCGATTAAATCGAGTGAGAATCCTTTACGGAATAAAAATTGTTTGACCTTCATGGCGCTTTCATATGAGCCGTCATAGCGGTATTTTCTAAACGCTTTTTCCGCATGAAGGCGCAGCGCTTCTTTCTCTGTGTCTTCATCATTTTCATATTCAATCTGCTCCAGCGCAGCGCTGATGACATCAAATGAGAAACCCTTGCGCTGAAGCTGCATCTGGGCGCGCTGTTTGAGTTCTTTTGTCGAAAGTTTTTTATCTTTTTTGAGAAGCTTTTCAACATGCTTGACCGCTTCTCTGGTCTGATCCTCAAAGGAAAAGGAACTTAGCGCCTCCTTAATTGTATCGTCGTCGATCCCCTTCGCTCTAAGCTCTCTGAACAAAACGTCAGGGCCTTTTCCATTCGTTTTTTTGTGGGTGCTGACATAGGCTGCGGCAAATTCCTGATCATTTAAGTACTTATAGTCGTTGAGCTTATGGATGACTTCCGCAATGACGGGCGCCGAGGTTTCTTTTTTCTTTAAGTGGTCCTCAACCTCTTTCGTTGACCTCATTCGGTAGGATAAAAATTCAAGCGCACGGTTGAAGCCTTTCTTCACTTCATCGCCGTATTGAATCTCAATGATGTCAAGGTCATCAAGCTCTTTTCCCTTTTTAAGCTCAAATTTCACGAGCACGTCCGCGTCCACGCTGAAGGCGTATTTTTCATCCAGAAAAATATTGAACCGTTCCGTATTCTTTTTTTGCGTTGATATTTTTGTAATAAATGGCATCTTAATCTCCCTTCTCAGGCCTGAAACGCGTTTTCTTTCATTAAAATGAGGTAAAGTATATTTATTAGAACGACGAGGAGAGATAATCATGAATATCGCAATGACGGGCGGAACCGGTTTTCTCGGCCAGCATCTGACAGGCATTCTTACCCGCCAGGGACACCATGTTTATATTTTATCAAGAAACGCAAGGGAAACTGAACAAAAAAATATCACATATGTCCAATGGCTGACAGAAGGAGCCGCGCCTGAGCAGGAACTTCCTCATATAGATGTCTGGGTAAATCTTGCGGGAAAATCGATTTTTGGCCGCTGGACAGAAAAAACGAAGCAGCGAATTCTCTCCAGCCGTATCAATGCGACGCGTGAAGTGCAGCGGCTTATTCAAAAACAGAAGGAAAAACCGAAAGCGCTGATCCAGGCCAGTGCGGTGGGCATTTACGGCACAAGTCTTGAAAAAACCTTTACAGAGGATTCCGCGACGTCAGATGAGGATTTTCTCAGCCATACTGCACATATGTGGGAAAAGGAAGGACAGAAAATTGAGGCGATGGGCATCCGGACGGTTTATGCGAGATTTGGCGTAATGCTTGGAGAAAAAGGCGCTCTTCCGCTTATGGTTCTTCCCTATAAGCTTCTGGCCGGCGGCACGATCGGAACAGGCAGACAGTGGCTGTCATGGATTCATGTCGAGGACGCAGCCCAGTTGATCTGTTATGCGATGGAAAACGCCGGCATCTCAGGTCCAATGAATGTCACCGCGCCCAATCCTGTGGAAATGGAGCAATTCGGAAAAACGATTGCAAGGGTGAAGCATCGCCCGCACTGGCTCCCTGTTCCGGAATTCTTTTTATCAAAAGCATTGGGTGAAATGAGTCTTCTGATTGTGAAAGGGCAGCGCGCTCTGCCTAAAAAAGCGATGACCTCTGGATTTCGTTTTACATATTCGGATCTTGAATTCGCACTCTCACAGCTGATAACGGACCGAAAGGCTGTATAAAAACGGAAGGAAGCGTCAACCTTAAGAATAACATGGTTGAAGGAGGTCCTTTTTATGGAAAAGAAGAGGGAGAAGCATCAGCAAGGAGCCAACCTGAAGAAAATGCAGGAAGTGCTTTATTCAGGCGAATTTAAAAAAGCGGAAAAAGCTGCTAAGCGGAAGTAGGAATACATAGCCCCTTAAAGCCAGATACTATGTTTGTTTGATATCACTTTTTAGGGGGAATTTGATATGGGCAGAAATCATATCCACAAAAACCGTGATAAAAACAAACAAAAACTTCCTCAAGTTCCCGATGCATTAAAAAGGGAAACAGACGGCGTTTACGAAGAATATTCAAGCGAGCTTGCTGACGCGGATGACCGCGAAGCGCAAGAGCGTGCGAAAGCAGCCGACAACAGAGCGAAAAAGAAAAAACGTTAATGAAAAACCCCTTGTCTCCGTTTGAGACAGGGGTTTTTTTACATGTCGGTGAAACGTTCACGAATCGGCGTGCGTTCTTTTACTTCCGGCGCTTCGTCAGGATAGCCCGTTTGTATGATGGCGGCTAATCGTTCATTATCCTGTAAACCAAAGGCCTGATGCACTTCTTTGTCGTAAAGGATTTTTCCGCTTTTCCAAACCATGCCGATTCCTTTTTCCCAGGCAAGAAGCTGAAGATTTTGGATCAATGAGCTGGTTGCCGCAAAATCATCGTCTCGCGCTCTTTCGTTTTCATCTTCTTGAAACACGACGAGCAGAAATCCCGGGACGCGTCCGAGTGTGTTTTTGAAATTTTGAAGCTTTTCCTCTGTCAGATCCGGCTTGGATTTCTTAGAGAACGCCGCAAATGTGTTGATCAGGTTTGCTTTTCCTGTTTCACTGGAAACGTAAATAAATCTCCATGGCTCTGTCACTCTGTGATTTGGCGCATATTTTGCTGTTTCAAGCATGTCAAGAATGACTGCTGAAGGCACTGGCTCTTGTTTAAATTTTCGAATCGATCTTCTGCTGCGTATAATGTCCCGCAGTGCTGAATGTTGATCTATCTGTTCGGATTGAGGCATACCGTCTCACCTTCCTAAGCAATTGAAAATGATTATCATTCATAATAATAACGGAAAGTGCATCTTTTTGTAAACCATCATCCGTATTAGATTTTAAGGATACGGGTTTCTGAGTACACGGCAGTTCCTATCATATTCACTTTTACATGGCCGCCGTCTTCGTTCATTTCGATTTCCACTTTTCCGTCTTTCCCGATTTCTTGCCCTTGTTCAATGATAAATTCACGCTGCTCGGCATTGCCGTACTGTTTCATATAAGCCCCCATCACACCGGATGCTGTGCCGGTCACAGGGTCTTCTATCGTTCCCGAATACGGGGATGAAAAGTGGCGTCCGTGCAGGTCGCTGCCGGGATGAACGGTTTCAAAGGTAAACGGGTGAACTGAAGCCTTTGGCAGATCGACTAACACGTCCGGAAACTGTTTGTTATCAGGCACCATTTTTTTGGAGGCCTCTAATGATCTAAGCGGAACGATGGCTGTCCATATGCCAGTGCTGCCAAAAACAATCGGAAGGTCTTCATGAAAGTCTTCTTCGGTGATTCCCAATGCGCCTGCAAGTTTTTCCCGATCGCCTGTAAATGGTTTGAATTGTGGAGAAGCTTGTTCAAGCGTAATATGTATGCGGCCGCCTTTTTCAGAAATTTTCACAGGCAGGATACCTGCTTTCGTTTGGATGCTGTACGTTTTACCGCTCTCCAGCATTCCTTTTTCACATAATGCGTAAAGAGAAGCAACTGTTGCATGACCGCACAAATTCATTTCGTGTCCGGGGGTAAAGTAACGGAGTTCAAGATCAGCCGACTCGCTTTTCCGGATAAATGAGGTTTCTGAATATCCGGCGCGCTCAGCTATGATCTGCATCTCTTCTTCAGTGTAATCGTCGCCCTGCAATACGACTCCCGCGGGGTTTCCTTTGCCGGGACTGCTTGTAAATGCTTCATATTTTAATACCTCTGCTTCTTTCACTTGTCTGCCGCCCTTTCTTTATCAATGTCTCTGTCAGTATAGCAAAAATGATTGTGAATTTTCCGTCATTATCAAAAAACCCATTTTCTTTTTTGAGAAAATGGGAGTAAAGATTAAGAGTTTCTCGTTTTATAGAGCAAATAAATAAAATAAGGGGCGCCGATAGCTGCTGTAAAGACGCCTGCTGGCACTTCCACCGGAGCAAATAAGGTTCTGCCGACGATGTCAGCTGTTAAGACGAGCAAAGCTCCAATGAGTGCCGACGCCGGGAGCAGCGCGCCATAAGATGAGCCGACGAGCCGCCTTGCAATGTGGGGCGCCATCAGTCCGACAAAACCGATTGTGCCGGCAACCGAAACCGCACAGCCCGTAAGAGCCGTACTCAAAAGAAGCAAGAAAAAACGATTTCGCTGCACGGCGCTTCCCGCACCCGCCGCAATATCTTCGCCCAGCACCTGTATATTCATATTTTTTAGCGCGATAAAACAAATAAATAAGAGAATGACAGATAAGATAACAGCTATTTTCACATGCTGCCAGTTTGACCCATAAACAGACCCAGTGATATACACATTGGCTTGTGATGCTCGGTAAATCGGGCCTTTGATCATCAGCAGGGTAGTCATCGCCTGCGCCGACATTGAAAATCCGATTCCGATAAGCACCAGCCGAAATGTGGAGGCACCATTTTTGTATGCCAGTAAATAGACGATGAGTCCAACAGCTGAGGCCCCGATAAATGCAGCCGCCGGAAGCCATGACAGACTGATCGTAAGTGAACTGCTGCGGTCTGAGAAGAACATCATTAAAAGCACGACAGCTACCGCCGCTCCTCCCGTTATTCCGATAATATCCGGTGATGCGAGAGGGTTTCTGACGAGCCCCTGCAATATCGCGCCTGCCGCTGCCAGGCAGACGCCGGCGCATAAAGCGGTCAAAATTCTTGGCATGCGGAACGACATGATCATCAGCTCATCCAGCTTGGAACCTGCACCAAAAAATGTTTTTGCTACATCCCAGGGAGGAATAAACCTTTGTCCGAGACCAGCGCTAATGATCAGTACTGTTGCTGTTAATCCAAGTAAAACCAAAAAGACGATCCATGCTTTCTTTTCAGCCGCGGTTACGCCAAAACGAAGTTTCATAGTTTTGCCCCCCTTCTTGCGATGTAGACAAACACAGGCATACCGATGATGGCTGTCATGACTCCGACAGGAACTTCCTGAGGCATAATGATATATCGCGCCCCGATATCCGCGGCAACGAGTAAAATCGCACCCAAAACAGCGGAAAACGGCAGAACCCAGCGATAATCATTGCCGACGATAAATCGGGCGAAATGCGGAATAATGATGCCGATAAATGAAATCGGCCCGGCAATGGCGACAGCAGATCCGGCGAGCAAGACAACACAAAGCGCCATCACAAATTTCAGCAGGCCCGTTTTTTGGCCGAGTCCTTTTGCCACATCTTCTCCCATGACGAGGAGATTAATTTTTTGGCCAAGAAAAAAGCAGATCACAAGCGCTGCAGCTGCATACGGGAGCATCGTGATCAGCAGATCCAGACTCCTGCCCTGCACAGAGCCGGTCAGCCAAAATAGCACCTGAGCAAGCTCGAGTTCATTGACAGAAAGCAAGCCTTGTGTCAGAGAAGAAAACATGGCCGCCATGGCAGCACCCGCCAGCGTCAGTTTGATTGGCGTCAGCCCTTCTCTTCCAAGCGATCCTGCAGCATAGACGATCGCAGCGGTAAATGTTGCCCCAAGAAACGAGCTCCATACTAGCGCCTGAGGTGACTGAATATGCAGAAAAAACGATCCGGCAACAATAAAAAAGCCTGCACCGGCGTTAATCCCGAAAATCCCCGGTGACGCAAGCGGATTTTTTGTGAGCGCCTGCATGAGAGCGCCCGCGGCTGCAAGCGAGGCGCCGACGACTGTCGCAACCAAAGCACGCGGAAGCCTGACATCTTTGATGATGACATGCTCATTTGTTCCGTTGAAGGAAGTAAACGCCTGATAGACCTGTCTCCATGACGTACCTGTATAGCCGTAAACGACGCTTGCGCAGACAGCCGCCAGTAAAATGAAAATCAGACATACTAACACAATCCATTTTGAAGATGCCGTTTTGCAGATCATGATCTAATTCTCCTAGGTTTATTTACTATGTAATGTTTGTTTTTGAGAATAATCCTCAAT
This sequence comes from Bacillus sp. TSO22, assembly GCF_020223595.1. NCBI lineage: Bacteria > Bacillati > Bacillota > Bacilli > Caryophanales > Bacillaceae > Bacillus > Bacillus sp. TSO22. Next base: position 26,528 of record NZ_JAHAWO010000013.1, read on the forward strand.
TAGGGATTGACACTCTTAACACTGCTTATTATGATCTAAATGATAATGAATTTCAATATTGGGAGGAAAAAGATGAAAAAGCATATCAGCATGCTATTCGTATTTTTAATGGCCGTTATGGTACTTTCTGCCTGTAATAGTTCAGAAAGTTCAAGTAACAGCGAGGGGTCAAGCAGCAAAACAAGAACGGTCAAACATGCAATGGGGACATCAGACAACATTCCCGCCAATCCAAAACGGATTGTTGTTTTAACTAATGAAGGAACAGAGGCGCTCTTAGCGCTTGGCATTAAGCCGGTCGGAGCCGTAAAGTCATGGAAGGGCGATCCGTGGTATGACTATCTGAAAGATGACATGAAAGGTGTTAAAAACGTCGGTCTTGAAACGGAACCGAATGTGGAAGCCATCGCAGAATTAAAGCCTGATTTGATTATTGGAAACAAAGTGCGCCAGGAAAAAATTTATGATCAGTTAAATGCGATTGCGCCGACAGTTTTCGCTGAATCTTTGGCTGGGAACTGGAAGGATAACCTGACTCTATACGCCAACGCGGTGAATAAGGCGGACAAAGGCAAGGAAGTTATTGCCGATTTTGATAAACGCGTTTCTGATTTGAAAGACAAGCTTGGCGACCAGACAAACAAAACCGTTTCTGTCGTACGCTTTTTATCCGGCGAGTCAAGAATCTATTATACCGATTCATTCCCTGGGATTATTTTAGACCAGCTTGGCTTCAAACGCCCTGAAAAACAAGTGGAGCTGTTTAAAAAACAAAAGGACCAATTTACATTCTCAACAGACAGTAAAGAATCTATTCCTGATATGGATGCTGATGTGCTGTTTTATTTCACTTATAAAGCCGATAATGCAAAAGAAAATGAAAAATGGGCCAATCAGTGGACAAGCAGTTCACTATGGAAAAACCTGAAGGCCGTGAAGTCAGGTAACGCCCATGAAGTCGATGACGTCGTGTGGACAACCGCAGGCGGAATTAAAGCCGCAAACTACCTGCTTGATGATATTGAAACCTATTTCTTAAAGGCGAAATAAAAAAAGACTCCGTCTGGTTAGACGGAGTCTTTTTTGCTTTTTCCGATCAGCCGCGTGACGAGGAACATGGTGACAGAAAGAGATCTGTTTTTCCGGTACGCCAAGTATTTGCCGCGCCACTCCGGTTTGTATTTTTCTTTAAAGGCCCTGAGGCCGCTGAAGCTGTACATGTATCTGACATTATTAAAAATGATAGCGGCAAATCTTTCTGACCAGAAGGATGTAAAGGCGGTGCCGACATTGGCCAAGGGCGCCATTCCCATGTTAAACGACGTGCAGCCTTCCTCCTTCGCCCATAAAAACATCCGGATGAACAATGCATCCATAATGCCGTTCGGGGCGTCATCGCGGTAGCGCATCAGATCAACTGATATCTCTCCTTCCTGATACATCGGCATGACATTTGCGAACGCAACGATCTCCCCTTCTGCATTTTTCATGTAGGCGATCGGCGCTTTCTGTAAATAGGAAGGATCAAAAAATCCGAGCGAGAATCCCTTCTCCTTTTTCGAGCCGAGCCATTCATCTGAAATTTGTTTCAGTTCCTCCAAGAACGCATCAGAAAATGGGGGATGATCCACATGAAAGGTATATTCCTCCCGCTCAAACCGGTTATTGATTGCCCGAAGGCCGGCTTTTTTCTTCCCTGTGAGGGTAAATGTGTTTAAGTCCACATAGGCTTCCTCGCCCAGCTTAAAGAAGTTATAGCCAAAATCGTGATACAGCGCCATGTCCTCTCGTTCAATTTGATAGAACAAAACACTGAACCCCTTCTGGTGTGCTTCGTTCAGAAATTCTTCCAGCACGAGCGGGAACGATTCTCTTTGGCCTGACGGATCGCCGAGTACGACCAGCCTTCTGGCGATTTTTCCAAACATCAGCAGTGCATTCCCGTCACTTGAAAAATAAAACCGCTTATCTCCAAGATAGCCGAGATGGCTCAGCGCGTTGCCTCCGTTTTCATTTAAAAACGAAGCAAGGCGTTCGGGATCAGCTTTTTCCCCGATGTGTTTTGTCTTCTTATGATATACCATTGTAAATATGAAGAAGAACAGCGGCACAATGATAATTGCCATGATCGTCGCATGCGTGATATGAGAATCGCTGTGGACGAAATATTCGTGGCGCAGCACCTTCTTCATCCGGTCCCAAATGAAACCTGCGATGATGTTGTAGTTAAAGAGCGCCACAGTGAAAAGCGCTGCAGCGAAAATCATTTGTCCGAGCGTATAGGATGCCTGTTCTCGGACAAATTGTTTTTTCAAAAGCACAAGCAATACAATAATCATCGGCAGTACGAATATCGCACTGATGTTGAGTCCTTTTAAGAAGCTGAACACAAAGCCGCCGACAAGCGCTGTAATCGCCATTGTATAGGAGCGTTTTGTCCGTTTATAAAGCTCGATCGGCAAAATCAGCAGAATGAGCGCTGAGCTTAAGGACAGGCCGTTGAACAGCAAAAGGGCCGGGCGCGGAATGTGCGGAATGACGGTAAGCCTGTCAATCGGCAAGGATACTGAAGCCAGGACAATCAAACCTGCAACGAATATAATAAGGGAAAGTGAGCCTTGTAAAATTCTCACTAATATCGCCCGCTGGACAACAAGCAGAACGTTTGTCGTCTCAATTGCCGGTGCGATGCGCGGGTTCGTTTCGAGCCGTTTCATTGTATTTTCAGTCAGGTCGCCGGCAGCAAAGAACAGTCCCAGGCCGAATGGGATAAATGAATAGACGATCCTGTACAAAACAATAGATGTAACAATGGCCTCCTGATGATAGCCAAGCTGCTCCATCCCGAGCAAAAACAAAAGGTCGAACGAGCCAAAGCCGCCCGGCACGAGACTGATCATCCCTCCGATCGCCGCAATGACGAATACCCCGAACACATACCTGATATCAGCATGAATGCCCATAGCGAACAAAGACAAATAGATGACGATTCCAGCCATAACCCATTCGGCAACGGAAGCGCCAATATAAGCAAAAATCGGATTTTTCACTTGTTCCGCATTCTCTTCGTCTCCGCCTTTGCGGCCTTTGATTTTAGACACCGCCAAGGATAGCGGCAAAATCAGTGCGAAACCGATAACGACTGCCCACAGCCAAGGCTTTTCATGAAGCACTTCATCCACTGGCAGCACTCGTGCGGCGACGAAAATGCTGAAAACAGATAATCCGAGCAGCATAGATGATGTAAGCCAGGCGATTCCTTTTACTAGCGCCTTATGGTCTTTCGTATGCTCTTTATAAAACATCATTCTTAACCCGACTCCGGCTAAACCGCCGAATCCGAGTACGTTATTGAATGAATTGGCGATCCAGGAAACCCTGAATACCTTTCCGTTTGTGATCGATAGACGCAGTGAGTATTTCAGGACGTAATCATACAGCGACATGGCAGCAACAGCCAGCAGGCCTATCAATACAAGGATGAATAAGTCCGTTCGTTCCAGCCCATTGATGACCATGAGCGTGCGTTTGAATGACAGATTTGTCAGTTCTTTTTTCGATTGATAAATAACAAATAGTAAAACAGCAATAGGAAAAACAATTTTTAAAATTGATAAAGCATTCTTTTTAATCAGCAATGGTCTCTCCAATCATATTCTAGTTCGATCTTCTTCCCCCAATAATCTCCAACTCATTATACACTACCTCTATTTTTCGGACAAAGTCCCTGATGCAGTTTCTGCTCACTTTCTTTCAGCAGTGAAAATCGAGTAATATGATAAGAGGAGCGAATGATGAGGAAGTGATGAAATGGAATATAATTTACATGATACAACGGTGTTAAACGAAAACATTCTTTCATCTGAGGAACGGGAAATATGGGTGCTCTATATGAAAGTCTTAACCTCAGCCGGTCTCGGTGATGTGTCCGAGTGGATGAAGCTTGATATGAGCATGCCGCAAATGAAAGTGATGATGCTATTAAACAACCATGGAACACTAAAGGTCAGCGACATTGCTGAAAAAATGGGGGCTTCCCTGTCCAATACAACAGGGCTGCTTGACCGTCTTGAGAAATCAGGGTTTGTCAAACGATCACATTCTGAAGAGGACCGCCGTTCAGTGGTTGTTCAGTTGACGGAGAATGCAAAAAATATTTTTCGGGGTCTATATGAAAAGGGCCATCTGAAATTAAAGCGTTCATTGGAGCTGCTGTCTCCTGAAGAAAAGCAGGCGGTTTCCGAAGGGCTTTCTATCCTTTCCAAAGCATTGGAGAATGCAAAAAAAGAATAAGTCTTTAAGTCTGTCATCCGCAAACTGCGGAAGCAGGCTTTTTTTATTTGACATTTAGTTCACTTAAAATGAATAATATATTCAAAGTGAATTAAAGAGGGGTTGATGAATATGTCTGAAGCATTGTCAGAGCAGAAAAGCCAAAAGTGGGCGATCAGCCTGTTTACGATTGGTGTGTTTATGGCTGCGCTGGATAACGGAATTATTTCGGCTGCTTTAACAACGATAAACGAGTCATTTGCCGTTTCTCCTTCCTGGGGATCATGGGGCATTACCCTCTATACGCTCGGTCTTAGCGTCAGTGTGCCGATCGTCGGAAAGCTTTCAGACCGCTATGGCAGAAAGAAACTCTTTCTCATTGAGGTTTGCCTGTTCGGACTTGGTTCTTTGCTTGTTGCTTTGAGCCAAAGCTTCCCGCTCTTTCTGATCTCTCGGCTGATTCAGGCGCTTGGGGGCGGCGGGATTTTCATTATCGGCAGCTCGCACATTCTTGCTACCCTTCCAAAGGAAAAGCAGGGGAAGGCGCTTGGGCTGCTTGGCGCGATGAACGGGATGGCTGCTGTGCTCGGGCCGAATATTGGAAGCTTTCTGCTTGATTGGACCGGGTCTTGGCATTGGCTGTTTTTGATTAATTTGCCGATTGCAGTGCTATTGGTTGTTTTCGGTGCATGTTTTATTGCGGAAACAAAAGCGCCTGAGGCTAAACGCCTCGATACGGCCGGAATTTTCCTTCTGTCTCTGTCGATTTTAGCTGTGATGTACGGCATGACGAATCTTGACGGGGCAAATCTTTTAAACAGCTTGGGAGATCCAGAAGTGTATGGATGTATTGTTTTTGGCATTCTCTGTTTTACAGCGCTTATCTCGTTTGAAAAGAGGGTTGAAATGCGCGGGGGCGATCCGATTTTGGCGTATTCTCTGCTGAGAAACCACATGTTTCAGCGCACGCTTATCATCGGTTTATTATCCGGCGGACTCTTGGCGGCGGTCATTTTTATCCCGTCATATGTTGAGCAGTATTTGGGCGTTCCTGCTGCAAAAGCAGGCTATTGGATGACACCGCTTGCGTTAGCTTCCGGAATCGGCGCTTGGCTTGGCGGAGCGCTCACCGACAAAAAAGGGCCGGTGAAAACCGTTATTCTTTCGGGCATCATTTCATGTGCGGGATTTGCTTTATTTCCGCTCTGGGTGACGGAAAAATGGGAGTTTGTAATCGCTAGTGTAGCGGCTGGCATCGGTTTTGGCTTCCTGTTAGGCGCTCCGCTGAACGTCCTTGTATCAGAGGCGGCTAAAACGAATAAGGGCACGGCACTCGGCACGCTTTCATTGGTAAGGCAAATCGGACTGACATTGGCGCCTACTCTTTATGCAGGTTTTATCACAGCCGGGTTTGACCAAATAGATGATGAAATCAGCAGCCGCTTATCGGACAGCGGACATTCAGGAACGGCGATGCAGATGATTCCGGAGATCGACAGTTCTGATGTTTCTTCTTTACAAGAACAAATCGAACGGATTCCCGTGCCTGAAGTCAAAACCGCGATAAGCGACGCCATTAATGCGAGTGTCGCCAGCGGCTATGATCATTTATATGCCGCCGCTGCTGTGATTTCACTGCTGGTGATTGCTGCTATCAGTCTTCCGGCTTTCCGCCGGCAAAAGCGTTAAGACCACCCCATCCGTTTGGAAAGCTCCGTAATATGAGCGATATGATGATGTGAGTGCCAGACATACAGCCCGAGCGCGTTTTCTAGGGTCATGATCTCCTTTGTATCGGGATGGTAAAAGCCGCGCTGAAATTGCTGATCCGTCAGGGTGCGGAGAAGAGCCGTCCATCTCCCGTGAAGCTCCTGCAAAAGTGCGAGTGAACCGCTTGGATCTGCTGTTTTCGAGTCCCTTAGCTCCGACCACGCTTTTTCATCATATGGACGGATGGCCGGTGTCTCTTCCGTCAAGCTCAATTTAAACCGAATATAGCTGTTCATATGACTGTCAGCCAGATGATGAACAACTTGCCGAACGGTCCATCCCCCGTCTCGGTACGGTGTGTCAAGCTGGCTTTCCGTCATGCCTTCAACGGCTTTCTTCAGTTTGGCCGGCACTTTTTCAAGCGCTTGAATCCATTCATCTTTTTGCTCCTTCGATACCGATTCCCTCGGCTGGTATTCTCCTATTGGATAGCTTAGATTGGCTGTTGTCATGTATGTTCTCCCTTCTGTTCAATCTTCTCCTTTATTTTACAAGAAAAAGATTGTGCATGCTGTATGATTTAAAACAGTTCTACAGTAAAAAACATACAACAAGCGGCAGGAACCTCTCTCCTGCCGCTTGTTTTCACCCTGCGTGATCACGCACTTCTAATGTGGCTTTCTTCTGTTTTGGCTGATAGATCTTCCCCACAAATAAATAACCGTATTTGAATTTATTCAGTGCCCATGAGGTCAGAATCGGGCCGGCTGTGCACACGGCAAACAACAGGAGAACAGCCGGTACGGCGGGAATTCCAGGCATATTTAAAAGCAAAACGTAGCCTATGATCATAAAATAAGCATGAAGCAGATAAATCGAAAAGGAATAGTTGCTGATAAACATAATGATTTTCGGCACATGCTTCATTTTAGAAAACAAGTGAAAGCACAGGAAAATCATGCTTGTCGAATACAGCATGATATCAGGCCGTTTCGAGCTGATCATGCCGATTTCACCGACATAAGAAACAGTGACAACCAGCGCAGCAGAAGCTAGCGCGGCGCCGTATATCACTATGCGGTATTGGTTCAGCAAGGCTAAAAAGCGCTTATACTCCTTTCCGCAATAGTAGGCAAGACAAAAGTAGAAAAGCCAGCCTGCGAACGGAACCCAGAAGAACGGAAACCCACCGCCCTCTTCTGAAGCGGGAGCCGGGCTGACTGCTGAAAAATAGCTTAAATAGGCGGCTGTCACCACAAATGAGATGGACAGCACCCATTTCGGCGATGCTTTTTTCAAATACTCATGAAACATCATATGCAGAATGTAAAATTGAAAGATGACGAGAATAAAGTATCCGATAAAGTTTCCTAACAATACGTTCGCCAAATACTTTTGCACGATCGCGAGAAAGGTGATCTCTCCCCCCATCGCACTGGTCATCAGCAGTGCATCGATGGCCGCGATAAATAAAAAAGGAACGAAAATCACTTTTCCCCGCTTCTTTAAAAAACCGTTTGGCACCCCATCAGGATAAGAACGGGCCAGCAAAAATTCAGAGATGAAAATGAAGGCAGGCGTGCTGAACATCAGGAGTGTGCGGAAAGAATCTACGGTGTGAGAAATATCTGCGAGAGCTTCTGCCTGAAGCATCAGGACCATTGAAATGATATGGAGCAAGACGACACTTAAGCACGAAATGCAGCGGATCATAAAAATTTCTTTAATTTGCATAACTGCGCTCCTTTTATTTCAAATTTTTAGAAATCGATGGTTGTACCTTAACACACACGATTCATTTTAAAAAAGAGACTGATGTCTTATCTTTCTCTATGCATGAAAGACTAGCAGCCATTCATATCCATGATTTTTTAGTAGACATTCTCCAGCCATTTGTCCCGAACATTCAGGGTGCGATGTTTAACACGTGAAAACAAAGTCCTATTCACATGTTTGATCCCGCAAAAATTGCAAAATGCCTTTCTTGATCATAATCCAATCAGCATCACGTTTCATATACCAGGCGGGCGCATCAGCCGTATAAAACACGTGAGCCGATTTTGCTTTTTATAACCCTTTAGGAAGCAGCCCTCGGTTTCTCGTTCATGTTTCATATCAGACCTCCTGATCTCACCGCCATACCTCAGAGTCCACCAGTGTATATGACTGACTGGCTTTCGAAATTTGGTGAACTTCACCCCTTTTAAGCTTTTTCAAATACGATATTCTTCATTTTGATGTGAGTGATTACTCACTTTACAACCTTCCCTGTTCGTGGTAATTTATTAATGAGTGATTACTCACTTAAATAAATAAGGAGGCAGATCAATATGGACGTAATAGAAATGCGAGATGTCAGCAAACGATTCAGCAGCAAAACTGTTTTAGAGCCGTTTACCTTTTCTGTGAATCAGGGAGAAATCTTTGGATTGCTGGGCCCCTCCGGATCAGGAAAAACAACACTGATTAAAATGATGATCGGGATACTGAAGCCATCCACCGGCACAGTTGCTGTGTGCGGAACACCGATGCCAAATTTGAACATGTTTCATCGGATCGGTTATATGGGCCAGTCTGACGCGCTTTATGAAGACTTGACCGCAAAGGAAAATCTTTCATTTTTTTCCGGGCTGTTTGGAATGAAAGGAAAACGAAAGCGTGAACGGATGGATCAAGTTCTTCACTTGGTTGACTTGACTGAACATGCCGAGAAGAAAGTAAGTGCTTTTTCCGGAGGGATGAAAAGAAGGCTGTCCCTTGCGATAACACTCGTTCACGAGCCGGACGTTTTTGCTCTTGATGAGCCCACTGTCGGAATTGATCCCGTTTTGCGCCGGTCGATCTGGGGTGAACTCGGCCGTCTGAAAGAAAACGGAGCCGCCATTCTTGTGACGACACATGTTATGGATGAGGCTGAAAAATGCGACCGCCTTGGACTGATCAGGGATGGCCGAATGATTGACAGCGGTTCGCCTAAAGAACTGGTGAATAAATACAAAGCAGCATCTATTGAAGATGTCTTTCTTCTTTCTGGAGGGAGTGCAACATGAGAGTGACTGTACTTGCCGTAAAAATCATTCTGCAATTTTACCGGGATAAACGAACGTTGCTTTTGATGCTGCTGGCTCCGCTTTTGGTCTTGACTTTGGTTCACCTCATCCTTGATCATAAGGAGGACTCATTTCATGTCGGAGGGTATCATCTGCCGGACGAAATGACGCAGCAACTGGAGAAAAAAGATATCAAAGTGACAGAATTTTCGAATACCCATGCAAAACAGCATATAGATGATGAACAGCTAGACGCATTTATTTCATTCACAAATCAGCATATGAAAGTGACACTTGATGGCAGCCAGTCTAAGAACAAACAATTGCTTCAGATCATTACAACTGGAGGCAGTCAGCAAAAACAGCCAGCAGAGGTCTCTTATGCCTACGGCAAAGAGGATTTGAGCACGTTTGATTATACCGGTCCGACACTAATCGGCTTATTTATTTTCTTCTTTGTTTTTTTAATCGCAGGGATTTCTTTTTTAAGAGAACGGACGAACGGCACGCTTGACCGGATCCTCTCAACACCTCTGCACCGCTGGGAAATTGTCGCCGGATACGGATTAGGCTTTGGCTTGTTTACAACCCTCCAATCTGTGTTGATCACTTGGTATGCTGTTCAAATTCTTGGATTGTATCAGGGCGGATCGTTCTGGCTTGTGTTAATCGTAACGGTAATGCTTTCTTTGACGGCTTTAACGCTTGGCACATTTTTATCAGCGTTTGCCAATAACGAGCTTCAGCTGATTCAATTTGTCCCGCTCGTCATTGTGCCGCAGGTGTTTTTCTCAGGTCTTTTTCCGATGGATAGTCTGGCCGGCTGGCTTCAGTCACTGCAGCAGATCATGCCTCTGTACTACGGAGCAGACGCCTTGAAGCTGATTATGATGAAAGGCCAAGGCATGTCAGAGATCGCAAATGATCTTCTTATCTTGGCGGGCTTCACCATTTTATTCGCATTCTTAAACATTCTCATTCTGAAAAAATATCGAAGACTGTAAAAGAGGTGTTTTATGATTGACAAATCATAGTAAAAAAATCGCCATTATCGGAGGGACGGGTAAAGCAGGCCGTTTTATAGCCGGCCAGGCTCTTGCAAAAGGCTATCAAGTCCGTATGCTCGTCAGGCAGCCGGAGCGGCACCCCCACATTGACGAGAGAATTGATGTCATTCGCGGAGATGCCCAGCACCCGCAAAGCATCCGCACGCTGCTGGAAGGATGCAGCGCCGTCGCCAATACGTTCGGACAGCCTGAAAGAGCCGTCCCGTTATACAGTACAGTGACAGAACTCATCGTTACTGTCATGAAAGAATACAACATAGACAGATATATCGGAGTGACTGGCGCTTCGTTAGATATTGAAGGTGACCGAAAATCATTGGTTTATAGAATAGGCGCGCTTCTCTTTCGCCTCCTCTATCCGCAAATGATTGCCGATAAAAAGAAAGAGCTTCATATATTATCACGCAGCGGATTGGATTGGACGCTTGTCCGACTTCCTTTTGTAACAGATGCTCAGACTCAGGGCGCTGTAAAAGTTGATTTCTTCAATTCGCCGGGAATGAGAATCACCAATTTAGATATTGCAGCATTTTTAGTTCAGCAGATTGAGGATCATTCCTTTTCACAAAAAACACCCTTTATCTCAAATTAACCGCGGGATTGGTTGTGTTCCCTGTCCGCCTTTTCTATAATAAAGGGAACAGGCTTTCAGAAGGAGTACGAACAATGGATGCGAAATCTCTTGAAGAATTATTGCATATAGAAGGCGAACAAATAAAAATGAGCGAAAAACAGCGGCACATTCTGAGTGCGGCTATTGAAATGTTTGCTGAAAAAGGATTTGCCTCGACATCCACAAGCGAAATAGCCAAAAAAGCCGGCGTTGCTGAAGGGACGATTTTCAGGCATTATAAGACGAAAAAGGATTTGCTGCTGTCAATTGTGATGCCAACGGTGACAAAGGTTGTTGCCCCTGCTTTCGCCAAAAATTTCAGCAAAGAAGTGTTTGAGCAGGATTATCCGTCATATGAGGTCTTCATTCGGGAAATGCTGAACAACCGCTTTGAATTTGTTAAAAAGCACTTCCCCGTTTTGAAGATCTTTATTCAGGAAGCCTTCTACCAGGAAGAATTCAGAAATGTGTATAAGCAGGTCTTCAATGAACATGTGTACGATAAGTTCAAGCACATTATCGAGCATTTCCAAAGCACCGGCGAACTGCGGGACCTTCCGGCGGATACCATCATCCGCACGACGATCTCTTCTATCATCGGACTTATCATTACCCGGTTTTTGCTGATGGGAGAGGAAATGGATGAAGAGCTTGAAAAAGAGCGGACGATTCAATTTATTTTGTACGGGGTCACACAAAAAAGATGAGCACTGGCTCATCTTTTTTTGAGAATTGCGATATACAATTAGGATAGTATTAGAAGGTATTTACCTCATATAAGAGCCTGCAAAAAATCAACTCAGTTTTCGTTCTATCTTCCTCCTCATTTCAATCGATCAGAAAACAAAAAAAACCTGCTGTATTAACTAACAGCAGGTTTCAAATCACCCGTAGATTTTCAAGCATTAGTTTGTATTTAGTCCCCCGCCATTCAATCCTTCTTTGATATAGCCGTTAACTTGGCTATTAGAAAGCAAGCCAATATGGCCGATGCCATAAAGCTGAATATTTCTTGCTCCTTGTAACCGAGACAAGCTATTGATTACAATTACATCATTTAGACTGTAGATAGATGTATAGAGGATTTTCTGATTTGGATCTGTGCCCGGCAGTGCTGTTGACGAAACTAAACCATTAGCCCCTCCAAGCGTTACGACATTTTGAATCTTATTGCCCCCGCCTAAATATTTAATATAGTACAGCGTGTTTGCGCCTCCCATACTATGAGCCACAATATCTACTTTTTTGGCTCCCGTTTCTTTTAGAACGCGGTCAACATATGAAGCGAGCTGCGGGCCGTTATTTAGATTGTTCCCTGTTTTATCATAAAAATCAATTGCATACAGTTTGTTGCTTTGCCAGCCTTGAGAAATTAAGTAGTTTTTAATAGCGAAAAAGTTGTATGAGGCACCACTTATTCCATGAACAAGAACAACAGGATTATGTACTGATTCAGCTTTTGCGCTTGACGGCGGAGCGGCTTGAACAGATAGAATCAGCGATAAACAGATAGCGAATGTAATCAATACTTTTTTCACATTCATTCCCCCTTAAAATATTTATACCACCAATTTCCTATTATACATAAAACATCAATATAGTTAATATTTTTTCAGAAAATTACATATATCATTTTTTATGATCGATGGAAATGAATCCGATATCTTCTCAAATCATTACACACCTTATATCTTCATTTCACGAGTAGACCGGGTTGTGTTCCCTTCCTCCCTTTTCTATAATAAGGAGAATAGGCAGTTAGGATCACAGATGAGCACTTGCTCATCTTTTGTGCGAAACAGCCATAGACACGGAGGATAGCATGAGAGTATTAAAATACGCCATATTAGGGCTTTTGCGAAAAGGCGAATTGAGCGGATATGATATTACGAGTTATTTTAAAGAGGAGCTTGGCCAATTTTGGAGCGCCAAGCACAGTCAGATTTATCCTGAGCTCAAAAAGCTGACAGATGAAGGATTTATCACGTTCCGGACAACAATTCAAGGCACAAAGCTGGAGAAAAAAATGTACACCCTGACAGACAGCGGAAAGCAGGAGCTGCACGACTGGCTGATCCGCCACCAGCCGATACCAGAGACGGTGAAGGATGAATTTATGCTGAAGGCTTATTTCATTTCTTGTCTATCACGGCAGGAGGCTTCCGACTTGTTCACAGACCAGCTGCTGAAACGCAAGGCCAAGCTGTCTGATCTGCAGGGAAGCTATGAAAAGCTTATGGCTTCAGCAGAGCCGATGTCGTTTTCTTCACCGGACTTCGGCCACTATCTCGTGCTGACGAAAGCGCTGGAGCGGGAGAAAAATTATGTTTCTTGGCTGGAGTCAATTTTGGCCATGATAGATAAGAATTGACCGGGAGCGGCCTTCTGGCTGCTCCGATACTTAATGCGGGGGGACGGACAATTGAAGGTGACATTGCGTGAATTAACAGGGGAACTGATCCGCGTGGTGCCGATGGATAAAAGCCATATTCAAGGTTTATATGAAGCTGCAAATGATGAAAACATCTGGGCGCATTTACCGAAAACCATCAGAACGCTGCATGATATGGAGGCTTTTGTTGAGGAAGCGCTGCAAGCGAAAGATTCGGGTGCAGAATGTCCATTCGTGATTATTCAACGCGAGACTGGCAAAATCGTCGGCACGACACGATTTCTGTATATGTCATCTGCTGCAAGAAGCCTTGAGATCGGCTGGACGTGGTTTCACCCTTCAGTGTGGGGCACATCGGTCAACACTGAATGCAAATATTTGCTGTTACAGTATTGCTTTGAACAGCTGAACACGATTCGGGTGCAGTTCAAAACAGATGAGCGGAATATCAGATCGCAAAAGGCCATTGAACGGCTGGGAGCAGTTAAAGAAGGCATATTGCGAAACCAAATGATCAGAAAAGACGGAACATTCCGCAACTCGGTATTTTACAGCATCATCGACAGTGAGTGGCCGTCCGTGAAACAGCATTTGGAACAGAGACTGCAACTTACAGAAAAAACAAAATGATTGCGAAAAACATCTGCCCCGGGGGCAGATGTTTTTTTAGGCGCGGAGCGCTTTCAGCCCCACTATGAAGGTAATTGCTGCAAAAGCAAGCAAGATACCGCAGATCCCGAAAATATCTGTGACGTGCGCACCGTTAGCGATAATCTCAGTCAGCCCGCTCATCGCCCACTTTTGCGGAAGAAATTCAGCGATAGACTGCATAAATGTCGGTTCAATGTCTATCGGCCAATACATTCCGCTTACCATACACGTTGCGATGACGAATAAGTTGCCGAACGCAAGCTGCTGTTCCGGCGTTCTGACATTGGCCGCGATCACCAATCCGATGCCGACAACGGTCAGCAGAAAAAGCGACACTAACACAATAACCGCAGCCGGATTCCCCCAGTTGATGCCAAACAGCCAATGGGATGCGAGAAGCAAGATGCCAAATTGAATCCAGCCTATGACAAAGAAGGACAGCACATACCCAGCACCGATTTCCGCTCGGCTGACAGAGGCTGTAAGCAACCTGGACCAGACGCCGTTTTTTCTTGCTTCAAGAATGGTTCCCGCCGCCCCCATCATGGTCAGCATGACAAACAGGATGGAAAAGCCTGCTGCTCTGGAAGCTATGTCACTTGCGTCTGCACCCTCTTTTTGATTGCTGAGCGTCTTTCGCTTTACGGCTGGCGCTGCATCTTCGTGATCTTTGGCGATAACCGTTTTATAAGCCGCCTTCCAGTTCTCTCCCGCTGCCTGAGCTGCCGTTTTCGCCGCGGCAACTTGAATATTGAGCTTTGCCAATGTGCTTTCCGCGTACTGTTTGGCCATCGGCGCTTCCGACAGCTCCGGGCCGTGGCGGAAGATCAGCTCAGGATGTTTTCCTTTTTCCAGCTGTGCCTGAAATGAGCGGGATATGATAATGATCCCGGCAATTTTCTTTTGTTTCAGCTTTTCTGACGCTTTGCTTTCAGACATGTTTTCGAATGTATACATATCATCGTGTGACTTCAGCTGCCGAATGTAATGCTGCGAGAGAATCGTGTCGTCCTGATCAACGATCGCAAGCAGCAGCTTGTCGTCATTGCCGCCGAGCATCCCCCCAAATACAAAGGTCAGCAAAAGCGGGGCAGCAAACATCATCAAATAGTTCTGCCGTTTCTTGAAAATGAGAGAAAGCTCAATGCCGCAAATGGCTATGATTTTTTTCACCTTGGTGTACCTCCTTATCTTGTATGAAGCCGTCTGATACCAAGCACGAGCGAACAAAGGCCGATCGCCGCAAAAAGAAGCACAGGCTTTTGAAGGTCAGCCCAGCCTCCCCCTTCCATTATAGAAAGAAAGCCGTCAAGCGCCCATCGATTCGGTACCGCTTTGGATACAGACTGTAAGAAGTCAGGAAATTGGTACAACGGCAGCATGGACCCGCCGAGAACCGCAAGCAATTGAATGCCGAAGCCGCCTATCGCATCGGCCGATTTCATATCGCTGATGCACGACGCAAGCAGCATGGAAATGCCGGATACAGCTGCAGCGTATGAAAGCCCGAGTACACTCACAAACAGCAGATTATCACCCCAGTCCACACCGAATACATTGATCGTGACGATCAGAAAAATAAAAAATTGTATGATGGCAAACAGATAGGTTCCAAGCCATTTTCCGAAGAGAATGGCGTATTTTTGCACAGGCGTCATCAGCATTCTGGCAAGCGTCTCCGTATCCTTTTCCTGTAAGAATGATTTCGCCCCGACTGTCATATGAAACAGCATAAACATGCAAAGCATTGCCGCCGAATAGTATTGAAAACTCGTAACGGCCTTGCTGCCGACTGATTTTTCCGCAATAGTCAGTTTGTCACCCGTTTCTTTTTCAAGCGTCTTTACCAGCTTTTCTGCAATCTGTGAAGGATCAAGTTTTCCTTGCTTTACAGCTGACGTTTTGCTGACGAAGTCCATTGAGGCTGACGCGGCTTCCCGAACCGCTTTATATTGCTCTATAAAAGAGCCGGCGGCTGTTTCGATGATGGAACTTTTTAATGTTTGATCAGGGTCAGCATAGACAAAAGCTGACGTTTTGCCGGCTTCCCAATGACTCGGGATAACGATACCGACATCGATTTTCTTTTCATCAAGCAGTTTCTTCATCTCTTCTTCACTGCTGGCTTGTGTGACCTTTATCGACTTCATTTTTTTGAGCACATCTGTTTTGAACATGTTCGCTGCATCTGACTGGCCTGATTGGACATAGCCGACTTTGATGTCGTCAATCTGGCTGCCTCCGTCAACAACCGATCCGAGCGCCGCCCCTAAAATACAGGTCAGGATCAGCGGCATTAAGATAAGCATCATAAACCCTTTTCTGTCCGTGATTCTGATTTTGACATCTTTCCATGCGATCGATATGCTTTTTTTCATAGCCGTCCCTCCTTAATCCCGCAAAGTGCGGCCGGTCAGATTCAGAAACAGGCGCTCCAGATTCGGTTCCTGCACCTGAAGAGACAGCAGGTTTGTATGATGGGCAGCGGCTTCCGCAAGCAAACTGGTGACGACTTTCTCATGATGAGCCGCAGCAATGTCAATTTTGAGCTCTGACTCATGTACTGTCACATCATTCACATGGGCCAGGGAACGGATCGCACAAAGAAACGCTTCATCAATTCCGCTGACCATGAGCTGAATGATGGTATCGCCTCCAAGGCGGCTGCACAAATCGGTTTTTGTGCCGATCGCAATCATTTCTCCCTGATCAATAATGCCGATCCGGTCGCATAAATACTCGACCTCTTCCATGTAATGACTCGTGTAGATCACCGTCATGCCCGTTTCATTGAGCTGTTTCACCGTTTCTAAAATATGATTTCTCGATTGAGGGTCGATTCCGACAGTCGGTTCATCCATGATCAGCAGCTCAGGCTTGTGCATTAAGGCGGCACCGATGTTGATTCTCCGTTTCATCCCGCCGGAGAACGTTTCAATTTTATCTTTGGCCCGCTCAGTCAGACCGACATATTCAAGGACCTCTGTCGATCTTTTTTTGGCCTCGCCATGCGTAAGTCCGTACATTTTCCCCCAAAACATAAGATTCTCGTGGGCCGTCAGCGTCGGATATAAAGCAATTTCCTGCGGGACAACGCCGATTTTTTGTTTCGCTTTAGCTGTTTCTTTTCCGATGACATAGCCGCCCACTGTGATGTTCCCGCTGTCATGCGGCACGAGGCCGGAAATCATCGAGATGGTTGTGGACTTCCCCGCACCGTTTGGCCCGAGCAGCCCGAACGACTCCCCCTTTTGGAGGGAAAAAGAAATGCCTTTCACGATTGTTTTTTTCCCATAGGCCTTTTTGATGTTTTCTGCTTGCAGCACGTCGTTTCACTCCTTTTTTAATCCCATTGCCATTGTAGAAAAAAGAAGGGCGTGCGGCATGTAGCGCCGGATAGAACATAAGGCATGAAAAAAAGACCTGTAAAAGGCCTTTTCAGAGAAATGTATATGCTGAACGTCATATGTCAAAAGACAGATACACCATATCTGACTGAATAGATGGCGGCTTGGGTTCTGTCTCTGACAGACAGCTTGCTGATAATGTTCGAAACGTGATTTTTCACTGTGCCTTCTGTAATGTACAGCTTCTCGGCAATTTCTTTGTTATTCAGCCCGTACCCCAGCTCAGCGAGAACTTCCATTTCACGATCGGTCAGGTCGTGCAGCTCCTTAGGTTTTTCTTTCTCGTTTATTCCTTTCAGCTGTCTTTCACGCTTCCATTCATTCAGCATTTGGGCAGTCAGTTCCGGAGGAAGCACCATACCCCCAGATTGAACAGTCATCACCGCTTTTACAATCGTATCGGCTGACATGTCCTTTAGCAGGTACCCGCTCGCTCCTTCTTCAAGCGCTTCAGCAATCAACTCTGAATCCTTGAAGGTCGTCAGCATCAAAACCTTTACGCCGGGCAGCGAGCTTGTAATCAATTTTGTCCCTTCAACTCCGTTGGAAACCGGCATTCGGATGTCCATTAACACAATATCGGGCTCAAGTTCTTTCGCCTTTTCGAAGGCTTCCTGCCCGTTTCGCGCTGTTGCGATCACATCAAGCTCTTCTCTGAGCTGAAGCAGCGATGCCAGCCCTTCTCTGACGATATCCTGATCGTCGGTAATGATGATCTTAATCATGATAAACTCTCCTTTTGCTGCGCGGGCCCGAAGCTCCATTTTTTATTAGCCAGTGAAAATTTGGCGATCACAGTAAATCCTTGATCCCGTTCGCTCTCAAAGCGGATCATTCCGCCATGCTCCGCTGCCCGCTTTTTCATGTTCAAGAGACCAAAGCCGAGTGCCGCGTCGGGATTTCCTTTTCCGTCATCCTTAATGACAAGGCTGATGCTGTCCGGTGCGCAGGCAAGCTGGATCGAACAGGCCGTGGCACCGCCGTGCCGTTTAGCATTGGTCAGTGCTTCCTGCACCGTTCTGACCAGAGTCGGATGAAGAGACAGCGGGATCATCGCCGGATCACCGCTGACCGCAAAATCGGTTGTGATTCCCGCATTTTTGTAAAAGTCTTCTGTCAGCTGTTTCAACGTTTCGATTAACGAAGGTTCGTTTTCCGTTTGCAGGGTGCGCACTGATAAGCGGACATCATCAAGCGCTTCGCGGGCAAGCGTTTCACATACCCCGACCGTCTCCTCCGCTTTTTGGCTGTCTCTTTTTTGCCATTCACGCAAAAGCTGCAGCTGTACGAGGAGCGCCGTCATTTTGTGCCCGACTGTATCATGGATGTCCCTTGCCATTCTGTTCCGCTCATGAATGGCAGTCAGCTCTTCAACCTGCTTCGCATATAAATGCAGCTCCTGGTGCGCAGCAGACAGCGCCAAGTGTGACTCCGTCAGTTCCTGAAACTGCTGTTTTGCCGTTTCCTGCGTATCCAACAGCTTGCGGATTAATTTACCGACAACTCCGCAAAAGACAACGAATGTCATGCTGATACAATGATCCATCACATATTCATCGCCGAACATACGATATGTACGAATGAGCACAATCAGCCACATGATAAAACAAAAACAAAGGACAGACCATACTGTTTTCCGGTCAAACCCTTTCAAAAAAAAGGTAACAGCAACCGGGCTGAGCAATGTGATATATAAACCTGTACCCGGAAATATAAAACCGAATGAAAAGCCAACTGCAATATCAATCAGACAAAAAATAACGGCATATTTCTCTACTCTTAATAAGAGATGATTTGCTAAGAACACACCCGCACCGCCAGCGATGAACAAATACTCAAACCAGCGGTCATCTTTTACAAGAAAAAAGTAAACCGAACAACTTACCATTAAGGTGAAAATCCTAGTAAATATAAGTGCCTTCACGCTCATCACTCCCGTTACCCAATTCCTTTCTTATCATACCTGCCTCAGGTCATTTTTGACAGGAGTTTCTGGAAAATAAAAACCGCATATGGCTTTATGTCATATGCGGCGGTTCCACTTATTTATTTGAATTCAACCCAGACTGATCCTTGGTCTGCTGAACGCACGCAATTCTCAATCCAGCGGATGCCCTCGATTCCTGCATCAATGTCAGGATACACCAAGTTGTTCAAGGTTTCTTCATCTTCGCGGTTTTTCGCATCAATCGCAACGGCAAACTTAAGATAAATATTGGCCCACGCGTCTGACAGCCCTTCGCTGTGTAAGGCGCCCAGACGTTCATCAGCACTGCACGCACCGTCTAAATACGGCATGCCGCGAACGAGTGTCTGAATCGGCTCTCCCTGCACTTCATACGTCAGTTCGTTTGGCTTGCTGTCCCACCATTCGATGCTTGCTTTTGAGCCGACAATCCGGATTCTATGGCCATCCATACATCCGGCATTGATTGATGATGTCCACATCGTTCCGACCGCTCCGTTTTCATAATGCATGAGCACATGTGCGTTGTCCTCCAGCGGCGCTCGGCTGCCGACGAAGCTCTGGCGGTCACACAGCAGCTCTTTGATTTTCATCTGCGGCATAATGAGCTGCGACATATAATACGTGTGGGTAGATAAATCGCCCAGCACAAAGCTTGGCCCGGCGATCGCAGGGTCGACACGCCATTTCTGTGCAGCGCTTATGTTTTCGCCCTCATCTGCTGCACAAAAACCGTGTGTATACTGCAAGTCAACCACACGAATATCGCCGATCTTGCCCTGCTCAATCATCGCACGCATTTGAAGGAGCATTTGATTGCCGGAAAAACCGTATGTCACGCCGACAATTTTCCCTTTTTTCTCTGCGAGCGCTTTGATTTCATAGCCCTCTTCTGAAGTGAAGAACAGCGGTTTTTCACAGATGACATGCAGATCTGCTTCAAGCGCCGCCTTACAGATCTCATAATGAGTGCCGTTCGGAGTGGCAATCGATACAACCTCTATGCCGTCCTCTCTTTTCGCTTCCTCCGCAAACATTGTTTGATAGTCGGGATAACAGCGTTCCGCATCCACTCCGAGGTTCACCCCGAAGTCTTTTCCTCTTCCGGCATCGATATCAAAGGCGCCTGCGGTTAATTGAAAGGCAGTATTGTCTCTCAGCGCTCCAATACGATGTTTATATCCAACCTGGCTGAGCCGCCCGCCGCCTACCATTGCCCAGCGCAGCGGTTTTGAAATGATTCTTTCTCCATTTAGCATCAGAAAAACCTCCTATTGGCTGATGGTTTGTTTTAAAGCTTCTATCGATGTGCGGATGCCCGCTTCCGGTGACATCGTTAAGTCCTCCATTTCTAAGGAAACCTCACCGTCATACCCCATCATTTTTACGACTGAAAAAAATTCCTTCCACCACTGTAAATCCTGTCCGCAGCCGACAGCTACATAATTCCATGCCCGGTTTGCAGGATCTGTCACTTCTTTTGTTTCTAACAGCCCGTTAACTGCAGCTAAATGTCTTTCAATTCTGACATCTTTTCCGTGAACATGGTGAATGGCTTCTCCGAGCTCCCTTGCCGCGATGATCGGGTCTGCGCCCATCCATAATAAATGGCTCGGGTCAAGATTCAAACCGACCATCGGGCCGACTGCATTTCTGAGCCGAAAGAGAGTCTCAGGATTATAGACTAATTGAGAGCTGAAATTTTCAAGCGCGATTTTTTCAACACCGCAGGCTTCCGCTTTTTGGACAAGCTCCTTCCAATAAGGAATCGCAACATCTTCCCATTGATAGTTGAGGATATCTTTTAAAACGGGAGGCCAGCTCACTGTGTATGTGATCCAGTTCGGCACTTTGTCGTCCGGGCCGCCGGCTGGCAGGCCGCTCATCATGATCACTTTTTTGACGCCTAATAATCCAGCCAACTCCATCGTTTTGGCCGTTACTTCTCTGTGCAATTTGCCCAGTTCGCCTGGATCCAAAGGATTCCCCGAGCAGTTTAAAGCGCAAAGTGTCATATTCCGCTTTTCCAGCGCTGCTGAAAACTCTTCTCTTTTGTGGCTGCTTTGCAGCAGTTCATCAAGATTCAAGTGAGGCGCAGGCGACCAGCCTCCGGTTGTCATTTCAAGCGTATCAATGCCAAGCTCCGCGGCAAAATCGAGCATTTCTTCAAAAGGCAAATGTCCTAAGCTGTCTGTTACATAAGATAGTTTCATTGATAGATTCCTCCTGGTATCTGCAGATTACGATAAGTGAGTTGTTTGATTTTGGATTTCCTGATCAGCGCGGCGGCCATACTGGCGAAAGGAATGCTCAAGCTGTTCAAGTGACCGCCCTTTTGTCTCAGGCACATATTTTTTCACAAATAGAATCGCTAGGATATTCATAGCGACAAAGATAAAAAATGTCGCCGACATCCCAATATGATTGAGCAAAATGGGAAAGGTGAATCCAATGAGAAAGTTAGCTGTCCACAAGCAGAAGGTGCTGATCCCCATGCCAAGCCCCCGCACATGCATAGGAAAGATTTCCGAGAGCATCAGCCACGTCACCGTAGAAATGGCAGCCTGCTGAAACGCAAGAAACAAAACGGTCAAACTCAGCACAACATACGGCAGGGCGGGTGTTCCTTCAAGGACAATGGATAAAATCCCGATCAGCAGAAGGGCTGTCATCGTGCCAATCTGTCCGATGATCAGCATGGGCCGGCGGCGGACTTTGCCGAGAAGCCATATCCCAAAAATGACCGCGATAACTGAAATAACACCGTTTGCAATATTGCCGATTAATGCAGCTTCTGTTTGAAAACCGGCTTCTCTCAGAATTTCTGTCCCATAGTACATGATCGAATTGACACCGGTAATTTGCTGTACGATGGCGATTCCGATCCCAATGAATAGAATGCGTCTGATCCACGGCTCTTGAAAACCATGAAAGCCGGCCTTTTTTGCTGTGTCCTCAATCGCATGTTTGATTTCTTTTATTTCCTGCTGTGCCCGGCTGTCTTCACGGATTTGCCGAAGCACCCGCAGAGCGTCACCCATTCTGCCTTTAGCCGCCAGCCAACGCGGGCTTTCAGGCACGATGAGCATTCCGAACCATAACACAACAGCCGGAAGTGTCGCGATGACCAGCATATACCGCCATACATTTGCGCTCTCCCCCATTGTGCTGCCGATAATGGCGTTAAAGGTGTATGCCAGCAGCTGGCCAATTACGATCATCAGTTCATTTTGTGTCACGATTCGTCCCCTGCGTTCTGCCGGCGAAATTTCCGCTAAAAAGGTTGGAACCGTTACAGAAGCGCAGCCAACCGCCAGTCCGAGCAGAAAACGAAAGGCAATCATCACGGACGCGTTTGGTGAAAAGGTACAGCCAAGTGTGGCTGCGATGAAGAGTAAGGCTAAATAAAGGATCGTTTTTCGGCGGCCGTGCCGATCGGACAGACGTCCTCCAAACATCGCCCCGAAGGCTGCCCCGAGAAGCAGGGAACTCGCAACCAGTCCTTCTGTAACAGGTGTAAGATTGAGTTGACCTGCAGTTGCCATAAAAGGAAGTGCCCCATTAATGACACCCGTATCATAACCGAACAACAGGCCGCCGAATGTAGATACCAATGTAATCGTTCGTAAAAGCCCTTTATGAGCTAAGCTTTCTTTTTCTTTTACAGCCTCTTTCTTTTTTGTACTCACGGCTTTCTTCCCCTTCTTTCAAGAATGGCAGAGCACCCGACACCAAGCATAAGCCAATGCATCCCTCCTTCAGAACATTCATTGTTGTAACCGCTTTCTAAAGAGATTATAAGACAACGAGATTTCTCGCGTCTTTATCTTATGAAGACATTGTTTTGTCATTTCAGGACATCTTATTCGTGCGGCTTGGCCTGTTCGATTTTTTGAAAAGATTTATTGATTTGAAATGCGGTCATTTTTGAGTCTTTATAAAGGGAGCGGAAAAGCCCTGGAGAGCTGCCGATTTTAGCGGAAAAGACGCGAGTGAAATAATGTACTGAGAAACCGATTTCTTCCGCTACTTCTTTAATCGATAGATTCGTTGATTTCAGCAGCTCGGCAGCTTTGTTTATTTTTTCATTTTGGACAAATTCTGAGTAGCTGACGCCCAGTTCTGCTGCAAATAAACGTGATAAGTGCCTCCCTGAGATATGAAAGTGGCTGGCAACATCCGTCAGCTTTAACGGCTGTGACAGATTGTCTTTTATGTGCAGTTTCACCTCTGTCAGCAAAGCAGAAGATGTGTGAATGGGCTGCTTTTGTTTCGGACGATGGGCGGACGGGAGAAAGGTTTGGATTAATGACAGGATCAATGCATGCGACAAATGAGATAGGATCTCTTTGTCAAAAGCATCGACAGGGTGCGCTGCTTGCAGCATTAACGTTTTCCAAAGCAGGCCCGGCGGTTCGCCATCTTTCAATTGCATTGTGATAAAGGGGCTTTGTTTCACTTCTTCCATCACTTTGATCCATTCGGCGCTTGACTGATCCTCGCTCAGCTCGAAAGCGACGTAAAAAAGGAACAGCCCTGTTTCACTTTTGATTTGGTGCAAATGCTCCGGCTTTGACAAAAAAATCGTCTGTTCACGAAGCGGATATGTACGATCGCCTTCAAGGTAATATCCTTCACCTCTTACGACGTAACAAATTTCATAAAAGGAATGCTTATGAAGCAGTGTGTTATAGTGGTTCGTCATCGCTCCCCAATAGTGGACGTAAAATGAAACATCCTTTTGCTCTAAGCGATGCACATATTGATTTAATGCTATTTTGCCCGTCACAAGGTGATTGAGTTCCATGTAAACGCCTCCTAACAAGTTGGTTCTCCCATCATAACAAGGCGGACAAAAATAAAAAATCCCCCTGCCGTTTTTTCGGCAAAGGGATTACAGTCAAATCACAAATCTAATATGGGCGCCGGAAACAGGATCTTTCACCCGGAAGCTGTTTTCCTTTTCTTCGATCGAATATCCGGCACGTTTGACTCGGTCTGCCACTCGATCCAGTTCCTCTTGATGAGGCAGGACAACCGTGTAATAGTCTAGTCCGCTGGCATTTGTCGGTTTAGGCGGCGCGTTTCTTCCCGCCCAAATATTTAAGCCGATATGATGATGGTAGCCTCCGGCTGAAACGAAGAGAGCAGACATGCCCGCATAGTTTCCGACAATATCAAAGCCCAGCACATCCGTATAAAACGCTTTTGCTTCGTTTAAATCACTGACATGCAGATGAATGTGTCCGATAATTGTATCGTTCGGAAGCGCTGCTTTCCGCTCATCTCCGGCCACTTCAAGAAGACCCTCAATGTCAACAGCGGTTGTCGTCATGACGTAGTTTCCTTCACGATCACGCTGCCACGTGCTGCGGGGGCGGTCAGCGTACATTTCAATTCCGTTTCCATCAGGATCAGACAGGTAGAGTGCTTCACTGACAGCATGATCCCCATGTCCGATGGCAATGCCGTGTTCAATCAGGCGGGCGAGCGCGATACCAAGTTCCTTCCTGTTCGGAAGAAGAATTGCAAAGTGATAGAGGCCCGTCACAGACCGTTCAGGCAAGACGACGGCGCTCTGATTTTCTTCGAGAACAAGCAGGACGCGTTTTCCGTCAGCCGATAGTTCGGCTTGGCGATCCGTCTTTTTTAAGACTTGAAAGCCGATGACGTTACAGTAGAACTGAAGGGAGCGCTCCAGACTGCGGATTGTGAGTTTGACATAGCCAATGTTTGTATCCTCATGAATGCTGGTCATGCTGTATGCCTCTTTTCTTATGCTGATACGTTTTCGCTCTTTTTTGCTTTAAACACAAGTGGGTCTAACGCAAGGAAACGGCTTCCGGAAAGAGCCAGGTGGATTGATGTCAAAAGCAGAAGGTAATCAAATTCTGCATTGCCCATGAATGGCGCTTTCAGCTTGACTGTAATGATGGCTCCGATCAGCGTGAGGGCAAACAGAACACCGACAATGCGTGTAGCCAATCCGAAGAAGACAAGCACTCCGCCAACGAGTTCAATCGCTGCAATGACATACGCCATAAAGCTTGGAAGGCCTATGCTGCCGAAAAATTGGATGGTGCCTTCCATTCCCTGAAACTTAGATAAACCGTGAACAAAAAAGATAATACCTGTAATAACTCTTAAAAGTAATGTGCCAATTTCAAATGATTTATTCATTTTATCCTCCTTGATAAATGTTATCACTTACTTAATGTAAGCTAGTATATATACATAACTTGTTTACGTCAAGTAATTTTGTTACATTTTACGAAAATGAAATAAAAGTACTATAAAACTGTAACAAAAAAGGCCTTTGTGCGGGACAAAGGTCTATTTCTCAAATTGGCTTTTATATAAGTCACTGTAAAATCCTTTTTGCCGGATCAGTTCTTCATGGCTGCCTTTTTCAATCATTTCGCCGTCTTTTAGCACCACAATCTGGTCCGCTCTTTGAATGGTGTTCAGCCTGTGGGCGATGATGACGCTTGTTCTTCCCTCCATTAAACGGGCGAGCGCTTCTTGAATGTTGACTTCTGTTACGGTATCAATGTTGCTTGTCGCTTCATCCAAGATGAGAAGAACCGGATCGGCAAGCACCGCACGCGCTATGGAAATCAATTGTTTCTGTCCTTGGCTGATGCCCGATCCGTTTTGCGTGAGCACTGTGTCATACCCTTTTGGCAGCCTTTCAATAAAGCTGTGGGCGTTCGCTGTTTTTGCCGCGGCTTCGACTTCCTGATCAGATGCATCGAGCCTGCCGTAGCGAATATTTTCTCTGATCGTTCCTTGAAACAAAAACGAATCCTGCAGGACAAACCCCATGTTTTTCCGCAGGCTTGCTCTAGTGAGGGTTTTAATATCTGTACCGTCGATTAAAATCCTTCCCTCACCAGGCTCGTAAAAACGGGCGAGCAGGTTGGTGACAGTTGTTTTCCCCGCTCCCGTCGGTCCGACAAATGCGATGGACTGTCCGGCAGGCACTGTAAACTGTAAATGCTTCAGTGTCTGCTGCCCTTCATCGTAACCGAAGGACACATCCCGGAATTCAATACTGCCTGTTTGGATAGGCTGATGCACGGCGTTCTTTTCATCCTCGCGCTCTTCTTTTTCATCAAGCACCTCAAACACCCGTTCAGCGCCGGCAATGGCGGACAGCATCGTATTAAACTGATTGGCCAGATCGTTTAAAGGGCGTGTGAATTGCCTTGAATACTCGGCAAAGACGACGATCGAGCCGATCGAGATCCAGCCTTTCAGCGCGAACAAACCGCCGATTGCGGCAATCATTGTAAAGCTTAAGTTATTCAAAGAGTTCATGACTTTCGGGATAAACCCGGAAATCGTCTGTGCCCAGAAGCCCGAGGTCTTGAGCGTAGCGTTTTTTTCGAGAAATTCGGCAGTGATCTGCTTCTCACGCGAATAGGCTTTGATGACCTTTGCGCCGGAAACAGATTCCTCAATATATCCATTCAGCTCACCAAGGTTTTTCTGCTGTTCTTTAAACAGCTTTCCCGTCCGGTTGGTGATCCATTTCAGGCTTACTGCCATCACCGGAATGATGGTCAGGGTAATCACTGTAAGGAGCGGGCTCATGTACAGCATTACTGCAACCGTTCCGACAAAGGTGATGACGCTTGACAGAATTTGAATGACCGACGTGTTTAAAGTAGAGCTGACATTTTCGATGTCATTTGTCACCCGGCTCATCAGCTCACCGTGCCGCTGTTTATCAAAAAACGGAATCGGCAGCTCATGCAGATGGGTGAACAACTCGCTTCTCATTCTGAAAACAGTGCCTTGCGAAATCGTAATCATCCAATAGTTTTGAAACCAGAGTGACAGGGACTGAATAATATAAATGACGAGCAGAAGAAGCAAAACGGGGATCAGTCCGCTTACCGTTCGCCCGACGATGAAATGGTCGATGGCCTTTCCGATTACAAAGGGGCCAAGGAGCCCGAATATCGCGCTGATGACAACCATCAGCATGACAAGGATAAGCAGTCCTTTTCGTTCAGCCAAGTAAGACCAGATTCGTCTCAGTGTGCCTTTTGTATCCTTTGCTTTCGCCCGCTTTTTTGCGCCTTCTTTTTTGTCGATGGGCAGTTTGGGATATTGGAAAGGCTTGCGGATGTCTTTTAGCATGACTCGCTCCCCTCCCTTCCGAATTGCGACTCGTAAATGCGTTTGTATAACTGAGATTCAGAAAGCAGCTCACTGTGCGTGCCTTTTTCAATCAGTTCGCCATCCTCAAGCAGCAAAATCTTATCAGCTCTCATCGCCGTGGTCATTTTTTGCGTAATGATCAAGGTTGTGCACTCATATGCGCTGATTGCCTCAAGCAGCTTCGCCTCCGTCTGCAGGTCTAGCGCGCTTGTGCTGTCATCTAAAAGAAGGATGGCCGGCTTTCGGATCAGCGCCCGCGCAATGGAAATCCGCTGCTTCTGGCCGCCGGACAGGTTGACGCCTCTTTGTCCCAAAACAGTGTCATACCCATTCGGGAGCTTCATAATCGTTTCATGAATTTGCGCATGTTTGGCCGCTACAATTATTTCATCAAGTGAAGCATTTTCTTTGCCCCAAGCGATATTTTCTTTGATTGTGCCGGAAAACAGGAGCACCTCCTGCGGTACATATCCAATTTGCTTACGAAGCCCCTCTGCCGGAAAATCGTGAATTGGCTTTTCATCTATGTAAATGCTGCCTGAATCCGGCCGATAAAGCCGCGGAATGAGCTGAAAGAGCGTGGACTTGCCCGATCCCGTCGCACCGAGAATCGCGATCGTTTCCCTCGGCTTTGCGGAAAATGAGACATTCCGCAGCGCTTCTCTGTCCATTTCAGGATAACGGAAGGATACATGCTGAAACTCAATCCGTCCTGACAAACGACCTGGTATGATGCCTTCTTCCCGCTCATCACCTTCCGTTTCAAGCACCTCGCCGATTCTATCCCCTGAAGCCTTCGCCCGGGTGAAAATCATAATCAAAAACGGAAACATCGAAAGCGCGCCCGTAATTCGTGTTGCGTAGTTAATAATCGCGACAACATCACCGACTTGAGTGCTTCCGTTCGTGATACTGTGTGCACCTGCCCACAAAATCAAAAGGATGCAGAGGTTCATCAGCAGCATCAGCACAGGCATCGTGAATTCCACAAGCTGAAAGGCTGAAACTGTTTTTTCCATCAGCCTCGTGTTGGCTTTGATAAATCTTTTGACCTCGTGGCTGCCGCGAAGCAGCGCTTTGATCAGCTTAATCGCTGTTAAGTTTTCCTGCATGACGGTATTCACCTGATCCAGCCGTTTCTGCACTGAACGGAACAGCGCCCCGCCTTTCTTTAATACCCATAGCAAAAACAAGATCAGGATCGGAATGGTCACAAGCAGAAAAAAGCCGAGCTTCACGTTAACGGTGAGTGACAGCACAATACCGCCTACAATCATTAACGGAGCCCGCAGCATAAACCGCAAACTCATAAAAATCATGTTTTGAACCTGTGTGACATCGTTTGTCAGCCTTGTGATATAAGAAGAGGACGAGAACTGTCCAAAAGTAGAATAGGAGAAGGACTGGATTTTTTGAAAAAGCCCTTTTCTCGTATCGTAGGAAAAGCTTTGGCTGACATGGGCGGCATAAAAGGAATTCAGCATTCCCGCTGCAAATGATAACACGGTCAGTCCGATCATGACCGCCCCCCATGTCCACACATGCCGGAGATCTTGCTTTAAAATCCCATCGTCGATGATTTTTGCGATCAGTAAAGGCTGCATCAGTTCAACCGCAAGCTCCGTCAACATGAGAATCAGCGCAATTCCCACCAGCAGTGAGTATGGTTTTAAAAACGATAAAGCCTTTTGCATGTAAAAGCCTCCAAACCCCTTTTTACTCGATTGTCTCTTTCTTTACTTTACTATGACGGTCTTTTTGACGGCAAACGAAAACCCTCCCGAAAAGGAGGGCTGGCATTATTGATTCAATATTTTTTCCACACGCTCCCGCATCTGCGGAACGCTCAATCCGATAATCACCTGAAACGCCTTCCCGTTTCTGACGACGCCGTGTGAGCCAAGCGCTCGGAACACGCTGTCGGGCTCAACCTTTGTTTCATCCTTGACGCTGACTCTGAGGCGGGTGGCGCAGTTTGTCACTTCAGTGATGTTGTCTTTTCCGCCCAGCGCTTCAATGTACAGAAAAGCGGTGTCATCTGCCGTTTCAACAGCGGAGGCCGTTTCATCCTTGTTTTTTCTTTCTCTGTATTCCTTTTTCGAATACAGCTTTGTTTCCTGCTGATCATCCTTTTCCCGTCCCGGTGTGGCGATATTGAATTTGAGAATTAAAAATCGGAAGACGAAAAAATAAATAGCTGTAAAAGAAAGCCCGATCAAAATTTGATACACATACGTCATTCCGTGGCTGCCAAAGAGCGGAATCCAGTTCAAGGTCACCGCTTCGATCAGCCCGCCACCCATGTTTCCGACGACACCGGCCATATACATGGCTGTCGACATCGTTGCAGCCAGTACGGCGTGAACCGCAAATAAGAAAGGAGAAATGAATAAGAAAGTGAACTCAATCGGCTCTGTAATACCGGCGACAATCGCCGTCAGCGTGACAGGAATCAGCAGCCCTGCGACAAGTTTTTTCTTTTCCTTTTTGGCTGTGACATAAAACGCCAGGGCGATGCCCGGAATGCCGAAGATTTTCGAGTTGCCGTGGAGCGCGAATCCGCCTTGCGGGAAGAGCTCCTTCAGCGGTTTGGCGCTTTGCGAATATTCGCCGAGATGCTGTGCCCAATACGTGACGATCCCGCCTTCCGCTACTGCAGGCCCATAAATAAACGGCGTGTAAATAAAGTGATGAAGGCCGGTCGGAATCAAAATCCGTTCCAAAAATGTGTAAATCCAAACGCCCACCGCCCCGGAAGCAACCAGGAAGCTTTGAAGCGAGCCGATTCCCGTCTGAACGATCGGCCAAATGTAAGACACGGCCAAGGCGATCGGGATCATAATGAAGAAGGAAATCATCACGATATACGTTGAGCCTTGAAAGATGCCGAGAAAATCGGGCAGTTTTTTATCAAAATAACGATTATGCAAAAAGACGACAATCGAAGAAATAAAGATGGCTCCGATAATGTTGGTATCGAGCGTTTTGATGCCTGCGATCATCGTTAACCCGCTCGTTCCGCCGACCTCTTGGTTCATGTCGACGCCAAATGCCCCTCCCCATACCGTCAAGATCGAGCTGACAAAGTAATTGAACGTCAAGTAAACCGTAAGCGCTTCCAAACAAGCGCGCGCCTGAGCTTTCTTCGCCAAAGCAACCGGGATGCCGATGGCGAATAAGAGCGGCATTTGATTAAATACTGTCCAGCCGCCCTGCTCAATGATATACCAGCACTGATACCAAAACCCATCAGGATCGGCAAGCGGGCCCATGATGGTTTTATTTTTAAAAAGCGTACTGACACCGACGATAATGCCAGCGAACGCGAATAATAGAACAGGTACAAACATCGCGCTTCCAAAGCGCTGGATTTTTTGCATCATACCAGAACCCCCTGCTACTCAATGTCATTTTTTTCTGCCTCTTTGTAATCAACATATGCGCGGAACAATGCTTCGCCAACGAGAAAGAACGGTGCAAAAGCGACAATTTCCGTTTTATCGCTTAATGTCACAGGTTTGCTTGTCGCATAAAGATTATGCGGAGTCAGCTGGGCGAGGACATTGTTTTTTAAATTCGTAATGGAAATAAAGGGAATACCCTTTGCAGAAAGCATTCTTGCCTGAGGAATCAGCTCCGGTGTTTCTCCGGAAAGAGAAATGATGATAAACAGATCGTTTACTTTAAAATCATCGCGCATCAGATTAAATTCATTTCTGTCTTCAATCAAAATGAGATACCGATGGCGCGGAATAAACATTCTTTGCAGATCACGGGCGCATATCTTTTGCGCATTTCCTGATCCGTACACGAAAATGCGGTCGGCTTCATCAATCAGCTGGCACATATCCGTCATGTCCTTTGTCCTTAAGAACTTCAGATTTGATTCAATATCATCAAGCAGCTTTTGAAAACTCATACTCTCGCCTTCTTCCGGCTGATCTTCCCACTTTAAAAAAACGCGAAATTCACTGTAGCCGCTGAAACCGAGCTTTTGGGCAAGCCGCAAAATCGAGGAACGCGATACGCTGCAAGCCTTGGCCAACGCATCGATTCCAAGGGTGTAGCACGTGTGCTTGTGATTCAATATATATTTTAAAATATGAAAATCGTTGTCATTTAATTTGCCGTAGTGCTGATTAATCAGTTCATCTAGCTTCATATCAGATCCCCCCATTTTCTTTCTATTATATACAATAACAGATTCGAAAACGGGGGGTATTTCAGTTATGAAATGCGGGTTGGGCTTTGATCAAGCTCAGGCCAGAAGTCTTTGTTGGCCTCAATTAAATCCTCGAGAATCAGCCTTGCCACACGTGCGTTTGGCACAGTTTTTGACAGGATCAGCGCCTGCCACAGCTTTTGGAACGATTTCTCCGCCCACGCTTCAACAGTCAGTTTCTCAACGGATACCTGCTGCTCCATCAGCCCTTTTTGGAATTGCGGAATGGTGCCGACGGTGATCGGTTCAGGCCCATTTGAGCCGACAATACACGGCACCTCGACCATCGCAGCCGGGTCAAAGTTCGCAATCGCTCCGTTATTTTCAACGATCAAGAGCATTCTTTCACCTGTGTTGTAGGCAATCGCCCGGGCTAGATCAACAATATATGATGCGTGATCATCGATTTTGATTTCGCTGTTTTCCGAGGACTGCTCGCGTGTGATCATGTCACATTGGCTGAAAATAAAGGCTTCGCGCCCTTCCATCACTTCGTTTGCCCGCGTATGATTCGGATTTGATTTTTTCACCATATCATCCGGGAACAAGTAATATTGCAAATACGTATTCGGCAGTGTGTCAGGATCTGCGGCCTGTACGTCACGCGCTTTTGCGAACGTGTCATTCCAGCTCGCCTCGACAGCTTCAGCCTCCGTCTTCGGAATGTACCCGTATTGAGATACATGCTCCTTCAGCTTCGGCATTAAATCATTGCCCTCTTGATCCTGAATCGATGTCCACCAGCCGAAATGATTTAATCCGTAATAGCGGACCTTCATTTCTTTTCTTGAGGACAGGCCGAGAATTTGCGCCATCCGGTCTTCGATTCCAACCGGCATATCGCAGATGTTCAGAATTTTCGAATTCGGCCTGAGGCGTCTTGTTGCTTCGGCTACAATTGCCGCCGGGTTGGAGTAATTGAGCATCCACGCATCAGGCGAATATGTTTCCATGTAATCTAATATTTCAAGCACGCCGCCGATCGAGCGCATGCCGTATGCGATGCCGCCCGGCCCGCATGTCTCCTGGCCGACAACTCCGTACTTCAGCGGAATTTGCTCATCCAGCGCACGCATCGCGTATTTCCCTACCCTGATGTGCGCCATGACAAAGTCGACATCTGTAAAAGCTTCTTCCGGGTCAGTCGTCGCTGTAAATTCAATTTCCGGCGCTTTTTCTCTGATAAAAACGTCACAGGCGCCTGCTATGCGATCCTGTCTCTCCTTATCATTATCATACAGCTTCAGCTTTCTGATCGGAAACTCCTCCAAATGGTCCAAGAGCATCAGTACGATCCCTGGAGTGAAAGTGCTCCCTCCGCCCGCTATTACGATTGAGAATGATTTTTTCTTCATATGACGACCTCCTTGATAACGTTTACATTTTATTTATACCATGTGAAGGCCCGTCCCGTAACACGTTTGGCGCACTTAGATCATTTGATCAATTTTAGTGTTTTTTCCCACAAAGCGGGAAATTTCTCATTTACCTTACGTCTGAGAGATTTGATTTTTTTACCTTTTTTGTAATCTTAAAGTCTCACCTACTGTGAAATTTAAGTGAATATACGCCCTTCCATTTCTTATGAAAAGGTTCTTTTGTACGATTCGGATACATGCCGAATTATTTATAATCATTTATATAAAACATCCATTTGTGCGTGAATTTAGAAAAGGCAGGGGACAAAAGTTGGACTCATATAAAGTCATTGAGCTGGCAAACAAGTACAGTGCGGCCGCAGAAGAGGTCAGAAGCTCCAAAATGCTGCTTGAATCCCGGTTATCTGCATTAGGGGATGCTTGGCAGGGAAAAGCAAGAGATTCGTTCGACCAGGATTTCGAGGAAACAAAAGCCGCCTACGATCAATTCGAACAGGAGCTGCTTGAAACAAGCCAGGAGCTAAAGGCAGCCGCCGTCAAAATAGAAGAACGAAAAGCTGAAATTGCCAGAATGGAAGTACTGGAACGTAAAGCAAGAGAGGAAAGACATAAACTCAGGGGGTGAATGGTGTGTCAGGAAACATTGCAGTTGATCCGGATAAACTCGAACAGCTGGCAAATGATGTAGTCACTGAATTAACCGATATGGAAAGCAAATATAAGGACCTGCATTTGGAGCTGGGGCAGATGATTTTACAATGCGATCCCCGCTACAGCAGCTGTTTTTCCGGAGTCGGCGATGCGTGGAGCTCAGGAAAAGCGCTCGTCACCAAGCTGAGTGACAATGAGATTTTCATCAGAAAAACGGGCGATAAATTTGTTGAACAAGATGATATTCTGCGAAAGCTCTATAATGCTTACGACAAATACGGAACGATGACAAGCTTAACCGCCCTTATGCTGACACAAGGAAAATACTACGGATTAGGGCTTACGAAATTTGTGAAACAGCCAAGCGGTTTGCATACCGCCCGGCACTCAAAACTTCTATTGGATATTTCCAGAGCCGTTGACAGCTCACGTTATCAAAAAGCGGCTAGAGTGCTTATGAATCCTAAATATTTGTTTAAAAAGACAAACCGGCCATTTTCAGATTTGGTACATAAAAAGTTTACAAAGTACTTCCCTCAGGATACGGTCGATTTTTCAAACAGCGTCAGAAGCTACACAAGAGGATTTCTTAATGAAGCCGGCGTACGCTCAACTTTGAAGGATGTCGGAAAAACGGGCTTGAAATTCGCAAAAGGAAATGCCATTACCGCCACACTGATCACCGGTGCGACCGAAACGTTCGGAGCGGGCTTGAAAATTGCTGAAAATTACGCGAAATACCAAGACAAACCCGAAGTTCTCAAGCGTGAAAACGCCAAGGCCGTCGGGAATGCTGTGAATAACACTATTTTCATCGCAGGAGGAGCTACGGCAGGCGCTGTCGTCGGCGGTGCCCTTGGAAGTGTGTTAGGCCCTGTTGGTACAGTAGTCGGAGGCACAATCGGATCAGCCGTAGGAGGTTTTGTTGGGGAAAAAATCGCAAAATTCACATCAGGCTTTGCTGAAAAAGCGGCGATAAAGCTGAAAGAACCGATTCACGCTGTCGTCGATACAGCCAAGAAAGGGCTGGAATCAGCCGGCAAAGTCGTCAAATCAGTGAATGACGGCATAGATGCGGCGAATAAAACGATACATAAAGGGATAGACAGCGCGAAAAAAGGAATGGAAAAAGCAAAGAAAACAGCGGACTCGCTTATACACGGCGCAACCCATTTCCTCAAAGGGAAACTTTCATTTGGATAGGAGAATAAACAATGAAGCAGTTTACGATCAGCATAGAAGAACTCTTATTTTGTTTTTACAGCGAAGGGTTTTTTGAACAGGGAATGGCCTTGAAGCAGGCCTATTTTCCGGAAATAGAAGATGAACAGCTCGGTGCTTTGTTCGAAGCGGCATGCCGCTCGCTTTTGGCCAAAGATGCGGCGGAATACCGTAATCATCAATACCGATTAAAGGACGAGTACTGCCCGTTTATCCACGTATTAAACGACGCGGATTATACAGTGAAACTGTCCAAATTTGATGAACAAGGCAAAGAACAGAATGTGTCTTGCCACGTTTCTAAGTTCGGCACTTACTCTCATGAACTGCTGTTTGATGAACAGGTGCACAGCATCAAAAAAATGGATTCAAGTGACGGATTACTTTCTAAAACATCCGAGTTTTTAAATATAATAGATGCTGAGGATAACAAAGAATCAATTATTACTCTGACATCAACTGAATTTGAATTGCTTCTGGAAGGTGCTTCAGACACTCCCACATATCTGAAAGAGTTTCTAGTTAAGCATGAACATCAAGAGGATATTACCCGATTCGTAAATGATCTGGCTTCACAAAAAGGGAAAATGGATACGCTGATGCGCCTTGTTTATGACAAAGACAACTCGCCGGAAGTGGCTGACATGGCTTTCGTCTTGCCTGGCAGCCGTCATACTTGGCTGGTAACAGGTATCACTCAAAATGAATTTTCTATCGTACCAGCAAATAAAGATGTGGTAAAAGGAATACTTTTTTGCTAAAGAGCGATAAAGGAGAATAGCAATTGAAAAACAATGAAGTAATTAAGGTCAAGAGTAGAATGTTTTTTAGAATATGGCTGTTCCTCGCCACAGGGGGCGCTTTTATTGCAGGAGTGTGGCTGGTGTCTGAAGCTCTCACATTTGAATCTAAGTATGCCCTGCTTTATTTGGGCGGAGGATTAATGGCGATTGTTTATGGATTAATCACATTTTTTATGGCTTTTCCGGCGTTCACAAGCCGGGGAAATGTCATTTTCAGCGTAAAGACTGGGCCTGATGGCGAGATCTTCTCGAGAAAGCGCAGCGTGCTGTTTTCTGAGGTAAAACGGATTTATATGGGACGGCATCATTACAGTTTGAAAGGGATCTTTTTTGAGGATATTATCATCGAGAAAACAAACGGCAAAGTCGTTCGCATCCCTACCTGGAACATTATCGCGAATCCGTTGTTTTTTGAAGCGGTTGAACGCTATATCCTCCCCCATCTGAATGAAGAGGCGAAAAGCAACTGGATCAGCCAATTTACGGAGATTCAGCGCAGCGCGTATTTAAAGGAATTTGAGAATCATCCAAAGCTTTAACAGCTCTCCTCCTTTATAATAAAAGAGAAAAGCAACTTGAGGAGTGCACGTGATGCTGATTACCATTCTTTTATTTCTCGCGGCTGGGCTTGCCGAAATTGGCGGCGGGTATTTGGTTTGGCTGTGGCTGAGAGAGGCAAAGCCAGTCGGCTATGGGATCGCCGGAGCGCTGATCCTTGTTGTCTATGGCATTCTTCCGACGTTTCAGTCCTTCCCTTCCTTCGGCCGTGTATACGCCGCTTATGGCGGGGTATTCATCGTGCTTGCGGTTCTATGGGGATGGCTTGTCGACCGGAAAACACCTGATCTGTATGACTGGATCGGTGCATTCATTTGTCTTATCGGCGTCTGTGTCATTTTATTTGCTCCGCGCGGATAACAAAAATGGCCCGCTTATGAAGCGGGCCATTTTTGTTTAATCCTCTTTTAAGTTGGTCAGCTGTACTTCATGCTCCTGCTCAGGTTCGTCCAGCGGATAGATTCTCGCTGTTCCGTTTTCTTCATTCACGTGCTGAATGTAAATAGGAACGCCGTTATATGTTACTTTCTTCATGTCGGGAGATTCTACAATTTCTTTCGCCCTTTGACTATTCATTCTAACACCCTCCTTCATACATAACGTTTCCATTTCTTGAAAGAAGTATGCTTTATGATTCAGCGGACAAGTTGAATTTTTTCAGCCGTTTGTAGAAAGTGCTCCGGGGGATCCCGCTGATTTTGGCGGCTTGAGAGACGTTTCCTTTTGCGGATTCAAGCGCTTTGATGATGATATCTTTTTGGATTTGCTCACGAAGGGTCAGCGCGCCGGCAGCAGCCGGCTTTTTTTCCGCCGGGATGATCGGCAGTCCTGCAGCTTCCAGTAAAGCGGTAAGCGGCTCATCCCTAAGCCGGCCGTCCGGAAATCTGATGGAAAGACGTTCAAACACATTAAACAGCTCGCGAATATTCCCCGGCCACCTCCATTGCTTCAGCATATCCAAAAAAGCAGGGGGAAGTTCGCCAGGCCAATGATTCTTCTGTTTGTAGTACTGGAAAAGATCCGGAATATCTTCGGGGCGTTCGCGTAAAGGAGGCAGCTCAATCGGATAGACATGAAGACGGTAAAACAAGTCCTCTCTGATTTTCCCGCTTTCGGCAAGCTCGCGCAAATCACAATGTGTGGCGGCAATGACTCTGATATCAACCGGAATTTCTTTCGTTCCGCCGACCGGCGTAATCTTGCGTTCCTGAAGCACCCGCAAAAGCGCAACCTGCATCGAGTGGGAAATTTCTCCGATCTCATCTAAAAATAAGGTGCCTTGATTCGCCTTTTGAAAGGCGCCTTTGTAGCCGTTTCGTTTCGCTCCCGTAAAAGCGCCCTCCGCATAGCCGAACAGCTCGCTTTCAATCAAATCAGACGGGATCGCTCCGCAATTGACAGCAACAAACGGGCCGTGCCGCCGCTCGCTGTTCTCATGAAGTGCGCGGGCCGCGACTTCCTTCCCCGTACCAGTTTCGCCCGACAGACATACCGTTGCATCCGCCGCTGCCGCTCGTTCAAGGCTCTTCAGCATAGCTTGCGATCGGCCGCTTTGCCCGATAACTCCGTTGAATCGAAACGCCGTCTTTTTCTTTTGTTCCGCGAGATAAAAACAAGTGCCGCCATCCCCCATAGTGACGGCTTTTTCAATTGAAAAGCCCCGTTCCTTCAATTCATACAGGTGCCTGCCCTGCCAATCCGGCATTGAGGTTCGAACCGCTTCACTCGCGCTGATGATATGCTGTTTGACATTGCAGAGCACCATCGGCACACGGGATGCAGCTCTATCCGCAAAACGGCTGATCAGCTCCAGCTCTTTCTCACGGCTTTTAGCTGCCAGTTCCCGTTCCGCGGCATAGGCAATCGCCGTAGCAATACCGAGCATATGAGGATGCGCGCCTGCTGCCGGACACGATATGTCAATCACACCTGCAAGACTGCCATCCTCATGGTGAATCGGAGCGGCTGAACAGTTCCACTGATGGGAAGCGATAGAGTAATGTTCGGATCCTTGTATCGCAACCGGCTCACTAATGTGAAGCGCCGTGCCAATCGCATTTGTCCCGACAGCCGTTTCCGTCCAGCATGCGCCTTCAACAAAGTTGATGCGTTTGGCTTCATAAAGCGCGCGAGGATGGCCGTCCAATGCCAGAACAACGCCGTCTGAATCAATTAACAGCGCCATCATTTCCATTTCTTTTATGGCAGGCAGCAGTTTTTCGAGGTAAGGCTGTGCGGTCGTCAAGAAGAATGAATGCTTTTTTGACTGCTGATCCAGCTCGGTTTGCTGTAAAACCTTGGGGCCTTTTTCTAAATAAGGATTGACCTCAGCTTTTTTGCAGCGATGCCATGACTCGGCGATCCGTTTTCTTAATCGGGCTTCGTCAAGCACACCGTCTTTCACAAAACGTTTCCAGGTTTGCAAATCGTTTGGGATCGAATTCATTTCCTTGATCGCTCCTCCCTTACACGCCGTTTTCATCTATTGTAGGGGAAAAATAAAGCGCTTTCAACAATAAAAAAGCAGGCGCCTTGTATCCCTGCGCCTGCTTTTTCCCGTGTTACGCATGCACTGCAAGCCCAATCGTGCTTAACAGCGCCTCGTGCAATGTTTCCGACAGTGTCGGGTGGGCGGCGATAAAATGCTCCGCCATATCAGCGGTCATCTCACCATTCATGATCGCAGCCGCCTGGCCGATGAGTTCGGTCACATCAGGACCAATCATTGAAACACCGACGATTTCGCCGAATTCCGGTTCTGCCACGATTTTGACCTTTCCTTCCGCTTGCTGTTTAATGAGCGCCTTGCCGTTTGCGGAAAAAGGAAATTCGCCAATCTTCACATCCCCGTATACGCTTCTTGCCTGTTGTTCTGTCATCCCGATGCACGCGATTTCCGGTGATGTATAGATGCAGCGAGGCACATGCTTCTCATTGATTTTGACATCCCTTCCGGAAGCATGAGAAGCAGCGATGATGCCCTCATGGAAAGCCGCATGCGCCAGCTGAATGCCTCCGATTGCGTCTCCGCACGCATAAATATGAGGCACATTCGTCTGCATATGCCCGTTTACCGAAATGCCTTTTGGAGAAAAATCAACTCCGGCCTGCTCCAGCTGTAATCCGTCAAGACGGGGTTTTCTGCCGACCGCCACTAGTACATAATCGGCCTTCGTTTTAAACTCCCGCTGCCCGCTTTTCCATATTGCCGTTTTGGCCGTTTGATCCACCCGCTCTAACCTGGATGAAGTATGCACTTCAACACCGTCATCCTCGAGCTTCTCCTGAAAGAGACGGGCAATCTCTTCATCTTCAGCTGGGATCAGCTGGCCGGCTGTTTCAATGATGGTCACCTTCGATCCCAGTCTGGCAAACAGCCCGGCATACTCACACCCGATGACACCGCCGCCGATAATGACAAGCGAAGACGGAATCTCAGAAAGGGAAAGCGCGTCCTTGCTGTCGATGATCCATTCGCCGTCAAACGGGGCGAATGGCAGTTCGATCGGCTCTGATCCGGAAGCAATCAATACTTGATCTGCTTCTCTGATTTCTTTTCCGTTCTCTCCTTCGATCAAGAGCTTTCTGTCAGAAAGAAAGGAGGCCGTCCCCTTCACAATCTGTATTTGATTTTTCTTCATTAAGAATTGAACGCCCTGGACAAGCTGTCTGACAACCTGTTGTTTTCGGTTTTGCATTTTACTCCAATCGACCGATATCGCACCTGCCGGAAGTTCAATTCCAAAGCTGGTGGCATGTTTGATTTTATCAAGAACGTTTGCGCTTTCTAACAAAGACTTCGTCGGGATGCAGCCTTCATTCAGGCAGGTTCCCCCAAGCGGGCCTTTGTCAATCAGCAGCACGTTTCTGCCCTGCTGTGCCGCGGAGACCGCTGCCGCATAGCCTGCAGGTCCGCCGCCGATAATGGCTAGTGTCATGTCGTTTTCACCTGCTTTTCCTATAAAATTAATGCTGCCGGTTCTTCTAAATATGTTTTAATCGCCTTCAGAAATGCAGCGGCAGGGGCGCCGTCACATGCTCTGTGATCAAATGTCAGGCTGAGCGGCAGGATCGTGCTTCTGACAATCTCCTCCCCTTGATACACCGGCGTGTCATAGCTTGCTCCGATGCCGAGAATCCCTGTTTCCGGCGGATTTAATATCGGCGTGAAATGCTCGACTCCAAAAGCGCCAAGATTTGTAATGGAGAAGGTTGAGCCTTGCAGTTCTTCGCTTCCCGCCCGTCCCTCGCGTGCTTTTTTGGCATTTTCTGAGATGGATTGAGCCAGTTCGATCAGCGACTGCTTTTCAGCATGGCGAATCACAGGCACAACTAATCCATTTTCCAAGGCCACAGCCATTCCGAGGTGCACATGAGGATGTGTGATGATGCGTTCATTTTTATAAAAGCTGTTTAGCACAGGATGAGCTTGCAGGGCGAGAACGGCGGCTCTTGAGACAAAATGAGTCATCGTCAGCTTTGTGCCGTACCGTTCTTCCGCAGTTGGCGAAAGCTGTTTTTGAAGGGCTGTCAGCTTGGTGATATCAGCCTTCATCGTAATCGTCAGCTGCGCGCTGTTTGCCAGGCTTTCCTGCATTCGGGCCGCGATGACTTTTCTCATGCCTGTCACTGGGGTTTCCTGCGCTTTCTGCTCAGAAACCGGCTCAGCCTGATCTTTTTTCTGTTCAGCAAGCGCCTTTATAACGTCGTCCTTCACGATTCGCCCGCCTGGTCCAGTGCCTTTCAGCTGTTTCAGGTCTAATCCCGCTTTTTCCGCTATTTTTCTGGCGACTGGAGATATCTTGATTCGTTCTTTTTTGGCGGCTGCGGGTTTGTTTTCTTGTTTGACGGGCTGGACGGCTAGCGGCGCGCTATCTTCCGAAGCAGGCTCTTTCGCCTCTTCCTGCACCGATTCATTGGCGTCCCCGATGTAGCAGATCGCTGTGCCGGGCGGAACCTCTTCTCCCTCTTTCACTTTGATATCGATCAGCGTTCCTTTTTCAGGCGCCTCGATTTCCATTTCAATTTTCTCCGATTGAATGCTGGCAATGCTTTCTCCCTTTTCAACCGGGTCACCTACTTTTTTATTCCATATCGATACTTCCCCTTGTTTCATGGCCATTCCCAATTTTGGCATCACTACTTTTACTGCCATTTGTGTCCCCCCTTTAATTCATTGCCGGCTCGCCAAGCAATTCAAGCGTGACGCTGACAATTTGATCTGGTGTCGGCAAATATTGATCTTCAAGCACTGGCGAAAACGGCACTGGTGTATGCGGCGCTGTAATTCGTTTAATCGGCGCATCAAGCAAATCGAAGCCCTTGTCGGCAACAATCGCAGCTATATCCGTGGCAATGCTGCATCGCGGATTGGCTTCATCAATGATGATCAGCCGGTTTGTTTTTTCCAACGATGTGAAAATCGCTTCCTCATCCAAAGGAGACAGACTGCGGGGATCAAGCACCTCGGCTTCGATGCCTTTTTCTGAAAGCTTCGCCGCCGCTTCAAGCGCGGTATTAACCTGCTTGCCGACAGCAAATAGCGTAATATCGCCGCCTTCGCGTTTGATGTCCGCCTTTCCGAGCGGGATTGTATAATAATCTTCCGGCACCTCGCCCTTCATGTTGTAGGACGTTTTGTCTTCAAAAAAGAACACCGGGTCATTGTCTTCTATTGCTGCAAGCAGCAGGCCTTTGGCGTCATATGGATTGGACGGAACGACCGTCTTCAATCCCGGGATGCTGGTGAAAAGGCCATACAGCGCCTGTGAATGCTGGGCAGCGGCCCGGAATCCTGCTCCGTAGGTAGTGCGGACGGTAATCGGCACTTGCGCTTTTCCGCCGAACATATAGCGGAATTTCGCCCCTTGGTTGATCACCTGGTCAAAGCACGTGCCGATAAAATCATTAAACATCAGCTCCGCAATCGGCCTCAGCCCGGTTGATGCCGCAGCCATGGCCGCCCCCATATAGCCCGCCTCAGAAATCGGTGTGTCCAGCACTCTTGTGCGGCCGAATTCCTGTACAAGCCCCTTTGTGACCCCTAATACGCCGCCCCATGCTTCATCATCCTGCAAATGATCGACCGCCGCTCCCCCGGCGACATCTTCACCGATCAAAAGCACATTTTCGTCTCTTCTCATCGCAAGCTTCATCGCTTCATTGATCGCGTCTGACATGCTTATGACTCTCGCCATCTCACATTCCCCCTTTTTCATATGACACGTAGACATCTGTCAGCAGCTCTGACTCTTTCGGATACGGACTGTCTTCGCTGAACGAGACGGCTTTTTCAATCGATTTGCTGACACGCTGTTCAATGTCTGACAGTTTATTTGCATCTGTTTCTTTTAACAGGTAGTTTTTAAAGCCTTGAATAGCATCCTTTTCTTCAAGGTGCTCAGCTCTTTCATCCTTCGTTTTATAGGTTTGGGCATCCCCTTCGAAATGGCCATAGTTTCGATAAGTCATACATTCAATCAAAGACGGGCCCCCGCCGTTTCTTGCTCGTTCTATCGCTTCCTCGGCTGCCTGGTAAACTGCTAAAATATCTTTTCCGTCAACTGTGACCCCCGGCATGTTATAGGCAGCCGCCCGGTCGGCGATTGAATCACAGGCCGACGCGTACTCAAATGGGGTGGCTTCGCCATAGCCGTTGTTTTCAGCAACAAATACGACAGGAAGGTTCCATACTGCTGCTAGATTCAGCCCTTCATGGAAGGTGCCTTGGTTATTTGCTCCGTCTCCAAAAAAGCAAACGCTTACATTATTAGTCTGTTTATATTTAGCGGTGAGCGCTGATCCGCATGCGAGCGTAAATCCGCCCCCGACGATTCCATTTGCCCCTAACATACCTTTATCGAGATCGGCAATGTGCATAGAACCACCCTTGCCTTTACACAATCCGGTCGCTTTCCCGAAAATTTCCGCCATCATGCCGTCCAGATCACAGCCTTTGGCGATACAATGGCCATGCCCCCTGTGCGTGCTTGTAATGCTGTCGCCATCATGTAAATGAGCGCACACCCCTACAGCCACCGCTTCCTCACCGGCATACAAATGGACGAATCCGGGAAGCACTCCCTGTGCGAACAGTTCATGCACTTTGTCTTCAAAGCCCCTGATTTCCAGCATCTTTTGGTACATCCACAGCGCTTTCTCCTCAGTTAATGACAAGCCTTCTCGTTTTAACAATTCCATTTTGTGTGCCTCCTTCTATTTAGGGTTCACGTTTTTAAATGCAAGAAGTGTGCCAGCCTTTGGAGCCCGTAAAATCAGTCTTTCCGTTTTTACACTGGAGACAGTTCGAGACAGGTGTCTCATTTTGTCTCGATTTGATCCATTTGTCTCGTTTTATGGCATGCAAAAAAGACCGGGCATCACCCGGTCTTTTGACAATGATCGACGTATTTATTTCCTCGGAAATCTTTTTAACTTCCTAATTCCTCCGCATCGTTTGGCTGAATAGCCGTTTTCGCAAGAAAATCAATTGAATATTTCACAAACCGATACCGCCGTCGCCGTCCTTCTGCATACAGTCTATCGTGCCGTTTGAATATGTATATCTCTTTTCATTAAGCGTTTTTCTGACCGTTTCCGCCAGCTTTGAAGCACCTGTTTTTGATAACCCGCTGGCATCTAATTGCATCGTTATGCTCATAGGCGCTTTTTCAGCCAGCTGTTTGTTCCATTTTGTATCTAATGTGAACTGACCGTTTTCAATGCTCAAAGCAGTGTCGGCTTTTATGATTTGCGGAACCGCTTTTTTCAGATCTGCTTCGATTTCCTTCGATGCTTCTTCATTTAAACGTTTTGCTGCTGATTCTGTATACGCCTCTTCAATTCCATCGCAAGTGACTTTAGGATAGAGAAATCCCTTCGTACACATTGGGTAGCGATGAGATTGGGTGTTTGCTTGGAACACATATTCCGAGGTTTTAGCGTTATATACCCCATTCGTAATCTTGATTTCTTTTTTGGGATAGGTTTGTTTCGCATAAGATATAAGCTTCTGCTTTGCGGCATTTTTCGTAAATGGATCACCGAAACACACATGATAGATATATAGCCCGCATCCGAATACCGCAATAACAAGCAAGCCAAATACAAGTTTTTTCATGTTCACATTCTTTTCTTGATATGTACGTGCTACAGTTCATGCTTGTCTTCAACCGCCCGGTTCAGCGCTTGAAGCATGTAGCCAATGCCTTTGTATGATGACAGAGGCCAGCTGATGTGCTGATGCTCGCCGATGACGGCGTTTAGGACGCTTCGATATTTTTTGCCGCCAAGCATGACAAGCTCTTCGATGTCGGAAAAGCCTTTTTCGCAAAATTGGCGGCGGAGCTCCTCTGCTGTCATGATCTCCGGGTGACCGGTTCCAAAAGCCACATCGTAATTTTCGGGAACGATATCATCTGGGCGAAGGAATCCGTGCTTCGCAGACAAAATCACCCATTCATCGAAAAATGTTTTCGCATATCGCTCGCACGCCTGATGAAACGGGCTGAGATAAGCGTCTTCCGCACTTACCGGCCCTGTATCTGGATGGATGTCCCATATTTTTTTCTTGCCGCAGGGGATGATGCATAGTCGTTTCATTTTTCTCTCCCCTTTATCATGTATCTCATAT
Source organism: Bacillus sp. TSO22 (assembly GCF_020223595.1). Classification (NCBI taxonomy): domain Bacteria; kingdom Bacillati; phylum Bacillota; class Bacilli; order Caryophanales; family Bacillaceae; genus Bacillus; species Bacillus sp. TSO22. The sequence goes on from NZ_JAHAWO010000013.1 coordinate 71,291, forward strand.
CAATGTACCATTATTTTCTTATTCCTGCATGTCATACAATAAAAATAGAGGGGGTTCCCCCTCTATTTCAACAGCTTCATTGCAGCCCGCTCCAGCAGCTGGACACCTCGCGGCAGAATGTCTTCCTGGATATCGAACTTTTCATGATGATGCGGGGCGGCGATGTCGGTGCCGATGATCATATACGTTCCTTTTCCTCCCCGCTCTTGAACCCTTTTGATCATGTAGCTTGCGTCTTCGCTCCCTCTTGATCCTGTTTGAATGCCTTTGCGAGAAGAAAAACCGTCAACCTCTGCAGCCGCTTCAAGCACAGTTTTGACCATTTCCTCGTCACATTTGATCGGAATGGCTCCGCCGATGATGTCGATGTCATATTCAAGCTCATGCATGGCTGCACTGTGGGCAATGATCTTTCGTACGCGTTCCTCCAGATCACAATTGACCTCTTCTGAATCAGACCGCGTTTCAATGATCATTTTGGCGTGCTGCGGGATGATATTTGCCGCTGTTCCGCCTTCAAGCACACCGACATTAATGCGGGTATCTCCTGAGCTGAAACGCGGAATGGCGTGAATGTTTAAAAGCGCTGTTGCCGCACCTAGCAATGCATTCTTGCCAAGCTCAGGCGCCGCGCCGGCATGAGAGGAGACGCCGCGGAAATGGACGGCCATTTTTGTCGTGGCCAGAAATCCTTGCGCTCCGCCGTATATTTCTCCCAGCGGCACATTGGTGCCAAGATGGTGGCAGAGAAGATAATCGACATCATCCAGCATGCCTTTCTCGGTGACGGCGTACGCTCCGCGGACGCCCTCTTCGGCGGGCTGGAAGATCAGCTTTAAGGTGCCCGCAAAGTTTCCGTGTGCCATCGCTTTTGCCACACCTAACCCAATGGCGGTGTGGCCATCATGGGCACAGGCGTGCATATTTCCTTCAAATTCAGACCGGAAGCCCTTGGCGAACGGGACATGGTCCGCCTCTGCACTTTCTGTAATAGGCAGTGCATCCATATCAAAGCGAAGCGCGACGACCGGTCCCGGTACATTTCCCTCCAGCGTGCCGATGACTGCGGTGTATCCGCCTTTCATTGGCGCAATGATATCGGGATCCGCTCCATTTTCTATTGCACGTTCAAAAGCCCGCTGCAGGTCTTTTTCAGAAGGGACACCTCTGCGGGCATCGCCATCAATTGCATCCTTTCCATATGTCACGTCGTATCCAAGGGCCAGCAGGGTTTCCACAACCTTTCCGGCTGTACGAAATTCCGTGAAGCCCACTTCTGGATGCCGGTGAAAATCTCGTCTCACTTGAATAATATCCATATCTCCCACCCTTTGTTGTTTTTACTTTGCATAGACGCCCGGCCCGATTGGCCAGCCAAATACGTACCAAATAAACATCATGAGCAGCCACGCCAAGAAGAACAGAACCGTATACGGAATCATTGTTGAAATCACGGTTCCAAACCCCGCATCTGTTTTGTAGCGCTTATAGTACGCCAGCAGCATCGGCAAATAAGGATTCATCGGCGTGATGGTGTTGGTGGCAGAGTCCGCTATCCGATAGGCGATTTGAATAAAAGCGGGATGGAAATCCAGTAGCATCAGCATCGGAATAAACACGGGTGCCAGCAGCGCCCATAACGCGGAACCGCTCGTAATAAACAGACTGACGATACACGTCAGCAACGAAAATCCGATTAATACAGGGAATCCCGTTAGATGAATAGATTGCAGAAAGTCAGCGCCTTTTACCGCCATAAAAATCCCCATATTGCTCCATGTGAAAAAAGCGATAAACTGAGAAATGACAAATACGAGCACAATAAAACCTGACATGCCTTTAACGGAATCACCCATCAGCTTCGGAACATCTGTCTGATCCTTAATGCGTCCGGCCATGATGCCGTAGACAACCGATACAGTAACAAAAAACAGTAAAATGATTGGGATAATGCCTTTCAGAAAAGGTGAGGAAAGAATTGAGCCGTTTTCAGGATCTCGCAGGAGCGCTCCCTCCGGAACGACTAATATCGCAATGATGCCCGCGTATAAGAGAGCCGCAGCCCCTGCCCCCTTCAGCGCTTTGATCTCTTTTTTCGTTAAAGCCGCCATTTCCGGCTGATATTCGCCGCGGTAACTGCCAAGCCGGGGTTCAACGATTTTGTCTGTCACCCATGCTCCGATAAAGGCTAAAACAAACACGGAAGCGGCCATGAAAAACCAGTTATCAACAGCGGACACGTGAGCATTTTTGTCGATCGTTTGGGCGACCTTTGTGGTGATGCCAGAAAGCAGCGCATCTGTCCCGGCAATCATCAGGTTGGCCGTAAAACCTGATCCTACCCCTGCTGAAGCGGCCGCAAATCCGGCGAGCGGATGACGGCCGGCTGCCATGAAAATCAGCGCGCCTACCGGCGGAATAATCACCCATGCCGCATCGGAAGCCAGATTCCCTAAAATCCCGACAAATACAACGGAATAGCTGATGATCGCTTTCGGAATGTGGGCCATCATCTTCTGCAACACAGCTTCAATTAAACCGACCCGTTCCGCCAGCCCGATGCCGAGCACCATTGTAAGCACAAGGCCGAGCGGCGGAAATTGAACAAAGTTGTTTACCGCTTCCGTCAGCATCCAGTGAATGCCCTCGGTGCTAAGCAAACTTTTGACTGCTATTGCTTTGCCGTCCGCCGGATGTGTTACTGCGTTTCCAGCCAGCAAAACAGACATGGCGATGACGATCATAGATAAGTAGATAAACAGCATAAAAGGATCAGGCAGCTTGTTTCCAGCCTTTTCGATCCACTTTAATATTCCTTTATGCTCAATCTTTTGTAAAGAATCAGCAGTCATTTCCGGCAGATGTTTAGCCATAGCGCCCTCCTATAATCGGTTTTAGTATGCCTTTACAGAAAACGTATGATGGGAATTGAGAATAAAAAAGACTGAATTTACAAATAATTTAACGCCTGCTGGTAATGCGTTTTCGTCAAATGTGAATTTAGAATGGTGATGAGGATAGATCATCTCCTCGCCTCCCGCTCCCAAAGCGATGTAACAGCTCGGCACTCGTTCAGAAAATGCGGAGAAATCCTCACCGCCCATCATCGGTTCTAACGGAAATACCTGTCCCTCTCCCCAAAGACTTACTGCTGCTTGTTTCACAAGCTCGGTGATATCCCGATCGTTTACAACAGATTTGTATCCATGGCGAAAATCAAATTCATATGAGGCGCCGTGGGCTTCGGTTACACCTTTTATGATCTGCTCCATCCGCAGTTTCGCCTGTTCCCGGATTTCTTCCTTAAACGTTCGCAATGTCCCGCCCAGCGTTACGGTATCTGGGATGACATTGAAGGCTGAGCCTGCGCTGCACATCGTGACGGAGAGCACCAGCCTTTCAGCTGGATCTGTATGTCTCGAGGATATGGTTTGCAAATGAGAAATCAGCTGAGAGGCGATCACGAGCGGATCGACGCACTGTTCGGGCTGGGAGGCGTGTCCGCCTTTTCCTTGAATCGTGATATCAAAGCGGTCAGAATTCGCAGTGACAGCACCTGATGCCAGACCGATTTTTCCTAATGGCATGGCAGAAAACAGATGGATGGCTAAGCACATATCAAGATGATCGGTAACACCGGCCTGCACCATTTCCTGCGCTCCGCCGGGATGAACCTCCTCAGCATGCTGAAAAATGAAATAGACTTCTCCTCTGATTTCGTCCTTTCTCTGAGATAATATCTCAGCCGCCCCAAGCAGCATAGCGGTATGCCCATCATGGCCGCAGGCATGCATCACACCCGAATGCAGGGAAGAAAAATCGCTCTCATGCTCCTCCTGAATCGGCAGGGCGTCCATATCAGCACGCAGCCCAATGCGTTTACCGGTCCGGGAACCGATCAGCCGAGCGACCACGCTTGTCCTTGTCGGACGGCTGATGTCAAGGTTGCCAAAAGAAGAAAGCGTATCATATACAAATTGAGCTGTTTTTTCTTCTTGAAAGGACAGCTCTGGGTATTGATGGAGATGTCTCCTCCATCCAATCACATTCTTGTACGTAGCGGCATATTCATCCATCATGCTTCCAGCCCCCAATCGTTTTTAGAAACTCTTGCATTTACTTTATTGATTATATGGCGCTGGTTCAATCGGAATGTCAGACAATCTGACTTATTAAAGGTGACATGGATCAAAAAAAGAAGAGGAAATCTGACAGATTTCCTCTTCTACTGCTCTTCCACCCCATCAAGATACTTTCTCTCAAAGTCATCGAGCAATGCACGCACTTCATCTGTTGACTTTGTGTTCATGCATTGATTTCTTAATTCACTTGCCCCGCGGAATCCACGGAGATATATCTTGAAAAAGCGAGGAAGAGGCTTGTACGCACGAGCTTCTGTTTTAGAATATTCATCATGGAGATCCAGATGCAGCCTTAAGAGATCAAGCAATTCCTTACTGCTATGTTCTTTCGGTTCCTTTTCAAAGGCAAACGGATTTGTAAAAATACCGCGTCCGATCATAATCCCATCAACACCATATTGTTCAGCGAGCTTCAAACCAGTTTGGCGGTCAGGAATATCACCATTGATCGTCAAAAGTGTATCTGGCGCCACCTCGTCACGAAGTTTCTTAATCTCCGGGATGAGTTCCCAATGCGCATCCACTTTACTCATTTCAGCTCTTGTACGCAGATGAATGGAAAGATTAGCAATATCCTGCTTCAATACATGTGTCAGCCAATCACGCCATTCATCTATATCCGTGTAACCAAGCCTTGTTTTCACGCTTACTGGCAATCCACCTGCTTTTGCAGCTTGTATTAGTTCTGCTGCAACCTCTGGACGACAAATAAGGCCGCTTCCCTTTCCATTCCCTGCCACATTAGGCACAGGGCAGCCCATATTGATATCCAGACCCTTAAACCCTAATTCCGCCATCCCAATACTCATTTGGCGAAAGTTTTCAGGCTTATCCCCCCATATGTGGGCAACCATTGGCTGTTCATCCTCTGTGAAAGTCAAACGGCCACGCACACTATCCTTCCCATCCGGGTGACAATAGCTCTCCGAGTTTGTAAACTCTGTAAAAAACACATCCGGTCTGCCAGCTTCACTCACTACATGGCGGAAAACAACATCCGTCACATCTTCCATTGGTGCCAGTACAAAAAAAGGTCGTGGTAATTCACGCCAGAAATTATCTATCATAACAAATTCAAATCCTTTCATTATGGGAGACGGCCAAATCTTTATCCCAAATTAAAAAGCTGATCATGCTTCTTTTACACTTATAGCATGCTTCAGCACTTCTTATCAAACTATAGTAAATTTTGAACATTTAAATCTTTACCAAGTGCAAAGAAAACCAGTGAGAAAAGGCAGTTTAGATCATAGGCTAGGTATATTATCGAGATTTATACAGTATACTCCTGAGTATTTTTTAGATGGACGAGTATCACATACTTGTTTCTGCGCCCCTACCCAAATTTGTGAAAGAAAGTATCGCTAAGATATTGAATTGGTTTGGATCTTAAAAATCCCGGGATTCTTATTGAAAAAACCCGAGAAATTACAGACCGGACAAGGGCGGCGCATGAAAAAGACCCGGAAACCGGAATTGTTTATTTTACCGGAATCCAAGTCTGATTAGGAATTGTTTATTTTAGTTAGACGATTTCAATACAAGCTTCGCTACAGCTTCCACATGAGCCGTCTGCGGAAACATATCCACAGGCTGAATATATTCCACGCGATAATCTTTCGACAGCGCCTGCAAGTCCTTCGCAAGCGTGGATGGATTGCAAGAAACGTAGACAAAGCGTTTCGGTTTGACTTTTTTGATCGTGTCCAGGAACGTGCTGTCACAGCCGGTTCTTGGCGGGTCGACGATAACGACGTCCGGACGGAAGCCTTCTTTCGTCCATTTCGGGAGCCAATGCTCAGCTGTTCCTGTTACGTATGTGGCATTTGTCATGCCGTGTTTTTTGGCGTTTTTCTTGGCATCATCAATTGATTCCTTGATGACGTCCATGCCGCGGACTTCCTTCGCTCCGTCCGCCACCCACATTCCGATGGTGCCGACGCCGCAATACGCGTCAACGACTTTTTCTTTTCCGGTCAGCTGCGCCGCTTTTTTCACTTCGTCATACAGCTTGACGGTTTGCTCCGGGTTGAGCTGGAAGAAAGCGCGGGCGCTCAGTTCAAATGATACGTCGCCAAGCACCTCTTGGATCACTGTTTTTCCGGCGAGCGGTTTTGTTTTCTCACCGAAAATCACAGAGGTTTTCGCTCCGTTTACATTTTGGATAATGGATTTGACCTCTGGCAGGCGCTTTTGGATCGCTTTGACGATTTCTTCCTTGTGCGGAAGCGTTTCTTTTGCTGTCACAAGCACGACCTGCACTTCGCCTGTTTCAAAGCCGACTCGCGTCACAATGGTGCGAACGTCGCCTTTTCGCTTCCGTTCATTATAAACAGACACATTGAAATCCTCTAAAATGCGGCGGACGATTCCTGTTGTTTTATTTGTTGCCGGATGCTGGACGACGCAGTCTTTAATCGGCACAATATCATGAGAATCAAGGCCGTATAAGCCGGCGATGATGCTGCCGCTTTGCGAGCGCCCGATTTGGAATTGGCTTTTGTTGCGGTAATTCCACGGGTTGTCCATGCCGATCGTTTCTTTGATTTCCATGTTCTCTATTTTAAACTTCGTATGGCGCTCAAGCGACTGAATGACGATGTCTCGTTTTTCCCGAAGCTGCTGGCTGTATGCAAGGTGCTGAAGCTGGCAGCCACCGCACTGTTCATAGACAGGACAAGGCGGTGCCACGCGGTGCTCCGACGATTTGCGGATCTTCTTAATGCGCCCCTCCGAAAACTTCGGCTGAACCTTTGTGGCCTGCACGACAACCTCTTCACCAGGAAGCGCGCCGGGCACAAAGACGACTTTTTTCTTAAAGTAGCCGACACCTTCACCGTTAATGCCGAGACGCTTAATCGTCAGCGGAAAGGTTTGTCCGACTTTCAGTTCGACGGGCGCCTGTTTCTTTTGTTGATTCACGTTGTTCTCTCCGTTTCTATAATGAAGCTTTCTGCAGATGGCAGAAAGTGAAATGTTTTTTCACATCTTTCTAGTATAACACGTTTGCAGGATTTCCTTCATTGTCAGACGAATTATTCGATACTCCTCCACAAATACAGAGACGCATAGCTTAAGTAAGGCTCCCACTCCTTGCTCATCGCCAGCATGATATCCTTTGCCGGCTTATCGTCCAGCTGAAAATGGCGTTTGATCGCATTCTGGAGACCGATATCGGCAAGCGGGAATAAATTAGGGCGTCCAAGGCCGAACATGAGGACGTTTTGCACGGTCCACGGGCCGATGCCTCTGATTTTGATCAGTTTCTTCATAATGTCTTCATCCGTCATATTCGGAAGCTCTGACAAGTCGAGTGTGCCTTCTGCGATCATCCTTGATGTATCAATGGCGTATTCCGCTTTTCTCATGCTGAATTGCAGATCGCGAAGATCCTGATAATCGAGTTCCGCAATCGTTTCCGGCTTTGGATAGCACCACACGCCGTCCTTCTGCTTGCCAAACGCATGGACAAACCGTTCTGTTAACGTGTAAGCGAAGGAAAGATTGAGCTGCTGGTGGATGATGCATTTCATGATGCAGTTGTACACGCTGTAGTCCAGTACAAGCGGCGTGCCTGCATGCTCTTCAAAAATGGCGGACAGACTCGTTTTCGAAAAATGATCGAGAACGTGATGCAAATCATGTTCCCATTGAAAAATCCGCTTGATTTCCTTCATCATCTCATCCTGATCCGTTTCCCCGCTGACGAGAAAATCAGGCTCGGCCGCATGGCCTAACGCCTGTACCTTCACAATACACACGTCCCCCGCCTGGTTTCTGATCGGCACGCGGATTTCCCGCGCTTCTTTATCTACCGCATTGAGGGGATCTAAAGACAGTCTGTCCAACACCCGGTCAAAATGGTACGGAGGCGTGACAGATACGTTTTCCTTCCACATGCAATCCACCCTTTTTCCGTTTTTTGTTCAGTATAACACGCCGCTGGAAATAGGCAGAGAACACCGTATACTTTTCTCATAAAGGCCGCATGATATAATGGCAGGTGGAGGGTTGTTTATGATCAACATTACCGCAATTACAACAGAGCATCAGCTGCTGAAAAATATACCAATCGAACGTGTGGAACAGCCTGATATTGCATGGTACTGGGTTGATTTTTACGGCCCGGAGGATACGGAAACGGCGTTATTGAGAGATTTTTTTCATTTTCACCCGCTTGCCATTGAGGATTGCTTCCAGCATATGCAGCGACCGAAGCTTGACCATTATGACGGCTATCGGTTCTACGTGATTCATGCGTTGAATAAGGAAACGCTGGAGACGGAGGAAGTCGATATCTTTCAAGGAGACAAATTTGTCGTCACCTTTCATTTACACGAAACACCCGGTATCGCCAAAGTCCGGGAGCGATTGTATGCTTCACCCGACATATTTAAAAAAGGGCCTGGGCACATTTCTTATATGATCATGGATCAGCTTGTTGATGAGTATTTTCCTCTCGTGTACAAAATTGAAGACCGGCTAAACGAAATTGAAGAAAGCCGGCCCCACAAAACGTACGGAACACTGATGAATGAGGTGTTTGATCTCAGGACAGACCTTTTGCACTTGAGACGGACAATTATTCCAATGCGTGATTTACTCTATCGGATTTTAAGCCTAGACCATGTGAAAGAGCAGCGGGAAACGAAAGCCTACTTCAGTGACATATACGATCATTTGTTAAAATTGTCTGAGATTGTGGAATCCAACCGTGACATGACGTCCGACTTGCGCGACAGCTACGTGACACTGAATTCAAACCGGATGAACGCGATTATGATGACACTGACGATCGTGTCAACCATTTTTATTCCGCTCACCTTTATCGCCGGGGTATACGGCATGAACTTCGACAACATGCCGGAGCTGCATTGGAAATACGGATATTTTGCCGTGCTCGGCCTTATGGCCGCGCTTGTGATCGGGATGCTGATATGGTTTGTACATAAAGGATGGTTCAATATATTTAAATGAGGACAGCGTGAAGCTGTTCTTTTTATGTTGGCAGATCATGTTCTTTTGTTTATAATGGAAAAAATATTCAGGGAGTGATCAGATTGAAAATCGCTGTCATCGGACTCGGCAATATGGGACAGCCCATTGCCAGAAATGTGCTTCAAGCAGGCTACAAATTGACTGTTTATAATCGAACTAAACAAAAGACGGAAGAACTTGCATCAGAAGGCGCACAGGCAGCTGACACGCCGCGACAGGCGGCAGAGTCAGCTGATATTGTCATAACGATGCTTTCAGATGACGATTCTGTCAGCGCCGTGACATTTGGAGAAGACGGATTGATTGAAGGATTAACAGAGAACGGCATTCACATCTCGATGAGCACGATCAGTGTTGAGTTCTCAGAAAAGCTCGCAGCAGCTCATGCGGAGAAAGGACAATCCTTCCTCGCCGCTCCTGTGCTCGGCAGGCCGGATGCCGCCGCCAAAGCCGCGCTCCGCATCATAACAGCCGGACCAGCGGAAGCAAAGCAAACAGCCAAGCCTCTGCTTGACAGCCTGAGTCAGCAGGTATTTGACGTCGGCGATGAAAGCAAGACTGCAAATGCAGCCAAAATCAGCATCAATTTCTTGCTCGTGTCTATGCTTGAGGCATTATCTGAATCATTCTTACTGATGGAAAAGTACGGCTTAGAACAAAAACAATTTTTAGAAATCGCCAGCGCGCTCTTTGGCTCTCCTGTCTATCAAAATTACGGAACCATCATGGCCGAGCAGAAATTTGAGCCGGCCGGTTTCAAAATGACCTTAGGTCTCAAGGATACCAATCTGGCACTCGCCGCCGCAGAACGAGTCTCTGCAAACCTCCCTCTTGCCGAGCTGGCCAAGAGCCATTTTGAAAGCGGGATTGAACAAGGCTTCGGAGATCTGGATTGGGCCGCACTGATTAAATGTATAAAGTAATGAGAAAAGCCTCTCCGTTTAAGGAGGGGCTTTTCAGATTGTTGACAAAATCCTAAAACGGGTTATGGTTTTAGGATTTTGTCATCTTTTCAGCGTGATTGAAAACCCTTGAAGTCTAGGAAGGCCGAGCATTGGAGCACAGCGAATGTTGAAATTCGTGAGCACCGAAGCGCAGGCCTGACAACGAATGCGAGGGTTTGTCGACACGCTGAAAAGCCTCTCCGTTTAAGGAGGGGCTTTCCTGTTACAAAGACGGCAGCTTCATCTCTTTCTCAAACATCAAATCATCAATGCTTTTAAATGTATAGCCTTGTTTTTTCAGATCTGTGATCGCATCATCCAGAGCTTCGGCATTGTCCCTCGATACGGTGTGAAGCAGGTAAATGGCTCCTGGATGCGCCTGCTTGATCATATGATCGTAGGCATATTTCTTCCCTTTTTGGTTGTTGATTTTCCAATCAACAAAAGCGACCGACCAGAAAACGGTTTGATAGCCTAAGCGTTTCGTTTCTTTTAGCACATACTCACTGAACACGCCGCGGGGCGGGCGCAGATACAGGTTGTCCTGCTTTCCCGTAATTTTATAGACCTCTTCGTTGACGGAATCAAGTTCGTCTTGAATCTGGTCAGCTGTTTTTTTCGTCAAATCCGGATGGTGAAAGGAATGGTTGCCGATAATATGCCCTTCATCTGACATTCGTTTGATCAGCTCAGGCTGATCCTTTACGAAATGCCCTGTGACAAAAAACGTTCCTGTTACGCGATGTTTTTTTAAGACATCAAGCACTTTTGGCGTATAGCCATTTTCATAGCCGTTATCAAACGTTAAGTAAATCGTTTTTTCCTTTGTATTGCCTAAATAAAACGCGTCATATTTTTCAATTAAACTGTTCAGCTGCTTCCCGGCATCAGGCGGCTGATGATTGACACTTCGTTTAAAGCCCCAGTTAATCGGCTCATTCGGCACCGCTTCCGCCTGTGCTGCGCCCCCGGCAAGCAAGACGGCGGCGCAGCATATTGAACACATCCACTTCATGGCCAGCGCTCCTTCTGCATTTTTTCTTATTTTACAGAAAGGTCCTTCGTTTTATACTGACGCTTTATGCCAATATAAAAAACCGCGGCATGCGCGGTTTTATTCCCAATCTTTTTTAAAGCGTTCGTATTTGGCTTCCAAGTCATCAAGCATGCTGATAAGCCTATCTATATCTTCAACGTCGGTTGCTTCAGGGTCTAATGAATCGATGACGTTCATAAACATATCAAGTCTGTTCTTTAAATAATCTAGCTGCTGATCCTTATTGTTTACTGCGTTCCCCATTCTGTTCCTCCATTCATTTTTTATTATGGTAGCTCATTTTTTGCCGTTTTTCAATCGTTCCGCTACTTGCGAACTTGTCAATTCAGGTCTAAAATTAACTGTTGGCAGCGTTAGTATGCCCCATTTATAAAGGAGTTAGATAGTCATGACACAAAACACGAAGCTGCGTCCGATTACACCCGAGTTTGACCCTTGGGAAGCCTATATGGATGTTGAGCAGTATGGCGAAATGCAGCTGACAAACGTTGAATTCACAACGACGACACTGTGCAATATGAGATGCGAGCATTGCGCTGTAGGCTATACCTTGCAGCCTAAAGACCCGAATGCTCTGCCAATAGATCTTCTGTTAAAACGGCTGGAGGAAATCCCGCGCCTGCGATCCATCAGTATTACAGGCGGAGAGCCGATGCTTTCGTTAAAATCAGTAAAGGAATATGTCGTTCCATTATTGAAATACGCCCATGAGCGGGGTGTGAGGACGCAGATCAATTCCAACCTGACCCTTGATATTGAACGATACGAATGGATTATTCCGTATCTTGATGTGCTTCATATTTCTCATAACTGGGGTACAGTTGAGGATTTTGCTGAAATCGGATTTGCCATGATGGACAGAAAACCGACCTTCGAACAGCGCGCGCGTTATTTTGAAAAAATGATCGAAAACAGCCGCACGCTTGTGGAAGCCGGGGTGATGGTATCTGCGGAAACAATGCTTAATAAACGCACACTTCCTCATATTGAGCATATTCACCGCCAAATCACAGAAGATATGAAATGTCAGCGTCACGAAGTCCATCCGATGTATCCGAGCGATTTCGCAAGCGCTCTTGAATCTCTCAGCCTGAAAGAGATGAGACAGGCCATTCACCGCTTGCTGGATATTCGTGATGAAAATACGTGGATGCTGTTCGGGACACTTCCGTTTTATGCCTGCAGTTCAGACGAAGAGGATCAAAAGCTGCTTCGCCGGCTTCGCGCGGCGAAAAACGTCACGGTGAGAAATGACCCTGACGGCCGTTCCCGCCTGAATGTGAACATTTTCGACGGAAACATTATCGTGACCGATTTCGGCGATACACCGCCGCTTGGCAATATTCAGACGGACAGCCTCCCTTCCGCCTATGAAAAATGGAGAGGGACCAAGCTTGCGAAAGAACTGAATTGCCACTGCCCGAATGTCCGATGCCTCGGGCCGAATGTTCTCGTCAAAAACAGTTATTATCAGAATACAGATTTCACAAAACGTCAAGCCAGGAGTTAGATGCGGATGGAAGAAACACTTACGGAGATTTTTCAGAATAAAATCGTCGATATTCTCCTCGTTGCCGTTATCCTTTGGATCGGTGTCTTTATCATCAACCGATTGGTGCAGCTATTTTTTAAACGGACGGACTTTATTGAAGAAAGAAAAGAAAAAACAATTGAAAGCCTTGTCCGTTCTGTCACCCAGTATACGGCGACGATTGGTTTTATCTTTTACGTTATTTCTTTATTTGTGCATGATTTCGGCAAAATTTTAGCCGGGGCAGGCGTGGCCGGTATCGTGATCGGTTTTGGCGCCCAATCGCTGATTAAGGATGTGCTGGCGGGTGTGTTCTTAATTTATGAACGCCAGCTGCACAAAGGCGATTATGTCACCGTCAACAATTTGTTTAACGGGACAGTGGAAGAAATCGGCCTTCGCTCTCTGCAAATCCGGGAATGGAGCGGGAAGCTTCTCACCATCAGCAACGGTGAGGTCAGACAGATAGAGAACTATAATATCGATTTTATGCGGATTACCGAATCCTTTCTCATCAGCTTTAAAGAAGATCCGGACCGCGTGTACAGCGTATTGGAAGAGGCATGTGACATGCTGAATGAAGAGCTTCGGGAATCATTGAAGCGGGATGAATTCGGCAATCCGACAGAACCGTTTCAAATCCACGGAATCACCGCATTGAATAAAATCAATCGCGGCGTCGAATTTACGGTAAAAGGCATGGTGAAAGATGATGATTATTTCAGTGCCAGCCTTGCAGTAAGACGGGTTCTCGTTCGCCAGCTGTACCAAAACAATGTGCAAATGCTTGAGGAAGCGGTCAGAATCGAGAGAACGCAATAAATAAAAAAACTGATTCCGAGTTGGAATCAGTTTTTTGTTTATCTTGGCTGTGAGGAAAGCTGAAAGCCAAACGAGACGTGGTCTTGAACCGGAATCCAGGCGCCGATACCCTGTGACGTGACATTTTTCACGACAAGTTTTCGTTTATTCCCTTTCAGCACTAAGTACACTTCTCCGTAAGTCACTTTTCCTTTTTCATTCACAGCCGGTGCATATGCATTTAAATAACCGATTTTTTTAGGAGCGACTTTATAAATCTGATCCCGCTTTGTACCCGCTCCGACGACTGTATCAAATGCAAGCGGAAGGTTCGTTTTTTTCATCGCTTTCAGCATCATCATGCTTTTGACATCTTCCGCATTTGGAACCTTAGCTGTGAGGCCGCCCTTTACTTTGTATTGCTGTTCCTGGGCATAATGCATTTCAGCCGTTTCTTTCCCGCCGCGGTTATCTGCACGGTTTGTGTTGATTTTTTTATATTCCCAGTTCGCAACTGTTTCATTTGATTCATAGCCGAGCGCCCATTTCCCGAGAAATATTGTTGCCCGGTAGCCGACCGCAAGCGGTGTGCCGGATATGTTGGATTCATTCAGCATTTTGATGAGGTGCGGATTTTCAATCTTCACCTCAGAATGATCGAGCAGTTCCTTTGCCAGCTTGCTCGGCTGAAGCATCGGCTGATCCTGTGAAGCATTTGGATACGTATTTTCCTTTGAAATGCTTGCGACAGAATTAGGAACCTTAAACTGCTTTTCCGCGTGGATGGGCTGAACGCCGAAAAAACCAAAGAATAACAACACAATAAGTGTGGAATGAAATAGCTTTTTCATCATATCACTCTTTCTATGGCATTTTCCCTTAGTCTTTTCATCCCGCTTTATTGTTATCCATCATTTTTTTAGGTTAAAGAAGGAAAAAGCCGATCGCCATAATGATATATGCGGCAAGCAGTGTCGCCCCTTCAAACCAGTTGGAATCGCCGTCATTCGAAATGGCGATCATCAAGAGAACCGATGATACCATCGCCACTAGCTCCGGCAGTGTAAACACAAGCGGCATGCTTACCGGGAAAAAGATGGAACAGATGACGAGAACCGGTGCGACAAACATAGCAATTTGCAGCGTGGAACCGACTGCGATTTCAACCGCAATGTCCATTTTATTTTTATAGGCCATGATGATGGCTGATGCGTGCTCCGCGGCATTACCGACAATCGCAACGATAATGACCCCGATAAACAGCTCACTCCAGCCGAACTGCTCAGCCACCGAGTGGAATGTGTGCACCAGGTTTTCGGATATGTATGCCACAGCAATCGTTGCGGCAAACAAAACAATCGTGGCAACCTTCCCTGACCATTCCGGCTCCTCCTCTTCCACATGCTGGGCAGCATGATTCGGCTGATAAACACCGCGGTGCGTGACGAGCTTAAAGTATAGAGCCGCCACATACAACAGAATCAAAATGATGCTGATGCCGATGCTTAAATTAAGCTTGCTCACGTCGCCCATACCAACCGAGAATACCTCCGGAATCACGAAAGCGACAATGATGGCAAAAATCAAAAGACCGGAATTATGGCGCGCATCATGGATATTAAATTCCTGCCGCTTATATTTTAAACCGCCGACAAAAAACGATAGGCCCGCTACCAGCAGCAGGTTCCCCAGCACTGAACCGGTTAAAGAGGCAAGCACGATTCCGGTCAGGCCTTCCTTTAATGCAAAAAGGGAAATAATCAGCTCAACCGCATTCCCGAAGGTGGCGTTTAAAAGACCGCCGATTCGCGGGCCTGCGATGATGGACAGCGCTTCTGTCGCCCTCCCCATATAGCTTGCAAGTGCGATAATCGTTATGCAATACACTGCAAAGAGAATGGCAGAAGGCCAATGCATGAAACTGCCGATCACAGAAAGCGGAATCCCCGCAGCTACTAAAATAAAAAAGATACGATTCATGGTGAGTTGGCTCCTTTTATATGACTTGTTTTATTTTTATTCTTCACAAAAATCATCATGATTACACGAGGTCAAATGTTTACCTGTGATATAGGCTTTTTTCAGGTTGCCTGCTTTTGGAAATCATTGTACGATCAACATAGATTCCACATAAGGAGAACAAACGCGATGTCACGATTTCATTTCTTTATTCTTGTTTTGCTCGTTTCCATTTCCGGGTTTTCACAAGGCATGCTGCTGCCTGTCATCTCGATCATTTTTGAAACAAATGGGGAATCGGCCGCCATCAACGGCCTGCACGCGACCGGACTGTACATCGGCGTGCTTTTAGCTTCACCGTTTATGGAGGCGCCACTCAGAAAGCTCGGATTCAAGCCGCTGATCGTCATTGGCGGAAGCATTGTGATTGTAAGCTTGTTCGGATTTGTTTGGCTTCAGTCGGTTTGGATCTGGTTCCTGCTTCGCCTGTTTATCGGAATCGGCGACCACATGCTTCACTTTTCTACGCAAACGTGGGTGACCTCCATGTCATCGAAACAAAACCGCGGAAGAAACCTGTCGATTTACGGGCTTTCCTTCGGTCTTGGCTTTGCCGCGGGCCCGTTCATGGTTCCGCTTGTCAAGCTGAGCCCGGCGCTGCCTTTTATCGTGTCCGGCTGCTTCAGTCTGTTTGCGTGGCTTTTTGTTTTCTTTCTACAAAATGCATACCCGGAAACCAGTCCTTACGAAACCAAATCAGACAATAGTTTCAGGCGGTTTTATCAAGCCATGCTGTTTGGATGGGTTGCCTTTATGCCTACATTCGGCTACGGCTTTTTGGAGACGGCCCTAAACGGAAGCTTTCCGGTGTACGCGCTCCGACTGGGAATAACAGTAGATGCAGTGGCACTGATCCTTCCCGCTTTTGCGATTGGCAGCATTATCTTTCAGTTTCCGCTCGGCATCCTCAGCGATAAATACGGGCGACGGAATGTGCTGCTTGTCATTTTACTGACAGGGGCGCTCTGCTTTTTCATCGCCGGCGTATTCCCTTTGCCTTTCGTGATCGGCTGCTCCTTTTTTATAGCGGGAATGGCAGTCGGATCAACCTTTACACTTGGCATCAGCTATATGACAGATCTTCTTCCGCCCCACCTGCTGCCGGCGGGGAACCTGCTTTGCGGCATTACATTCAGTCTCGGCAGCATCCTTGGCCCGATTGCCGGCGGCTGGTATATGCAGACATTTGAAAGCGCAAACTTGTTTTATTTCATTACCCTTACGCTTAGCGCTGTATGGCTGGCCCTTGTCCTGGGCAAACCCAAAAGCTGGTCACCGGCTGAGACTTATTCTTCATCTTCCTAATCAAAAAGCCTCCTGACATGACGTCAGGAGGCTTTTATGCTAATGATAGCCGTTTTGTCCGTTGGCGCTTCCGCTTGTTTTATTGCTCGATTTGCTTTTCGAATTTTGTTTATTGTGGCTTCCGCCTTTTTTCGTATGTTTGGTCATCACGATAGCCCCCCGACATCTTTTTGAACCGAAGTTCGTTTATAGGGTGCACTAATAATAGGGATTTTCATCAGGAAGCTTTTTACGTTTATGTAAAAGAGCGTTGATTTCTCCCCCCAGGATAATTAAAATGCCGCTCAAGTAAAACCAAATCATCAGGACGATGATTCCCCCGATGCTTCCATATGTGGCGCTATAATTTGCAAACGTACTGACGTAAAATGAAAACAGGGTGCTGACAACGATCCAGCCGATGGTCGCAAACACCGCACCGGGCATGACAAAGCGGAGGGACAGCTTTTTGTTCGGCGCGATGACATACAGGGCGGAAAAAACGATCAGCAGCACAAGCG
The DNA here is from genome assembly GCF_020223595.1 of Bacillus sp. TSO22. NCBI lineage: Bacteria > Bacillati > Bacillota > Bacilli > Caryophanales > Bacillaceae > Bacillus > Bacillus sp. TSO22. Next base: position 88,588 of record NZ_JAHAWO010000013.1, read on the forward strand.
GGCTGACACCCCAGCGAACCGCCTCCCAAACGGATAAAAACAGATCCGACGCACCGACAAAGTCTGAAGCAAGCATCCCGATCTGCCGGCCAAATACCGGCAGAAGCAAAGCCACTAAAATGGTAAATACCATGGCGATTGTCAGAAAAATTGAGGTTAGACGAACAATGATAAAAGAGCGGTTTTCCTCCACATCATACGCATGATTTAACGAGCGGACGATGGCGTTCATTCCATTAGACGCAGACCATAAAGCCGCGATAATCCCGAATGACAGCAAACCGCCATTTCGATTATTTAAGGTTTGATGGGTAATGGATTCAACGAGGGACATCGCACTGGCGGGAGCATATTGTTCGACAACTCCCAGAACATCATCGGTAGAAAGCGGAAGATACGCGGTGAGCGTCAGCATAAAAATCAAAAACGGGAACAACGACAATAGAAAAAAATACGCCAGCTCCGCTGATTTGCTTTGCCCTTCATGAAGGGTATATCTGCTGAAAAGCTCTTTTAAAAAATTCATGTCGCCTCACCTCGCATGTTTGATTATTTTTTTGTAAAATGCTCTTTCGTTTGTTGTACGAGCTCCATCACTTGCGGCGTTGTTTTCTTCAGTTCTTTCACCTGCTGATTCACAAAGTCGACTTCTTTTGACAGCGTTTGGGCCAGCTTCTTAGCCTCATCCACTTTTGTGATGACCGTGTTTTTCAACAGTTCCGGATTGCTTTTGTACAGTGAAAGTTTATGCTTGCATGTCAGCCATCTCATGCCGCATGCCTGTCTTGTCGGCTTATGGAGCAGCGATAACGCCGCGCCTGCCGCAGCTCCGAGAAATATACCTTTCAGCATTAAACGTTCGTTGTTCATGCAAATTCTCCTTTCACTCACAATTGTTTTTCTTTTTGAATGGATGCAAGCAGATGCTCACAGCCCGATTTGATTAGTTGGCAGACCTCTTCAAAGTTCCCTGTGTAGTAAGGATCGGGAACGTCGGCAAGGTCTGAATCTTCAACATAGTCCAAGAGCCTTTTGATATGCGAGGTGTTCTTAAAACCCGCCATGCTTCTGAGGCTCCCGATATTTTCTGCGTCCATCGCAATGATGTAATCAAAATCGGCCAGATCCTGTTCGCTGACTTGACGCGCCAGCATGCCCTCAAAGCTGATTCCTTCTCTCTGCAATATCTCCTGCGTTCCTTCATGCGGCGGATTGCCGATGTGCCAGCCGCCGATACCGGCTGAATCCGTCTTGATTTTCCCCTCTAATCCTTTTTTGGCTGCCAAGTCCCGAAAAATCGCTTCCGCCATCGGAGACCGGCAAATGTTTCCTAAACAAACAAATAACACGCTTATCATGTTGCGCAACCTCCCTATTCTTTGCCCATATTTCTCTAAAAAGAAACCTTCATCAATATCTTAGTAGGATGTTCATTTCCTTTTCAACTGATGTCTCCACTTTTTTGAAATCAACAGCCAGCTCTTAGAATAGGGTTTTTTTCTGAGCGAATTCTGTTAGAATAAAACATACCCAATATCGCGCAAAGAAAGGATGGAACCATTTGTCCAGCCCAAATACAGAAACGTTAACTCAAATGATTGAAGAGATTTCCCAAAAACTGAACATGCTGAACGTCGGCGTGATTAAAGCGGAGGATTTCAGTGATGAAAAGATCGAAGACCTCACGTACCTTCACAGCATGGTGATGAAAAAACAATCATTCAGCCCAAGTGAAATGCAGGCGATTGCTCAAGAGCTAGCCTCACTTCGTAAATAATGGAGACTGGCCGAAAACTCGGCGAGTCTTTTTTATCATTGCCCCAAAACCAATTTTCCTTAAGACAGGCGTCATGAATTAAGAAATACAGACTGCCAAACATGATACTGCGGCAGGGCGCCCACGCTTTCCAATATCGGACAGGCCAAGACATGCCTGTTTATAACATCAAACAGCAAATGTTCGAAAAAGATTTGAAGGAGTACAAGCATGAAAACGACATCTATCAAAACAGCATCCGGAATGTATATCAACTACTTCTTTCTCGGAATGGTCAATATCATTCTCGCATCCAATATGTCCTCTTTAACGAAACAGTGGAATACAGACCCGACCGGCATCAGTTATGTGATTGCCGCTATTGGATTCGGCAAGCTGCTGACATACGGCATTTCCGGCGTTTTATCAGATAAAATCGGAAGAAAGCCGCTTGTTGTCGCTTCTGCAGGAATTATGGCCGTCTTTTTAGTCGGTATTCCTTTATCACCGAGCTATGAATTGGCGTTTGTGTTCGCCTTATTAGCCGGAGTCGCTAATTCAGCGATGGACGCCGGAACCTATCCTGCCTTAACCGAGCTCTTCCCGGCAGCTTCCGGCTCGGCGAATGTCTTGGTCAAAGCCTTTATGTCTGTCGGGGCAGCACTTTTTCCGCTTTTGATCACATTTTTATCAGACCACAGCCTGTTTTACGGATTTGCTTTTTATCTCCCGGCAGCAGTCTATGCGCTGAATATCGTTTATTTATCAACGCTTTCGTTTCCTAAGAGACAGAAGATGCCAACTAGCAGCGGCCAACAGGAATCTCCCGCTTTCTTGTCTGAACCCGTTTTTCAGAAAGAAGGCACCGCACTGATCATTATCGGTTTTACATCAACGGCTTTATTTACCGTTTCTCAAATCTGGCTCCCGAGCTACGCGCAAAAGGCTGCCGGTCTAGCTGAATCAGCATCCGTGCAATTGCTGAGCTATTACAGTATAGGATCTCTGACATCCGTTTTATTATTAGCCGTTTTGCTGAACAGATGGGTAAAGCCAGTCATGATTACGCTCTTATATCCTGTTATTACTTTATGTACGCTCGCAGTCATGCTGACGGTTCATGTGCCAGTTGTGCTGGACATCACCGCCTTTTTCTTAGGGTTTTCAACCGCGGGTGTGTTTCAAATTACCATTACATTAATGACAGAGCTTTTCTGGAAGCGAAAAGGAACCGTTACCGGAATTGTAGCGACCGCTTCAAGCATCGCGTCAATTCTGTTGCCAATTGCCACCGGGCTTATCGCAAAAGCGGGAGGCATCGCCCATATCTTTATGTTTGACTTCGGCATAGCAGTCATCGGAACAGCTGCAGCCGCCTTCTTGTATTATAGATACAAAAAACTGACGGCTGCTCCAAGCCGTAATTAAATAAAAAACGGACGCCCCGGGCGTCCGTTTTTCTATTTCTCAAGCAATGCGAGGGATTCGCGGTTAAATGCCGGAATATCATCCGGTGTGCGGCTTGTAACCAATTGATTTTGGCAAACGACCACTTCCTGGTCCACAACGTCGGCACCCGCGTTTTCCATGTCAACACGAATGGACGTATAGCCTGTTGCTTTTCGGCCATCGAGCGCTTTCGCGTTGATTAAGAGCTGCGGGCCGTGGCAAATGGCGAATACCGGTTTTTTGTCAGTCATAAACGCTTTTGTCAACTGAACGAAACGGTCATCAGCGCGAAGCTGGTCTGGTGAAAATCCTCCGGGAATCAAAAGCGCATCAAAGTCTGAAGGGTTTACGTCATCAATGGACGCGTCAACCGTCACTTCCGCGTTCCCCTGCTTGCCTTTTACTGTTTTTCCTTTTTCATTTTCGATAACAGTCAGTTCATGTCCCGCTTCTTTAAAGGCTTTCGCAGGTTCCGTGTACTCGCTGTCCTCAAAATAATCTGTCAAAACAACTGCAATGTTTTTCCCCATCATTCATAACCTCCCGCTTAATATGACTACATAAAACACTCTACCCCAGCCACACTAAAATAAACATTCCGCAGATCTGACAAGCGCTAAGCATAAATACCCAGCAGCTGTCGTTTGATGCCGTTACATAATACTCATTTTTCTCCCTTTTACAATAATCATAAAGAAACACCTACAAATAGTTACAAAATATTCTTACAATAGGAGCTGTAACACAAATTTCGTTGAAAGGTGGAGAACTGGTGAGAATACAGAAAAGACGAACACACGTCGGTAACATTCTCCGTATTCTTTTGCCCCCAATTATGATACTTAGCCTAATCCTCCCAACACCACCCATTCATGCAGAAGAAAGCGCGGCCCCTCAGGTACATCTGAGTATTTTGGCCACGACTGATATTCATGCCAACATGATGGATTACGATTACTACAGCGACAAAGAAACGACGGATTTTGGCCTGGCAAGAACGGCACAGCTGATCCAAAAGCACCGCCAGCAAAACCCAAACACCCTTCTCGTCGATAACGGCGACTTGATTCAAGGGAATCCGCTGGGCGAATACGCGGTGAAATATGAAAAAGACGACATTATCTCCGGTGCGAAAACCCACCCGATTATCAGCGTCATGAATGCGCTGAAATACGACGCCGGCACACTGGGCAATCATGAATTCAACTACGGGCTCGACTTTCTGGACGGCACGATCAAAGGAGCCGATTTCCCGATTGTAAATGCTAACGTCAAAACAACAAGCGGTGAAAATCGCTATACGCCGTATGTCATTAAAGAAAAAACCGTCACCGACGAAAACGGCAATGAGCAGAAAGTGAAGGTTGGCTACATAGGCTTTGTCCCGCCGCAAATTATGACATGGGACAAAAAGAATCTCGAGGGTCAGGTGCAGGTGCAGGATATCGTAGAATCCGCCAATGAAACGATCCCGAAAATGAAGGCGGAAGGCGCAGATGTCATTATTGCCCTCGCCCACACCGGCATTGAAAAGCAGGCGCAATCGTCTGGCGCGGAAAACGCCGTGTTTGATCTTGCCACCAAAACGAAAGGCATTGACGCGATCATCTCGGGCCATCAGCACGGACTCTTCCCTTCCGCCGAGTATGCGGGTGCTGCCCAATTCGATGTTGAAAAAGGAACGATTAACGGCATTCCTGTCGTCATGCCAAGCAGCTGGGGCAAATACTTAGGCGTGATTGACCTCAAACTCGAAAAAACGGACGGCTCATGGAAGGTGGCAGATTCCAAAGGCAGTATTGAATCCATTGCCGGCACCGTCACATCCCGAAATGAAACGGTCACAAACACCATTCAGCAAACACACCAAAACACACTGGAATATGTCAGAAAACCAGTCGGCAAAACAGAAGCAGATATTAACAGCTTCTTTGCACAGGTCAAGGATGACCCTTCCATTCAGGTTGTGACCGATGCGCAAAAATGGTACGCCGAAAAAGAAATGAAGGATACCGAGTACAAGGACCTGCCGATTTTATCCGCTGGAGCGCCGTTTAAAGCAGGCGGCAGAAACGGGGCCAATTACTATACGAACATTCCGGCCGGAGATCTTGCCATTAAAAATGTCGGTGACTTGTATCTTTACGATAATACCGTTCAGATCGTCAAGCTGACAGGAAGCGAGGTCAAGGACTGGCTGGAGATGTCAGCAGGCCAATTCAATCACATTGATCCGTCAAAAGGCGGCGATCAAGCCTTGCTGAATGAGAATTTCCGCTCCTACAATTTTGACGTGATTGACGGCGTCACATATCAGGTCGATGTTACAAAACCGGCTAAATACAATGAGAACGGAAAAGTGGTCAATGCGGATTCATCACGGATTATCAACCTTTCCTATGAAGGTAAGCCGATCAGCCCAAGCCAGGAATTTCTCGTCGTCACAAATAATTATCGCGCATCCGGAGGCGGCGGTTTTCCTCACCTGACGAGCGATAAGATTGTCCACGGCTCCGCGGTTGAAAACAGACAGGTACTGATGGATTACATTATTGAACAAAAAACAGTCAATCCAAAAGCGGACAACAACTGGTCAATCGCACCTGTTTCCGGAACGAATTTGACGTTCGAATCCTCGCTTTTGGCCAAGCCATTTGCCGATAAAGCAGATGATGTTGCATATGTAGGCGAGTCTGCCAATGATGGCTACGGTGTGTACAAGCTGCAATTCGATGATGATTCAAATCCTGAGCCTCCTAAAGACGGACTGTGGGATCTGACTGTGATGCACACGAATGATACGCACGCCCACCTCGATGACGCAGCGAGACGAATGACGAAAATCAACGAAGTACGAAACGAAACAGATCACAACATTCTCCTTGATGCGGGAGATGTGTTTTCGGGCGACCTGTATTTCACAAAATGGAACGGTTTAGCCGATTTGAAATTCATGAACATGATGGGCTATGACGCCATGACCTTCGGAAACCATGAATTTGATAAAGGTCCGACAGTGCTTTCTGATTTTCTAAGCGGAAACAGCACAACCGTCGATCCGGCAAACCGCTATCACTTTGAAGCACCTAAATTTCCAGTCGTCAGCGCAAACGTAGATGTATCAAATGAACCTAAGCTGACACCATATGTCAAAAAGCCGCAAACCTTTACGGCGGGTGAAAAGAAAGAGCCTGGCATCCACCCTTACATTCTGTTAGATGTTGATGGTGAGAAAGTCGCTGTATTCGGACTGACAACGGAAGATACAGCCACCACATCAAGCCCGGGCAAAAGCATTGTATTTCATGATGCGTTTGAAACAGCGCAAAACACTGTCAAAATGATTCAGGAAGAAGAAAAAGTAAACAAAATCATTGCTTTAACCCATATCGGGCATAACCGAGACCTTGAGCTAGCCAAAAAAGTAAAAGGCATTGACTTGATCATCGGCGGACACACTCACACTCTGGTTGACAAAATGGAGGTCGTGAACAACGAAGAGCCGACGATCGTGGCACAGGCAAAAGAATACGGCCAATACTTGGGGCGTGTTGATGTTGCGTTTGATGAAAACGGCGTGGTGCAAACAGACAAATCAAATCTGAGCGTACTGCCGATTGATGAACATACAGAAGAAAACGCAGAAGCCAAAAAAGAGCTCGATCAGTTCAAAAGTGAATTAGAGGACGTGAAAAATGAAAAAGTCGGCTACACGGATGTCGCGCTTGACGGCCAGCGTGAGCATGTGCGCACGAAGGAAACCAACCTCGGAAACTTCATCGCGGACGGCATGCTGGCAAAAGCGAAAGAAGCAGCCGGCGCCAGAATAGCGATAACAAATGGCGGCGGCATCAGAGCCGGCATTGACAAAGGCGACATCACACTCGGCGAGGTGCTGAACGTGATGCCGTTCGGCAACACGCTTTACGTGGCCGATTTGACCGGAAAACAAATCAAAGAAGCCCTTGAACAAGGCTTAAGCAATGTGGAAAACGGAGGCGGCGCCTTCCCTCAGGTGGCCGGAATCGAATATACCTTTACATTAAACAACGAACCTGGACACCGTGTTTTAGACGTGAAATTCGAATCGCCTAACGGAGACAAAGTTGATCTGAATACGGATGATACCTACCGCGTGGCAACGAATAATTTTGTCGGCGCCGGAGGAGACGGATACTCTGTCTTCACAGAGGCATCCCATGGTGAAGACCTTGGCTACGTGGATTATGAGATTTTCACCGAACAGCTGAAAAAACTAGGAAACAAGGTCTCTCCTAAAATCGAAGGACGCATCAAAGAAGTATTCCTGCCGACAAAGCAGAAGGACGGCAGCTGGACACTTGATGAAGACAAATTTGCGATTTATGCGAAAAATGCCAACTCGCCGTTTGTCTATTATGAAACACATGAAGGATCTCAAGAGAAGCCTATCAATCTTAAAGTAAAAGAAGATCAGGTCAAGCTTTTGAAAGAAAGAGAGTCAGATCCTTCATTGACGGTGTTCAACTACTGGTACAGCATGAAGATGCCAATGGCGAACCTTAAAACCGCGGACACTGCAATTGGAATCAAATCTACCGGTGAATTGGACGTGTCCATCGGAGACGTATATGACTTTACAGTGAAGCAAAAAGGAAAAGAAGTGAAATCATTTAAAGAACCCGTTCAGCTTTCACTTCGCATGTTTGATATTGAAGAAGCCCATAACCCTGCCATTTACCATGTTGATCGTAAAAAGAAAACTTTTACAAAGACAGAAAACGGATCAGTCGACGATGATATTGTAACAGGGTACACAAACCACTTCAGTGAATACACGATCTTAAATTCCGGTGAGAATAACAAACCGCCCGAATTTCCGTCCGATCAGCCGACAGGCGGTGATGACGGCAGCAATGGCGGAGGCTCTGATAAACCAGGCGGAAAACAGCCGACTGACGGGAATGGAGGAAATGATACACCTCCTGGCACAGACCCGACAAACGGATCTGGAGGAAACGGATCGGGCGGATCCGGTACGGACGGCCCGGCTGGCGGCTTGCTTCCGGATACAGCCACATCCATGTACTCGATTCTCTTGGCCGGATTTCTGATCAGCGCGCTCGGAACGGCAATGTACTTGCATCAGAGGAGAAAACAGAATAGAGCGAATCAAGCATAAAAAAAGAGCTGCTCATTATCGAGCAGCTTTCTTTATTTAGACCCACTTCACAACATCTTCAACAGCAGATCTTGTTTTCGGACGAGGGTCTCGTACACGGTAGCCGAATGCCACCATCACAGAAATGTCGAAGCTTCCGTTTTCCAGAAGGCCTTCTTCTTCAAGAATGCGGTGAATGTGATCATACTGGAATCCTTCGATAGGGCAAGAATCAACGCCGATTTGCGCAGCGGCAGTCATCATGTTGCCAAGCGCAATATAGGTTTGTTTTGATGCCCAGTCAAACAATGTTCTGTCACTTTCAAGCAAATGCAAATCGTTTTTTTGGAACTCTTCTGTTTTGCTGAGATAGCCTTCATACACGTCCTGAGGCATTTGTTTTACTTCTTTTAAATGACGTTTGATGTAGTCCGCATCATATTTGATATCCTTCGCTGTACGCGCAAGAATCAGGACGAAGTGGCTTGCTGTCGGAAGCTGCTTTTGCGCGCCCCATGTGTATTCGCGAAGCTTCTCGCGAAATTCCGGATTTTGGACGACAACAAATTTCCAAGGCTCAAGGCCGAGGGAGCTCGGAGACAGTCTTCCCGTTTCTAAAATAAATTCAAAATCGCTGTCTGATACTTTTTTATTTGGGTCAAATTCCTTTGTTGCATGTCTGAAATTGTATGCATCCAGAATTTGTTTCTTTAGATCTGCCATGTTAAACACCTCTCCTTTTGGTTACTCTCATCTCTATTGTAGCCATTATGATAAAAAGTAAAAGTACGCACATTTTTGTTGGATAGTATCAATTTTGATACCAAACAAAAAAAGCGCACTGCCACAGGCAGGCGCCTTTCTCATTTTCCCCGCCGCGCAAAATCAACAAACCGGAATTTGTCGAGACGGTGTCTGCTTTCCGTATATTGAAACAGACTCGTATCCTCCAAAAAGACGTAGTTTCTCACCACGACCATATGGTCATAGCCGCGTAAATCGAGCAGCTCCCTGTCCTCATCCGTACACGGCTCGGCTACAATTTCTTTTTGGGCATAGCTGATTGAAAGACCGAGCTCTCCTTCTATATATTCATATATGGAGTTTTCACAGATTTCTTTCGTTAGGTGAGGCACATGCTTTCTGAAAAAGTAATCCTTGTCCAAAATCACATGTTCCCCGTCAATCTTTCTAGACCTGATGACTTCCCAAATGTCGTCATCCGGCTGGGCCCGGAGCTGTTTTTGGATCAGCTCTGACGGGGGCTCCAGCCCGAATTTGTGTACAGTTGTTTTCGTTTCTTTGCCAAGCGTTTGCGCGAGCTCCTTGAAGCTGACAAGGCCTGAAACGGGAAACTGCATTTTTTCACGGTTGAGAACGACGGAGCCCTTCCCTCTGATTTTCTGGATATAGCCGTTTTGCGCAAGCATGTGAAGCGCCTTTCGGACCGTTTCTCTTGATGTATCATACTGTGCGGTCAACTCATGTTCAGACGGAAGAATCTCTTCCGCTTTCCACCGGCCGCCTTCAATTTGCTGTGCGATGTCTTTATAGATTGCGATGAATTTGTTCACCTTCATTATGGACCACCCAGCTTAGTTTAACACGGTTTCGTTAAACGATAAACAATGGACTCATACGGACGGAGCGTCATGTTCTGCAGTTCTTCCCTCACCTCATCGTTCGTCAACAGCACCTCTGCCTTCCACTCGTCAGGCGCTAAAGAGTCCGGCAGTGTAAAGGCTGCCTCTGTCCCGTAAAAATTATTGATGACGAGCAGCTTTTCATTGCTGCCGTGTCTGAGATACGCAAAAATGTTCGGGTCATCCTTTGCGATTAACTCATATGTTCCCTCTGTCACAATGTCATATGTTTTGCGAATCTGAATCAGCTTTTGATAATGGTAAAACACCGAGTTCCGGTCCTTCAGCGCCGCTTCGGCATTGATTTCCCGATAGTTGCCGGCGACCGGTATCCATGGCGTGCCCTTTGTAAAACCGCCATTCGGCGTATGATCCCATTGGACAGGCGTTCTGGAATTGTCGCGGGATTTCGCCTGTAAAATCGCTGTGATCTCTTGATCAGCCATTCCTTTTTCCTTAAAGGCGTGATATATGTTCAGCGATTCGACATCCCGATAGGAGCTGATGTCCGAAAACTTCGGATTCGTCATTCCCAGCTCCTCACCCTGATAAATATAAGGCGTGCCCTGCATCATATGAATGGCGGTAGCGAGCATTTTCGCCGATTTCACCCTGTACGCGCCGTCATCTCCATATCTCGATACGACGCGCGGCTGATCGTGATTGCACCAGAACAGAGCGTTCCATCCTCCTCCAGCGTGCATCCCCGTCTGCCACTCGGATAAGATCTCCTTCAGCTTCAAAAAGTCAAACGGCGCCAAAGCCCATTTCTCACCATTTGGATAGTCAACCTTGAGATGATGGAAGCTGAACGTCATATCAAGTTCTTTATTGGCAGGATTCGTATACCGGATGCAATGGTCCACAGACGTCGAAGACATCTCACCGACCGTCATACTGTCATAATGCGAAAACACCCTTTCGTTCATTTCATGCAGATATTCGTGCACCCGCGGTCCGTCAGTGTAAAAGGAACGGCCATCGCCTCCGTCTTCCGCATTCGGAAAGCGCTGATCTTTAGAAATCAGGTTAATGACATCAAGCCTGAAGCCGTCTATTCCCTTTTCAAACCAAAAATGCATCATGTCATAGACATGCTTTCTGACCTCTTCATTTTCCCAATTCAAATCAGCCTGCGTCACATCAAACAAATGTAAATAGTATTGGCCCGACGCTTCGTCAAGCTCCCATGCCGAGCCGCCGAATTTCGATTCCCAGTTCGTTGGAGCAGAACCGTTTTCCTGCGGGTTTTTCCATATATAAAAATCACGGTACGGGCTGTCTTTTGACGAGATCGCCTCTTGAAACCATTCGTGCTCTGTTGACGTATGATTGACGACAAGATCCATGACGACTTTCAAGCCTCTTTTATGCGCCTCAGACAGCAGGCGCTCAAAATCCTCCATCGTCCCGTATTCAGGATAAATCGAGTAATAATCACGAATATCATACCCATTATCATGCTGCGGAGAGTCATAAATCGGCGTCAGCCAAAGCACATCCACCTGAAGTGTTTTTAAGTAATCAAGCTTTTCAATAATGCCGTTCAGATCGCCGACACCGTTTCCCGTCGTATCGTTAAAGCTTTTCGGATAAATTTGATAGACCACAGCTTTTTTCCACCATGGCGTTTGTTCTGTTTTCATCTGTCTCCACCACCATATTTAAATTAAAAACGGGAAAAGGGAACGTTCAACACGTCCCGCTCCCCATTGGTTATCTATGTTTGAATCTCGCATACGCGTATGTTCCGGCAAACGGCACGATCAATACAATGGCCATCCCGATTGCAAACGCGCCCCAGTACTGGCTCATGATTGAGAAAATCCCCGGCACGCCGCCGACACCGACGGAGCTTGCCAGCACACCTTGGGAAGAAATATACATTCCGGCCAGCCCTGAGCTGATCATCGCAATAATAAACGGGAATCTGTATCGAAGATTCACCCCGAAGATGGCAGGCTCTGTAATGCCGAGATAAGCTGAAATCCCTGAAGTGAGGGAAAGGCCTTTTTGTTTCTCATCCTTCACGATAAACATCATAGCCAGCGCAGACGAACCTTGTGCGATATTAGAAAGCGCCAGCATCGGCCATAAAAAAGTGCCGCCGAGCTTTGAGCCGATGAGCTGCAGGTCGACTGCAAGAAACGTGTGATGCATGCCAGTAATCACGAGCGCCGAGTATAAACCGCCATATAACAAACCGCCCAGTGCGGCAAAAGAGCCAAACACCGAGATAAGCCCTGAAGTCAGCACGTTTCCGATCGCAAATGTAACCGGGCCGATTATGATAAAAGAGGCAAAGCCTGTTACGAGAAGCGTAATCGGCGCGACAACGAGCAGCTGTATGCCTTCAGGTGTGCGTTTTGTTAAGAACACCTCTATCTTCGCCAGCATATAGGAAGCCAGCAAAATCGGGAGCACCTGTCCCTGATAGCCGACTTTCTGCACTTCAAGTCCAAACAAATTCCATACCGGGATCTTTCCGCTTTGCTCCGCGGCTCCATAGCCCCACGCGTTCAGCAAATCAGGATGCACGAGCATCACGCCGAGCACAATGCCAAGCAGCGGATTGCCGCCGAACCGTTTGACCGCAGGCCAGCCGATTAACGCTGGCAGAAACGTAAAGGCCGTGCCCGCAATCAGGTTAATCATATTAGCGAGATCCGCCCACTGCGGATAGACCTGCACAATCGACTTTGTGCTGAAGAAAATGCCTTGCGCCGTTAAAATGTTATTGATCCCCATCAAGAGACCTGCCGTGACAATCGCAGGCAATATCGGAATAAAAATATCTGCAAGCGTTTTCACAGCACGCTGCAAAGGATTCATATTTTTTTCTGAAGCCTTCTTCACTTCATCCTTTGTTGACTCGCCAATCCCCGTTTCCTTGACCAGTTCAGCATATACTTTGTTGACCGTTCCCTGGCCGATTACGACCTGAAACTGCCCGTTTGTCGAAAACGACCCCTTTACAACGTCAATCTGATCAAGTTCCTCTTGGTCAACCTTGCTCTCATCTATTAATGCAAAACGCAAACGTGTCACACAATGAGTTGCCGCTGCAATATTTTCAACACCGCCGACTGCTTCGACAATCTGCCGTGCCGTTTTGTTCAGTTCCCCCATGCCAACCCCTCCGTATTCGTTTTATAACTTGTATATACAACTTATGATTATATTGTATTCCTGTATATACATGTCGTCAACAACTTTTTATAGCGCTTTCATCCTAGGCCAGGAATATCTAAAACAACAAAGTTCCCCTAAAAAGTCACAAGCACTTATTGAATAAGACATTGAAAAAGCAGGGTGAGCCATGGATAAACGCGCGAAAAAGCGCTTCAGCTCATCAAAGAGCTTAAGAAATCAGGACAGACCGCTCTCTCCCGATTTGAAGGAGAACTTCGATAATCTGACTTTATTAACAGAAGGCTGCTCAGACATCGTATTTAGACAATTTAACTTTGGAAACGTGCTGTGCGGATTTATTGTTTATATCGAAGGAATTGTAAAATCTGAACATATACAGGCTCACGCCCTCCGACCTTGCTTGAGGGATTTGATGGGGATCAGATAGATGAACATAAAGAAGCGCTGCAAAATACACTATCGATTTCAAGCATTGCGGCAGAAACGATTTTAAGCAAAGGGGCTGTTTATTTGCCGACGGGCATTCAAAATGATTGATCTTGAAGATACGGACTTTCCTTCTTACATTAAAAATCGACCTGAAAGCCATGTAACACCAACCGGCATGTTTTCGTCGTATCCAGATTTTGGTTCTTCCTAAATACAAACCAGCTGATCGACTTTAACAGAATCAAGCCGATCATCAATGTATTGATTTCCCTTTTGCTGCTTTTATTCATCTTTTTGATCATCAAAAGCAAAGCGATGTTCGCCGCCAACGCAAAACACTAAGAATTTTTGGCCTCTTTTTTCTGATAAACAGAGTTCTGTTTTGTTTTTCCTCTATCTTTCAGATAATACTGTTCAGATGTAAAAAATTCGGTATATAACGCTTTTACCTTTCTGCTCAATAACAACAGTGCAATCACATTCGGAACGAGAATAAAAGCCAATGCTAGATCCAGAAAGCCCCAGATGGCTTTTGCTCCGCCAGCAGCACCTATGATAATAGCCGCTAAATAAACGAATTTGATCACATGTCCTGCCAGCCGCCCGAACAGAAATTCAGCTTGCTTAACGCCGTAAAAAATGACAACCATAATGGTCGAGACAACAAAGAAAACGAGGGAAATCGAGACGAAGTACCCTCCTCCAGAACCGAAATAGTGCTGAAATGCAGCCGTCGTCAGTGCCGCCGGGTCATTTGAGGCATTCTTCCCTGTCCAGACTCCGGATGCAAGGACAACAAAAGCCGTGGTGGTGCAGATGATCAAGGTGTCAATTACAATGCCTATCACAGACCAGAACCCTTGCCTCACAGGGTGATCAGTCATAGCCGCCGCATGTGCAATCGGGGCTGTTCCCATTCCTGCTTCATTAGAATACAGCCCGCGGGCGAATCCCCAGCGAACGGTTTCAGCCAGTGCAGCACCTGCAAATCCTCCAACTGCTGAAGAAGAGGTAAACGCATTGGAAAAGATGAGAGAGAAAAATGCCGGCACTGATGAAAGATTCGTGAGAACAATTAGAAGACCGGCTCCCGCGTATGCCCCTGCCATAAGAGGCACGATAAACTCTGTTACTTTTCCGATCCGCTTGACCCCTCCTATCACCACTAACCCGATCAAAAATGCAATGCCGATTCCCGCGTATATTTTATTGAAAGAAAACGTTTCGGCAAGTGAGACTGAAACCGAATTCCCCTGAACCATGATGCTCGGGACCAGCTCCACGATCAGCGCAACAGAGAAAAATACGCCGAGCCATTTCATGCGCAGCCCTTTTGTTATGTAATACATCGGTCCCCCGACAAATTCCCCCTGCTCGTTTTTTTCTCTGTAATGAACAGCAAGCACACTTTCAGAAAACTTAATCGCCATCGCAAATAAGGCAATAAGCCACATCCAAAAAACCGCTCCGGGACCGCCAAACATAATAGCAGCAGGCACACCGACAATGTTCGCCGCACCGATTGTTGAGCTAAGGGCTGACGTCAATGCCTGAAGCGGTGTGACTGTGCCCTCTCCCTTCGGCTTTTTTCCTACGCTGCCGATCGTCTGCTTCAAAATATATAACGGATAGCGAAATTGAAAACATTTCAGCAAAATGGTGAAGTACAATCCCGTCCCCGTCAGCAAGATGATTAGCGGCGGCCCCCACAGCCAATCAGATATTCGCTCTATCCATTCCAATAGTCGTTCCATCCCATCACCCTTTTTTCGTTTATGAGTTCATTTCCCCACAGACGGAAAAACATAAACCTATAAGACTGAGAACTGCTGGAACATAAAGAGGATGGCTGTTATCAATCGCCATCCTTCAGACAGGAAAAATCAGCTGGAAGAAGGTCTGTTTCGTCCAAGCCGGTCATATACTTTATTCTTATAAAAAGCGGACGCTGGCTTTGAAAACATGCCTTTTTTGTCGACAAGCTTATCAAGCATCATCTGCTTTTCTGTTTTTTTTCTCATTAGTTGCTCGCGTTCTTTGTCGTCATAGCACTTTGCGATTAAATGGTCGATGGTCATAAGCTCTTTTTTGAGCGCACCCTCGTCCTCTGCCATTCCCGCATTTTTTAACATACGGTAGCTCATGCGGAGCGATTCGGGCAAGTGTGCCGCGTCATCTTTTGGCAGCGGCTTTCCCATTCCCGGGAGGTTTTCAAATTCTCCGTCTTTGATGGCGCGCTTAATTTTATCTTCAGACACAATATGAGAAAAATCCATCCTTCCACCTCTTTTCATTTATAGCTTATATTTTATCATACAACCGTCACAATACCATTTTATTCCTTAATTTCTAGAAAGAAACCTCTTTTTACATTTGGCAATATGTCAAGAAAACGTTGATTCGACGGCGTTTTTCGCCACTTTTACCATCGTACGATTTTCACTTTTCTAATCCGCCGATTCGTGTTATATTTGATACGTTCGTTTTTTCTATCGTTTCGCTCGAACTGTGATCGGAAAAAAGGAGTGTAACAATGAAAACATTTATTAAAGAAAGAGGACTGGCCTTCTTCTTAATCGCGGTCGTCCTATTATGGATCAAAACGTATGTCGGTTATGTCCTTAACTTCAACTTAGGAATAGACAACACGATACAAAAAATATTGCTTTTTGTGAATCCTCTCAGCTCAAGCTTGTTCTTTCTTGGCTTTGGACTTTTGTTCAAGAAAAAATTACAGCAGACAGCCATTATAGTGATTCATTTTTTAATGTCTTTTTTACTGTACGCAAACATTGTGTACTACAGATTTTTCAATGATTTTATTACAATTCCGGTCATTATGCAGGCTAAAACAAACGGCGGCCAACTCGGCGACAGCGCATTTTCGCTGATGAGACCGACTGACGCCTTTTACTTTATCGATACGATCATTCTGATTATCTTGGCGATTAAAGTGAACAAGCCTGCCGAAACGTCGAGCAAAAAATCGTTCCGAATCGTTCTTGCGTCTTCAATTCTGGTTTTCCTAATCAACCTGGCAGTTGCGGAATCAGACCGTCCTGAATTGCTGACAAGATCATTCGACCGAAACTATCTTGTGAAATACTTGGGAACGTACAATTTTACGATTTATGACGCTGTGCAGAATATCAAATCCAACAGCCAGCGCGCGCTTGCCGATTCAAGCGACGTGACGGAAGTTGAAAACTACATGAAAGCCAATTACGACGTGCCGAATAACGTATATTTCGGCAAAGCGGAAGGAAAAAACGTTATTTATGTTTCTCTTGAATCTCTGCAGTCATTTATCATTGACTATAAAATTAACGGCAAAGAAGTCACACCGTTCTTAAATAAATTGGCACATGACAACGAAACGTTTTACTTTGATAACTTTTTCCACCAAACGGGACAAGGTAAAACATCTGATGCGGAATTTATGATGGAAAACTCTCTGTACCCGCTGGCTCAAGGTTCAGTTTTCGTAAACAAAGCGCAAAACACGCTTCAATCCGTTCCGGCAATTCTGAAGTCTAAGGATTACACATCTGCTACGTTCCACGGAAACACGCAGACGTTCTGGAACCGAAACGAAATGTACAAAGCGGAAGGCATCGATAAGTTCTTCGATTCTGCCTACTATGACATGAACGAAGAAAACACGAAAAACTACGGCATGAAAGACAAACCGTTCTTCAAA
Source organism: Bacillus sp. TSO22 (assembly GCF_020223595.1). Taxonomy (NCBI): domain Bacteria; kingdom Bacillati; phylum Bacillota; class Bacilli; order Caryophanales; family Bacillaceae; genus Bacillus; species Bacillus sp. TSO22. Next base: position 105,858 of record NZ_JAHAWO010000013.1, read on the forward strand.
GAATCAATGCCGCTGTTAGAAAGCCTGCCGCAGCCGTTCTATACGAAGTTCATTACCCTGTCTAACCACTTCCCATTCGGAATGGATGAGGGGGATACAGACTTCCCGGCTGGAGACTTTGGTGACTCTGTCGTCAACAACTACTTCCAGTCAGCCAATTACCTTGATCAGTCCATTGAACAATTTTTCAATGACCTGAAAAAAGACGGGTTATATGATAAATCGATTATCGTGATGTACGGAGACCACTATGGCATCTCTGAAAACCACAATAAAGCGATGGCCAAAGTCCTTGGCAAAGATGAAATTACCGATTATGACAACGCCCAGCTTCAACGGGTGCCGCTCTTTATCCACGCTGCCGGCGTGAAAGGCGAGAAAGTTCATAAATATGCCGGAGACGTCGATGTGGCTCCGACCATTCTGCATTTGCTCGGAGTGGATACGAAAGACTATCTGATGTCCGGTTCTGATATTTTATCTAAAGAACACCGTGAAGTGATTCCGTTCCGTAACGGAGACTTTATTTCACCGAAGTACACGAAAGTATCCGGCAAGTATTACGATACGAAAACCGGAAAAGAGCTTGATGAATCTGAAGTCGACAAGTCAGAAGACTCACTCGTCAAGAAGGAACTTGAAATGTCCGATAAAATCATAAACGGAGACCTGCTGCGTTTCTACGAGCCGAAAGGCTTTACGAAGGTGAATCCTTCCGATTATGATTACACAAAACATGGCGAAGATTCTTCCGAAACGTCAACGGATGATGAAGATAAATAAGAAAAAGCAGAGAGGCTAGCCTCTCTGCTTTTTTCATTTCACCGCAGCTCTTAATTCCTCCGCCGCAAATTCTACATTTGGGCCAATGATCACTTGAACCGATTGCCCGCCTGATTTGACGACCCCTTTTGCGCCTGCTTTCTTTAACAGCGCTTCATTCACTAAAGCGGTATCCTTCACAGTCAGTCGCAGTCTTGTGGCGCAATGATCAATGGTTTGAAGGTTTTCTTTTCCGCCGAGCCCTTTCAGCATGATGTTTTCATTGACATCATGAACTGTATTTTCATCCAGCACTTCATCAATGTCATCATCTTCCCGTCCCGGCGTTTTTAAATTCAATGCCTTAATCAGTACATAAAACACGATAAAGTATATTGCCGCATAGCATATACCTACCAGGAGCAGAAGCAGCGGTTTTTCTGCGATTCCGTAGCTGAGCACATAATCGATGGCTCCGGCTGAGAAAGAGAAACCTGTGCGGATGCCGAGCCAGTTGACGATAAATAAAGACAGCCCGGTTAAGACCGCGTGAACAGCGTATAAAAGCGGAGATAAAAACATAAATGCAAACTCAATCGGCTCCGTAATCCCTGTAATAAACGCAGTCAAGGCAAACCCGATCATCATTCCCGCCGTCGCTTTCCGTTTTGACGGCTTCGCAGTTACAACCATAGCCAGACATGCCGCCGGAAGACCGAACATCATAATTGGGAAGAATCCGGTCATATATGTGCCCGCTGTCGGATCTTTCGCGAAAAAGCGCGCCAGATCACCTGTCACTCCGTTATATTCTCCGAATTGGAACCAGAAAATATTGTTCAGCACGTGGTGAAGGCCAAGCGGAATTAACAGCCTGTTGAACAGGCCGAATATGCCAGCTCCAATGCCGCCGAGCCCCAGCATCCATTCTCCAAACGCATTAATGCCCGATTGAATCGGCGGCCAGACAACTCCGAATATGCCGGCTAAAATAATCGTAATAATGGCTGTTACAATCGGCACAAGCCGTCTGCCGCTGAAGAATCCAAGATATTCAGGCAGCTTTGTATCCTTGAAGCGGTTATAGGTGTAACCGGCTATTAAACCAGCAATGATTCCCCCAAATACCGCCATGTTGTTTGTTTTATCAATTGTCTTTGTCGCCGCGTCAAGCATCAGATACGATATCGCCCCTGATAAACCCGCGGCCCCATTGCTGTCCTTTGAAATGCCGATGGCAATCCCGATCGCGAAAATAAGCGGCAGATGATCAAAAACCGCCGTCCCCGCTTGATAGATAAACGGGATATTAAATACATCCTCTCTGCCAAGCGCAAGGATTATTCCAACTGCAGGCAGAACCGCAATCGGGAGCATAAATGACTTCCCGAGTTTTTGTAAAAATGAAAGCATACCCATCCCCCTCATACCCTTTTTTTTCAAATATACCATATAAGATATCTAGTGATCTATACCAATTTTCCCGGAGTATTTCTTTTTTCCCAGGTCCGTGTGTTTCCTATTTTTAAGACAGTTGTGGTAAGCTTAATCTAGATTATTTAAAAAGAAAGCGGGAATGACAGATGATTGTAACAAACGATCAAGAATTAGAAGGCCTGAAAAAAATCGGAAGAATCGTCGCGCTGGCGCGTGAAGAAATGAAACGGAAAGCAGAGCCCGGAATGAGCACAAAAGACCTTGACCTTATCGGAAAAGCGGTGCTTGATGAGCACGGCGCCGTTTCAGCTCCTGAGAAGGAATACGACTTTCCGGGCGTGACATGCATCAGTGTAAATGATGAAGTGGCTCACGGCATACCAAGCACCTCCAAAATTTTAAAAGCCGGAGATCTTGTGAACATTGACATCTCTGCTGAATTTGGCGGCTTCTATGCCGACACAGGCATCTCATTTGTGCTCGGTGAAGGAGAAGAACGCCTTCATAAGCTTTGCCAATGCGCAGAAGACGCTTTTCAAAAAGGGCTGCAGCAGGCAAAAGCAGGCAAGCGCCAAAACCAAATCGGAAGAGCCGTTTATCATGAAGCACGCTCTCAAGGCTTTACCGTCATCAAAACCCTGACCGGCCACGGAATCGGCAGAAGCCTGCATGAAGCGCCGAACCACATCATGAACTATTATGATCCGTTCGATAACGCGCTTTTCAAAAACGGCACAGTCATCGCGCTTGAACCTTTTATTTCAACGAAAGCGGAAACGATTGTTGAGGCTGGAGACGGCTGGACGTTCAAGACACCGGATAAAAGCATGGTTGCCCAAGTTGAACACACCATCGTCATCACAAAAGATGAACCGATTATCCTGACAAAACTGTAAAACACATTCCGGGCTACCGGATGGTTTAACCTCCGCCAATTGCAGGTAAAGCATCACTATTCTGCAGGAGGAGGTATTGCAATGAACAGAGATCAAGAAAAAATCCAAATTGAAAACGAAATGAATGCAATGCATGGCACAACAAAAGAAGAAATTTTAAAAGACTTCGAGGAATTTAAAGACTACCTGAAAAAACAAGTTAACCGAGGCAAAAAGCTGGGATTGGATGACGGCAAGCTTGTGAAAAGCGCCGCGATCCTGGGAGACTATCTCAAGAAGCATGAAGAGCCGCAAAACAGTGAAGAAATGCTGCTGCAAGAGCTTTGGAGCGTTGCGGACGAAGATGAGAAACAACATTTGGCACAGCTGCTGGTCAAATTGGTTGATAAACAATAAAAACACGAGCCGGGCACATATGCTGCCCGGCTTTCTTGATATTGTCACAGCCCGGCTCTTCCAGATATGCTACACTACTATTATGTCTGTGAAAGGAGCCTTTATCTGCATGTGGTTTATTATTTTCGGCATCATTTTTTTCATTGAAGGCATCATTATGACCGTTTACGGCGTGAAGAAAAAAAACGGGATGCTCACATATATCGGCATTGTGTTCAGCATTATGACATTTGGCGTTGTCATGATGAAACTAACTGGCCATTAAATCATATTCAGCTTTACTCCGCATATACATACAGAAGAACATTCGTACAGCTAGTGCGAAAGGCTCAGTTTTTCCCACATCTCTTTTCAGCATCTTTTCATGGATGTTACAATGCCAATCGTTTGGTAAAATCCTCTCCATTGGGAGAGATAGGGAAAGGAGTTTTCTGACATGCATTACGGCAGTAAAGGCTGGTATGTGGCAGAATTAAAAAAGCAGGGGATCACGCACCATGAAGGAAGAAAGCTTCAAAGCTATAAAACCTATTTTCTTGCCAACCTGCTTGAAACAAAGAAAAAACAATCTTAAAAATGGTAAAGCCGCGCACGTTGATATGCGCGGCTTTTTTTCTATTCAGCGGGCTGCAGCCTGTCCCTTTTTTTCATAAATGACGCTCTCCAGCTTTCCGACAGTGCGTCTTCACTTAAAATCCGCTCAATGGCAGCAAGATTTTTTGTGTCATGGTAGTTGATACGGTTTGCGAATTGGACTGAGATGCCTGCCGCTCCTCTGGACAGCAATTCCAGTTTGGCGCCGGGAGCCACTCTGCCCTCTTCCAGCACGCGAAAATAAAAGCCGGTATAGCCGGTTTGCTGAACCTTCAGCACCATTTCCTTTACACCAAACTTTTTCGCCAGCTTTACACACGGCTGGCGCGGCTGGCTGACCTGAACAACAGCTTCATCAAGCTTGAACACATCCCCGATGCAAACGTTCTCCTCGGTCAGGCCCGTGACCGTCAGATTTTCACCAAATGCGGCGCTTGGCAGCGGTCTTGAGAGGAACTCTTCCCAATACGGATAATGCTCCGCCGGGTAGACACAGACAGCCTTATCAGGTCCGCCGTGATTGACGAGATCCGCCTGTCCATCTCCTTCAAAATTCTCCCGATACAGCATGACAGCGGAATCAGCCGGCCGCTTCATGATGCCGGTTTCGATTTTCTTTCCGTCATATTCAAGCGTCTGCGGCTTGCCTAGATTAAGAGAAAGAACTGAATAATGCGCTGGTTCCATACAAACACATCCCCTTTACAGGTTGTAAAATGATTGATTATCATAAAAAGAAAAGGTGGTTTTTACATGCTTCAATACCGAATCGTTGTAAACGGCCGGGTTCAAGGTGTGGGCTTTCGCTATTTTGTTCAAATGGAAGCCGATAAGCGAAAACTGGCCGGCTGGGTCAAAAACCGAGATGACGGCCGTGTCGAGATTTTGGCAGAAGGCCCGGAAAACGCCTTACAATCGTTTCTTGAGGCTGTAAAGAAAGGCAGCCCTTTCTCAAATGTTACCGACGTCTCTGTCACTGAATCCCGCAGCCTTGAAGGCCATCACCGTTTTTCCGTTGTTTACTCGTAAGGCTTATCCTGATAAAAGTAGTTTGGCTTAACGATTGTGTTGTCATAGGAACGGTGGAAGATATGAGTGGCAGCGGGTGAAATCGGCGGAATCAGCCACGTCCAGTCCCCCGTCAGCTTTCTGCCCGCTTCTTCCTCCTGTTCTTCAAACCGTTTAAACTGGCTTGCCGCGGTATGATGGTCAACGATGCTGACACCCTGCTTTTTATACGAGTGCAGCACAGCTTTATTCAATTCAACAAGCGCTTGATCCTTCCATAAATCCGTATTGTAATCAGTAGAAATGCCGATAACGGACGCGACTTTTTTGAGCTTGTCGTACCGCTTTTCATCTGCCAGGTTTCTCGCTCCGATTTCCGTGCCCATATACCAGCCGTTAAACGGCGCGGCATTATAATGAATGCCCCCGACCTCAAGCTTCATATCAGAAATAATCGGCACCCCGTACCATTTCAGCTCCAGATCAGAAAACGCTTCGATATCCGGATGTGTGATTGGAACCTCGATCACAAGTGAACGCGGCAGGTCATACCAGACCGGCTGTTCGTCGCCTTTCATGCGAAAAATGAGCGGCAGCAGGTCAAAATCCGTTCGCTCTCCGCGCCAGCCGAGCTCTTCGCAGGCTGCGGTCAGGGAACGGGAAGCCGGGTCGCCGATTCTTTCTCCGCCTGATTCATATCCAGCGTACCGGATCAGCTGATGATTCCAGATCTCGACTTGCTTTTCACCCTTCTCTTCCGGAGGGAAAATCGTAATGGTCGGCCTGATTTTCCCGTTATTGGTGGCGGTTTCAATATGATGAAAGAGGGCGTCACGCACTTCTTCCTTCGTCCGGACGTCACGTCTGTCGATGACATTCAGCGAATTCCAGAACAATCTGCCGATGCAGCGGTTGCTGTTTCTCCAAGCCATTTTTGCCCCGTGCGCAAGCTCTTCCCTCGTATGTACATAGCTTCCGGTCCGGTCAATTTCACTTTTAATGCTATCGAGACGGTCTTTCACTTCCTCTTCCTTGCCCAATTCCTGATAGCATGCGGCAATAAACGCTTTCGCTTCGTTCCAAAGTATTTCTTTTTCTTCCAACAAACTCTCCCCTTCAAATCGCATTCATGCTTTTCATTGTATCGTTTTTAAGCCGGAAGACAAATGATTTTTCTGTATCTTCTTGGAAAACAATAAAAAACACCCGCGTGTGCGGGTGTTAAAGAGACGCTAAACGATTTGCCAATTCAATTAAGTCACTGCGAAAGTTTTTGCCGGTCATCGGTATGCCATGCCCGGTCAGCAGTGCTTCCGGTTCAAGGCCGGCAAGCTTCTGAATGGATTCGGCAGCCGTCTCTGTGTCAGGCGTGAAATAAGCCGGCGGCCCATGAAGCTCCTGTTTCTGAATCAGGACGTCTGCCATTTTCTCCTGTTCCACGGTAATGACTGCATCGCCTGCTACAAGCACGCGTCCGTCCTCGCGGAATAACGAAATATGGCCCGGCGTGTGTCCCGGAGTCGCAATCCACATCCACTCGTCAAGAAACGGTACAGAGCCGTCTTCCGACAGTGTCTGCACATGTGAGGAAATATCGATGGAGTGCCGCGGAAACAGCGGCGACAGCTTGGCAACCAGCCCGCTCTTGCTGTCAGGACGAGCCGGAGGATAATCCTCTTTACCTGTTACATAAGGCATTTCCCGAGAATGGACATACACAGGAACATCCCAATGCTCAAGGATCCCTTCGATTGCCCCGATATGATCAAAGTGCCCGTGTGTGAGGATAATCGCCTTCAGCTGAAAATCATCGCCGAATCTTTGTTTGGCTTCACTTACAATCATGTCGGCTGATTGAGGCATGCCCGCATCAATTAAAACAAATGAGCGAGGTTCAGAAGGCAGCTGAATAAAATAGACATTCGCAATTTGCACGGTCAAGCCGTGCACCCCTTTTGCCGCTTCGAACCCCGTTCCGCTTCTGACCGAAGTCAGCGGCATATAAGGATCACTCATGATGACACCTCCGGTATGTTGTATGCCGTTAGTGTGTGTCATTACGCTTGAATTATCATACTGAAATAGAGATCGCACCGATCAATAGAGCGATAGCCGTCATGACGATCACTGCGAGAACCGCCCATTTCAATGCGAATTTTTGATGGTCGTCAATAGAAACCCCGACAAGTCCGACAAGCAAATGAGTAGATGGCACAAGCGGGCTCAGCATATGGATCGGCTGGCCGATGATAGAGGCTCTGGCAATTTCCACTTTATCAACACCATATGCGACAGCCGTTTCTGATAAAATCGGCAGCACCCCGTAGAAATATGCGTCATTCGGCATCAGGAATGTGAAAATACCGCTGGTTAAGGCCACAATCGCCGGGATCAATCCGCCCATTTGTTCCGGAATCATCGACACAAGTGAAATCGCCATTTCATCAACCATTTTGGTGCCTGTCAAAATCCCCGTAAAAACCCCTGCCGCAAAAATCATTGAGCCAATAGCCAGCACGTTGCTGGAATGCGCCGAGATGCGCTGTCTCTGATGCTCAAGGTTTGGATAATTCACAATCAGCGCAATACAGAACGCAATGACAAACAGTACGGTTAAACTGACTTTACCCGATACTAAACATCCTATCAAAGAAAGCGTTAACAATAAATTGAACCACCACAGCTTCGGCCGCCTCCACTCATCTTCAACCGCAGCCGCCGGCTCATTGGCATTGGCCGGCTGTTTCAGTTCAATCACCCCAAGGCGCTTTCGTTCCGCTTTTCCAAGCACATACGCAACTGCAACCATACAAAGCATCCCGCTTGCGATGACAGGAATCATCGGCCCTGTAAGTTCAGCCGGATCAACCCCCAGCGCGCTCGCCGCCCGCGGCGTCGCGCCACCCCACGGAATTGTGTTCATGATCCCCATGCCGACTCCCGCGATTCCCGCCAGGATAATCGGCCGGATGCCAAGCAGCAGATAGAGCGGAAGCATTGCGCTTGTCGTAATCATATACGTGGTCGAGCCATCTCCGTCCAAGGCGACGAGCATCGTAAGAACCGCTGTCCCGACAACAATCTTTAACGGGTCGCCTTTGACCATGCTTAAGATTTTGCCAACCATCGGATCAAACAGCCCTGTATCAATCATAATCCCAAAATATAAGATCGCAAACATAATCATGACCGCAGTCGGCGCTACCTGCTGAATCCCCGAAATCATCATGTCCCCGACTTCAGTAAATCCAAATCCGGCGATCAGCGCAAACACAATCGGCGTCAAAACTAACGCTGTCAGTACAGAAAGCCGTTTTGTCATGATCAATGCCATAAACACGAGCATCATGAGAAAGCCTAAGATTGCTAACACACCCATTCCCCCTTAAATGAATCCGCTTACATTTTTTTCTCCCTTACTCCCCTTTTTGTCTTGCCTTTTTGCCATCGTATGGGAAAAACATTCGCAAGTAAATAATTTGGTTTTTTTGTATTTTTAAATTTTTAAAACCTTTTTGTTCTTTTTGATCATTTCTGGGCACATAAAAAGATAGCGTGATTGAAAACCCTTGAAGTCTAGGAAAGGCGAGCATTGGAGCAGACTTTTACAGGATGTGATGACGGCGGGGTTTAGGCAGGGCGCCTGAGCGATTAGCCGTCGTTCCTTTCATAACTGGTAAGCACCGACGCGCAGGCTTGACTATGAATGCGAGGGTTTGTCGACACGAAAAAAATCCCGGAATGCCGGGATCTTAATTTCCTGTCATAATGCTTTGATAAAAAACGGATTGCTGGTCAAGAAACCGTTTCGTTTCCCTGCTGTTCAAATAAAAGCTTTCCCAATCCTGTTCGTTTATTTTTCGCTTCCACTCAGGCGAGGATGTGACCTTCTTTAGCGCTTGATCCCAGTAAGAAATCTCTTCCTCCGACATGTTTTTCGGGCCCAAAACCCCTCTCCAATGAGAAAACACAAACGGGATCCCCTGCTCCTTCCACGTCGGAACATCAGGAAAACCTGGAAGCCTTTTATCAGACGTTACAGCAGCTAATGTGATATCGCCGTGCCGCTCATATGGTTTCGCTTCAGATAGTGTCATTGAAGCCGCTTCTATCTCATGTCTGAACAGCGCCTGAATGAGCTGCTCACTGCTGTCATACTGCAGAAATTGAATGTCAAAAGGGTCAATGCCGTACATATCAGCCGCTCTGACAAACGAGAGCTGATCATCATTGCCAAGCCCCGGCGCAAAGCCGATTTTCACCTTGCCGGGATGCATCTTAATCTCATTCAGCAAATCCTTGCCGTTTGTTAACGCTGATCCTTTTGGCAATGCAACAGTCTGCCATTCCTTGGAGAGAATGGCGAGCGGAGTAAAATCGTCCGTTTTTAATTTACTTTGCCCGAGAAGATCATTGCTCAGGATTAAACTGGACGTCATGCTGATGGTCTGTTTACTGCTTTCATTGACATATTTCCAGCCTTTCTCTCCCCCGCCGCCGGGTTTATAGACAACATGAACCTCACCCTTCACGATCTGCTTCTGCCTCAGAACAGATTGGATCGCCTGCGCTGTGACATCCCAGCCGCCAGAAGGCTCAGCGGGGACGACAATTTCAATTGGCCCGTCTGGCAGGCGCGGCGCAGCCGCCTGCCTGATGTCCCCCTGCATAAAGATCAATAGAGCAATCAATAGGATCATATACTTTTTCATATCTAGTCCGCCGCCAAATAATATTTTCTCTCCGGCCTGCCGATAATCCCGTATTCAAGCTCGGCTCTTGCTTCTTCCTTTGCCACAAGGTACTCGGCATAGCGGCGGGCGGTCGTTCGTGACGCCCCCATTTTTTCCCCAAGCTCTTCTGCTGTTAATCCTTCTGCTGCATTCCGAAGCGCTTCTTTAATTTTTCGCAGTGTTATCGAATTAATGCCTGTCGGCAAATTCTCTGCCGGCAAAGATGTCTTCACACCGTTCCCGAAAATATGATCAATCATGGATTGACTGACCTCCGGCTGAGACAAAAGCAGCTTCCTTTTTTCTTTATACTGAAGCAGCACTTGTCTGAACTTGTCAGCCGTTACGGGTTTGATCAAATAGTGGGCAACCCCTGCCCTGAGCGCTTCCTGTAAATGACGCGTTTCTGTTGCCGCTGTGATGATCATAATGTCCACTTCAGGAAATCGGCTTCGTATCTCAGGAATCAATGTGGTCCCAAGCTCGTCCGGCATATAAATATCGAGCAGAAGCAAATCAGCCTTTTGTTCCTCCAAAAGCGCCATTGTCTCTTTGGCATTGGCCGCTTTTCCGATAATCTTGAATCCATCAAGCTGTTCAATCAATCTCTCATGGATTTGCGCAACCCGAAAATCATCCTCCGCAATCGCGATGTGAATCAAATGGATTCCCCCTTTGTTTCTCCTTCGGTATAAATACAGTGAATACCGCACCGCCACTTTTTTGGTTCGCCAGTTCGATCCAGCCGCCCAGTTCATGCACTGAGTCTTTGACATTAGCCAGACCGTAGCCTCTCTTCATCCCCTTTGAAGAATAGCCTCTTTGAAATACAGCTTCCATCTTATCGGGCGATACACCGGGCCCTGTGTCTGATACTTCGATGACAATATCATGGCCCATATCCGTGATGAAAAACAAAACCTCCTTCACGCTTTGCTCTGCTACCGCTTCGAAAGCGTTATCAATTAAGTTGCCAATAATCGTAATGAGATGGGACAAGCCGATATGTGCAGGAAGAGGCGCGAGCGAGCTGTTCTCATCAATAGACAGCTTGACCTTTTTTTCCGATGCCTTGCTTATTTTTCCCAGCAAAATCGCCTGCACCTGCTGCGAATGGATGTTTTGGAATAAAATATCATGCTGTTCATTTTGTATCGCGTATTCTTCTTTAATCAGCTCAATGGCTTCATCATACTCACCGAGCTCAAGCAGCCCTAAGATCGCGTACAGCTTATTTGAGAATTCATGGGTCTGCGCCCTGAGATCCTCTGAATATTTGCGAACCTCCGTCAGTGTATCGATCAGCTTTTTCAGCTCTGTTTTCTCCCGGAAGCTGACGACAATCCCATACGCCTGCCCGCCTTGAGTCATCACTTTCGTATTGATAATAAAAACTTGATCATTGACACTTACCTCCTGGTTCGGCAGTATGTCTCCTTGTTCAAGCACAGATTTCAGCCCGGCTCCTGGCATGACGTCATCAATAGGAAGATGGATCACAGGCTCGGGAAGCTTCAGCATCTCGGCCGCCGACACGTTCATCATAGTGACGACGCCTTCACGATTGGTGGCAATGATTCCTTCTCTAATCGCAAAAAGCATTGCATTCCTTTCCCGATAAAGAGCCGCGATCTCATGCGGCTCAAGGCCAAGCGTATCCTTCCTGATGCTTTTTGCCAGCGCGGCGGCACCGGCAAATCCGAGCAGCAGCACAAGCACAGCGATCACACTCAAGTTTCTCAAATGCTTTTTGATGCCTTGCTCGGTCTCCGTTTGCAGAAAATCAACAGACACGCTGCCGATCACTTGGCTGTATCCCTTCTGCTCTTTAATGATCGGCGCGCTCCCTCTGATGACTCTTCGTCCATCTGCTTTTGTTTCAGAAACATGCGAGCCGCCAAACAAAATTTCTCTGCTGCGCTCCAGCTTCTTTTGACCGCTTTTTTCTGAGGCGCTCCGAATGTCTCCTTTTTCGTCCAACACATAAATGGCATACGCGCCAGTCTGTTCTTTCATTTGTTCAATGACCTCTTGCGTCTCAGCCGCATACCCGCCTTTTCTCTCAATGAGCTCTTTAGCCGGCGGCATATAGGAAATGGTTCTCGCCGTCTGAACCGCCAGCTGCTCTGCCTGTCTCCGTTCCTCCTGTGTATGCTGAACGGCTAACGTAATGGTCAGCACACCAATGACAAAGACCAGCAGAGCCGCAATGAGCCCCATTATTTTTGTTTGCAGGGAAAAATGGACCCGCTTTTTCACCACAGCACCAGCCGTCCTTTCTACCTAGATCATATCATTTTTTATAGGGAATTTTCTTATTTTTCAAAATCCATTCTCTTGTGAAAGGGTAAAATATTTTTTGCAGATAGTAAAATGAAGAGAAAATAAAAAAGGCAGACGAAGTCTGCCTTTTTCTTTCTACCATATACCTAGTACTTTCCACCATAATCCGCCGATCACAAGCCATACGACAATATGAACAATCGACAGGATAAATCCGATGGACCACCATTTGCTTTGCGGAACGTAGCCTGCTCCGAAGAAGACCGGAGCCGCTCCAGCACCGTAGTGAGTCGTTGACCCGAACAGGTTGCTGAAGAATGCGAGACTCAGTGCTGCTAAAAGCGGAGGTGCGCCCGCTGCCACGATGACAGCCAGGAATGCTGAATACATCGCACTAATGTGGGCTGTCGCACTTGCAAAGAAATAATGAGAATAATAATACACAACAATTAAGATTAAGAACGCCACAATCCAAGAGAATCCTGATACGGATGATTTCATGGCATTGCTGAACCAAGACACCATGCCTAACTCATTCAGGAAGTTGGCCAGCATGACAAGCGCCGCAAACCAAGTGAGCGTATCCCAAGCGCCCTGTTCTTTCTTGATATCATCCCAAGTCAGAACCTGTGATAATAATAGAACGGCCAAACCGATCAATGCGGTTGTGGTTGCGTCGATGTTGAAGCTGCCGCCAAAAATCCAAAGCACAAGCACCAAAAGAAAGACAATAACCATGGAAAGCTCTGATTTTTTGAATGGTCCCATTTCTTTCAGTTTTTCTGTTGCGATTTTCGCCGCATCCGGTGTTTCTTTGATTTCCGGCGGATACAGCTTGTAAATTACAAGCGGTGTGATGATTAAGCTTACAAGTCCCGGTACAATCGCGGCAATTGCCCAGCTTGTCCATGTTAAGTCCACCCCTGCGACATCATGGGCCAGCTTGGCAATCAGCGGGTTTGCCGCCATCGCCGTTAAGAACATAGCAGATGTGATCAGATTCCCCTGAAAACCGGTTTTCAATAAGAATGCGCCGATTTTTCGCTCTGTTCCATTTGCCGGGCTTGATCCGAATGTTTCGGATAATGATCTGATAATAGGAAATATAATGCCTCCTGCACGCGCCGTATTACTTGGAATAGCAGGTGAAAGTATTAAATCACTGAACAGCAGTGAATAAGAAAGTCCAAGGGTTTTTTTCCCGAATTTCTGAACGAATACATACGAAATTCTCGCACCGAGCCCGGTTTTGATAAATCCCCGGGAAATAAAGAATGCGATCACGATAAGCCAAATGGTCTTATTCCCGAATCCGCTTAATGTATCCTCAATTGATAGTGTTCCAGTTAGTGCAGTAACCGCCAATGCAAAAATTGCAATTGCACCCATTGGCAAGGGCTTGGAGATAAAGCCGATAATTGTCGCGACAAAGATCGCAAACAAATGCCAAGCTTTAGGTTCAAGTCCGGACGGAGCGGGAATAAACCAGATGATTAGTCCCACAGCGACAGTAATAAGCAATGGAACAAGCTTTACTGCTGACTGTTTTCCTGCGTCTTTTTCTGAAGCCATAAATAGGTCTCCTCCTATATACTTGTTTTCCGATCCCCTTTCCCATTCTACTCCTTAACTAAGTTAATAAACAATTTAATTAATTAAAAAACACAAAGGTGAGCAGCCCTTTGTGTTTTTTCATTTCTTAATTCAGTTTACCCGCACCCGCTTGAGATATAACATTCGATTTCACATTCGCTGAAGCATCGATTGTGCCGTGCAGAGACGGTGTCCAGCCGACAGAAGAGCTCAATCCGTTTGCAGCCGATGCGCTGATTTGCGTGCCATTCAGCAAGGTGCCTGAGTCATATAAAGCTGTTCCCCCGCTGAATACGCTGATTGTTTTAGCAGCAGTCAATCCCGGAACGTCAATGGCATTGTTTTGAGCATAAATTTTAGATGACTTTCCGATTCCCCACGCATAGCTGAAGGCATAACCTGAGGAGCTTGTGCTGCCTTCATAATAGTTGTTGTATACGTGCACTTGTCCAAAGCGGACTCTCGGTGCGCGCTGGACGATATTTTTGTAGTGGTTATGGTGAAGCGTAATTTTCAATTTGCCATCATCAGATGTTTTGCTGTCGCTTGATCCGAAAATGGAGCTTTTATCATGATCGTGATAATAGTTGTAAGACATCGTGATATAGTTAGCGCCGTTAGAAGCATCAGTTTGTCCGTCATGGTGCTGATATTCTCTGCCGAAATACTTTGGCGATGTGCTGTCCGGACGTGAGCCGTCATTAAATGTACAATGGTCAATCCATATATGCGTGCCGCCGTTTATCGTGATGTTGTCGTATTGAGAGTTCCAGTTTCCTGAGCTTCCGTCAGTTGGATCCCATTGCGGAAAATAATCATAGGCGTCCTGGAATTCGAGATTGCGGATAATGACGTTATCACTCTTAATTTGGAAGTTTCCGCCCACAATTTTGGCATTTGTCCCTGAACCGACGATTGTCGTGTTTGCAGGAATATCCAGCATGACCCGTGCTTTTTGGTTTTTCTGAGAGCGTGCTCTGGCTTCTTCTTGTGTTCCGGAAGGCTCTTTTTTGCCCCATGTGCTTGGATCATAGGCTTTCAAATATTTGTTCAAATCGTACTCTGGATCTTTATAGTCATTTAAACCAAGCGGCTTCAAATTGTCATCCACATTCATGTCAATTGTTCCCTTGATATAAATGATTTTTGGCGTTGTGTTGGTATCCTTGCCTAATGCCGAGACAAGCTGGTTTCTGTTGCTGACGGTATACACGTTCGAGGACGATGCTTTTGATCCGCCTGTCGTGCCCGTCGAGTACGCGCCCCAGCCATCATTTGACCCTAATGTTTGATGGCCCAAATCAGCCGCGTTTGCGCCAGCTGGAGTCAACCCTAAGAATAGAGCCGTAGCTAACATCACTTTTTTCATCCACTATGAACCCCCATTTTCTATTTTGTGAGATTTTATTCCAATTTATCACAAAAATATAATAGCAAATTGAGGGACATCCAGAACCGAAAATGTTCCGCTATCTAATTGCGGCATTCTGCAAAACATGCACCGCAAAAACCGCAAAAAACCCAAAAGGCCGAAGTTTGCCTTTTGGGTTCTATCCCTGCATTAAGCCCAGGATTTCACTTTTTCATTGTCTGTTACAAAGAGAAGCACTTTCCCTTCATCCAAACGTTTTTCAAATTGAGCGGCTTCATCTTCAGAAAAGCCGATTTCATGAATTTTATTGCGGAGCTCGTCTCCTTTTTTATTAAACACGTTTCCTACCGCATTCTTAAAACCCGTTTCTTTGGCTCCGATCGTGTTGACGTTCGTGTTGTCTGCCAGCCGTTCCGTTCTGTCATCGTCGTGAGCTAAGACGTATACATCCTCTTTCGCAACACCCATTTGCTGTAATTCTTCTACATCCTTCATGAGCTGTTCGTCGTTTGTATACTCTTTTACTACTGGTTTCATTCCGACATTCCTCCTTCATGATTACTATATTTCTTTCATACCCGGTAGGATATAGATGAAACAGATTCCAGAACATTGAAGCGAAAAACAGGAAGAATGGTAGTAGCCATTTATTTTCCGCCCATGGTAAAGTGATAGGAACGGGGAATATTTTCAGAAAAATCAAAATCAAAGAGAAACCGCTGCACGGAGCAAACGATCATGAATTGCTGTCTTTATCCGTACGAGCAGGAGGTATGTCTAATGCAATACTTTTCACCAGAACAGCAATACAATGCATGGGTTGTGAGTGATTTAGTCAAACAGATTTTCCATCAGCGCGCCGGCTGTTCACCCGGAATTCACGAGCTTGCGGTCTTTGCTGAGGAACATTTTCATATCGATATCGACTTTGTCTTCTCGATTATCATGAATATCGGCGACATTGAATTCGCGCTCGCAGAAGAAATAGAAAAGAAATTATCCGGTTATCTCGGCGCTCTCCTTCCTTATGTTAATGCTGATATGCTTAAAAACTCTAAAGCTAATGCCCAAGCGTTTTTGTCTCGGAGACACAGCGATGCTGTATACCATTTATTTGTGTCTGATGATGCTTTCATGAGAAAGCAGTAAAACCGACGCTTTCTTTACTAAAAAAATATTGACATGATGAGCCATGCTATTATAGTGTTTACATGTGATAATGATTCTCATTACTAAATCTAAAAAAAGGAAGAATGACATGCGCACCTATTCTAACAAGTTGATTGCCATCATGAGTGTTCTATTAATCGCCTGCTTCATTGTATCCGGCTGTTCATCAAGCCAGAATAACAGCGGAAGCAGCGAAAGCAAGTCTAAGGATTCAAGAGTGATCCAGCACGAAGAAGGAAAAACGCCAGTAAGCGGCACACCTAAGCGGGTGGTTGTCCTTGAGCTTTCATTCTTGGATGCTGTCTACAACCTCGGCATTACGCCGGTGGGCATCGCCGATGACAACAAAAAAGATATGATTAAAAAGCTTGTCGGCAGCTCAATTGATTATACATCGGTAGGCACACGCAGCGAACCGAATCTAGAGGTCATCAGTTCCTTAAAGCCTGATATCATCATCGCTGATGCTGAACGCCATAAAAACATTTATAAACAGCTGAAACAAATCGCCCCGACGATTGAATTAAAAAGCCGGGAAGCGACATATGACGAAACGATCGACAGCTTTACAACCATTGCTAAAGCATTAAATAAAGAAGATGAAGGAAAAGAGAAGCTTGCAGAGCACAACAAAGTGATCAACGATCTAAAAGCGGAGCTTCCGAAAGATGAAAACCGCAACATCGTTCTTGGGGTTGCTAGAGCAGATTCATTCCAGCTTCATACGTCATCATCTTATGACGGAGAAATCTTTAAAATGCTTGGCTTTACGCACGCAGTGAAATCAAATGAAGCCTATCAAGAGGTCAGCCTTGAGCAATTGAGCAAAATCGATCCAGATATTTTGTTCATCTCAGCCAACGAAGGCAAGACAATTGTAGACGAGTGGAAAACGAACCCGCTCTGGAAAAATCTCAAAGCGGTGAAAAACGGACAAGTCTATGATGCAGACCGTGACACTTGGACAAGATTCAGAGGGATCAAGTCTAGTGAAACAAGCGCCAAAGACGTCCTCAAAAAAGTGTATAATAAGTAAGACTATGAGAAGCGAGGGGAAATCCTTGCTTCTTCGTTTTTGCAATCAGACGCAGTAAGGAAGTGAGACTGTTGTATCATTCAGCCAAACGGCGCTTATCATCGAGACTGATGATATTTATCATCGCACTGATCATTTTTATATTCGGGCTTGGGCTTAATCTATCAGTAGGAGCCTCAGACATCGGCATCATAGATTCATTGAAATATCTTTTTGTATGGGACGGTTCAAAGGAACAGCTCATCATCTCTACTCTTCGCCTTCCCCGCACATTAATCGGCGTTTTCGTCGGTGCCAGCCTTGCCGTAGCAGGGGCGCTGATGCAGGCCATGACTAGAAACCCTCTGGCTTCACCTCAAATTTTCGGTGTGAATGCGGGCGCATCGCTTTTTGTCGTTGCTTCTCTCGTCATTCTGCCGGCATCGCCCTATTCTTCCGTTGTATTCGCTTTTGCGGGTGCGGCAGCAGGCGGCGCGATTGTGTATATGATTGCCTCATCCGGCGGAATGACACCAGTCAAGCTGGCGCTGTCGGGAATGGCGGTGCATTTGTTCCTCTCCTCCATGACACAGGCCGTCATTATTTTAAATGAGTCGGGAGAGGATGTCCTGTACTGGATGACAGGCGCGATTGACGGAAGCAATTGGCAGGACGTCATGACCATCGCTCCGTTTTCTGTCATCGGCATCGGGCTTGCCCTCGTGTTTTCCGGTTCTGTTTCTGTCCTCGGTCTTGGGGACGAGACAGCAAAAGGGCTAGGGCAAAACATGAACGGCATTCGGATTCTGATCAGCTTTATCATTTTAATTCTTTCCGGCGCTTCCGTAGCCGTCGCCGGGCCGATCGGCTTTGTCGGACTGCTCATTCCGCATATTGTCCGCAAGCTGATCGGAGAACATTATCAATATGTGCTTCCGTTTTCAGCGCTGTTCGGTGCCATTTTGCTTGTGTACGCAGATGTTCTGGCCAGATGGATTGCGTTTCCTTATGAATCACCGGTCGGCATTGTCACCGCGATTATCGGAACACCGTTTTTCTTATATTTGGCAAGGAAAGGGCGAAATCTGAAATGAAGAAAACAACCAGAAAACAAAAACGCCCCTTGCTGGCGATACTCATATTGGCCGTGCTTCTGATCGTTCTGTCCGTCATCAGCATCGGCTTCGGTGCATTATACATTTCACCGGATGCGGTGGTGACAAATTTGCTGGGACTGGATCATTCCTTTGAATTCATCATCCAGCAATACCGCCTTCCCCGGATTATACTAGCGATTTTGGCCGGTGCCGGGCTTGCCGCGGCCGGTGCGATTTTGCAGGGTGTCATCCGCAATCCGCTCGCTTCCCCGGACGTTGTCGGCATTTCAAAAGGGTCCGGACTTGCGGCCATGGCTGTGATTCTGATTTTTCCTAAATCGCCAGTGTACGTGCTTCCGTTCTCTGCATTTGCCGGAGCCGCCATTATTGCTGTACTATTATTAATGATAGCCCGCAAAAAAAGCATTCAGCCCTCTTCATTGGCTCTATCAGGCATCGCCTTAGGCGCGGTCTGCCACGCCGGGATGCAATATATGATGGTGAAGTTTCCGGGCGACGTGAATGCTGCACTCATTTGGCTGACAGGCAGCCTCTGGGGAAGAAACTGGGAAGAAGTCAAGCTGCTTGCGCCATGGCTTTTGATTCTTTTGCCGATCGTCTGCATTCTCATACCGAAGCTGGATCTTATGTCACTCGGCGATGAGCTTGCGCAGGGTCTCGGCGAAAACGCAAACCGGCTGAGATTCATTCTGATTTTCACCGCGGTTGCGCTGGCGGGAAGCTGTGTAGCCGTCGTTGGCTCAATCGGTTTTATCGGTTTGCTTGCTCCGCATATCGCCAGACGGCTTACCGGAGAAAAAGCTAAATATTTACTGCCTGCATCGGCATTGATTGGTGCTATTATATTATTAATTGCAGATACGTTAGGGCGCGGCATCATGCCTCCGGTTGAAATACCGGCCGGAATATTGACAGCCGTGATCGGCGCGCCTTATTTCTTATATTTATTGAAATTCGAAGCGAGGAAACAGTAGGGAGAGGATATCATGGGAAAACTGGCTGCAGACCAGCTCACTCTTTCATATGACAGCACAGTGATTATTGACGGAGTCGATTTAAAGATAGAAGAGGGAAAAATCACTGCACTCATCGGCGCCAATGGCTGCGGGAAATCAACAATCCTCAAATCACTCGCCAGGCTGATGGCGCCAAAAAGCGGTACGGTACTATTAGAAGGAAAAGATATCCACCGCCAGCCGTCAAAAGAAGTCGCAAAAAAACTGGCCATTCTTCCTCAATCTCCTCAGGCGCCTGAAGGATTGACGGTAGAGGAATTGTGCTATTTCGGCAGACATCCTCACAAAAAACTGTTATCCAAGCATACCCAAGAGGATCACGATATGGTAGAGTGGGCCCTGGAAGCAACGGGAATGATAGAGCTGAAGGAACGGACACTGGATGCTCTCTCAGGCGGTCAAAGACAAAGAGCATGGATTTCCATGGCGCTTGCTCAAGGAACTGATTTGCTTTTGCTTGATGAACCGACCACGTATTTAGACATTTCACACCAGATTGAAGTGCTTGAGCTGCTGAAAAAGCTGAACCGCGATCATGGCCGCACCGTTGTGATGGTGCTCCATGATTTAAACCAGGCCGCTCAATATGCTGACTATCTGATCAGTGTGCTGGACGGAAAAGTATACAATGCCGGAACACCGGAAGATGTGTTTACCCAGCCATTTTTCCGTGAAGTCTTCGGCCTGGAATGCTGCATCATGAGAAGCCCGATCGACCAGAAGCCAATGTGCCTGCCGACGGGACTGTGTCCGAAATTACGGGCGTGATAAAAAGGAGAGGAACCCCCTCTCCTTTTTTGCATGCCGGCTTACCTTTTGTATTTCTCCTCCTCTCCATGTTACAGTGGTGTCAATCAAGTGATAGGAGGATGAAAATGACAGCATCTCAGCAGCAAATTCAATTAGCAAGACGCCCGCAAGGTGTTCCCGTTCATGAAGATTTTCGCTTTGAAACCATTCCGGTCCCCGAGCCGAAGCAAGGGGAAGTGCTTGTCAAAACGCTTTATGTATCAGTTGACCCTTATATGCGTGGCCGTATGCAGGATACGAAGTCATATGTTGAGCCGTTCGCCTTGAATGAAGCGCTCTCTGGCGGGGTCATCGCTGAAGTCGTATCAGACGGCGATCATCTAAAAAAAGGCGATATCGTCATCGGAAACCTCAGCTGGCAGGAATTTTCCGCTGTGAGCGAGTCAGCCTTGCGAAAAATTGATACAAGCCTCGCTCCCGCTTCGGCCTATCTCGGCATTTTGGGAATGACCGGCTTGACGGCATATTTCGGACTGCTGGACATCGGGCGCCCGAAAGAAGGCGAAACCGTGGTAGTCTCCGGAGCAGCGGGAGCCGTCGGTTCAGCGGTCGGGCAGATTGCCAAAATCAAAGGCGCGCGAGTCGTCGGCATCGCGGGCTCTGATGAGAAAATCGCGTATTTAAAACAGGAGCTGCAGTTTGACGAAGCCATCAACTACAAAACAGCTGATGATATCCAAAAAGCGCTTGAAGACGCTTGTCCTGACGGTGTCGATGTGTATTTTGACAATGTCGGCGGGCCAATCTCAGATGCGGTCATGAATCTGCTCAATGAATTTGCCCGCATTCCGGTGTGCGGCGCCATTTCTTCCTATAACGCTGAAAGCGAAGAAGATGATATGGGGCCCCGCGTCCAATCGAAGCTGATCAAAACCAAGTCGCTGATGCAAGGGTTTATCGTAGGCGACTACTCCGATCGCTTTTCTGAGGGAGCAAAACAGCTGGCCGAATGGCTAAAGGATGGAAAGCTCCATTACGAGGAAACCATCACAGAAGGCTTCGAAAACATTCCTGACGCGTTTCTCGGTTTATTTAAAGGCGAAAATAAAGGAAAACAGCTGATCAAAGTCAGTGATCCGAGCTGACATGATAATGAAAACACGGAGGGATTTTTGCCCTTCGTGTTTTTGTGTATGGTCAGGTGCGAAGAATCAAAGTGAGAAAGCCATCTTCATCAGGTTCAGTGTCCTCCAAAGTATATCCGGCTGCTTGAAAGCAAGCCAGACTGATTCGATTGTCTTCTTCAATGCATGCAGCCCATTCCCGCACACCATTAAAATCAGGGTCACTCAGCAGTTTTTGCAATATCTGTTTTCCGTACCCTTGAAGCCGGTACAAAGGATTTACGATCAATCCAATATACGCCCGCTTCTCCCCGAACTCCATAACGACCATCCCTGCCGGAAGCTGCCCGTCATAAGCCATCATGACAGTATCGTCTTCATCTTTATTCACTCGTGCATACCACACATCTAATGGCAGCATCCCATCCATTCTCCGCCTTGTATCCTCATCTTCAAACCATTGTTCAAGGATTTTCAGCTCCGGCTCCTTCATCACTTGAAATCTGTCTATTGAAACCATCTTCCCACCCCGCGCGATCCCTTTTCTATTATTTTACAACAAAAAAGAAGGGCTTACCGCCCTCCTTTTTATTTCGTCTTCAATTTTCCGCCTGTATACACAGCTTCACTCAGCTCCACGCCAAGCTTCTTCGCCATTTTTTTCAGCTTTGATTCTTCGAGTTTCGTAACGAGGCTCAGCACGTTGCCTTCTTTTCCGGCCCGGCCTGTTCGGCCTGATCTGTGTACATAGCCGTCTTCGTCAGGAATATCGGCATGAATCACGTACGGCAGGTTTTCGATATCCAAGCCGCGTGCAGCAATGTCAGTCGCCAATAAGAGCGGGAATTCTCCGTCTTCAAATGCGGCAATGATTTTCGCCCGCTCCATTTTTTTCGCTTCACTGTGCAGAACACCGAGATCGACATGATGATACGCCAGCTTTTCCGCATATACGCTCAGGTTGCCGATGTCTCTCACAAATACAAGCGCCTGCATGCCTTGGAGTCTTGACAGCTTTTGCAGCAGCTTCACTTTATCGCGCTGGTCGCAAATCAGATATTGATGCTTCACTTTCCCAGCTTCCGCCTTGCTTCGCTGCACCTTCAACACCTCAGGCTCTTGCGCCAATTCGCGGAGCACGTCCTCAGTTTCCTTTTTAAGAGTGGCAGAAAAACAAAGAAGCTGCCGATCTCTCAATGTCGTTTTAATGATTTGCTTCATCGTTTCGCGATGCTCCGGCAGGACAAGCTGATCTGTTTCATCAAGCACGATCGTTTTCACTTCATGCATTTTGAGTTTCTTCGCTTTAATCAGCTCAAATACCCTGCCCGGCGTACCGACAATGATATGCGGATGTTTTTTCAGCTTTTCGACCTGCTTCTTCACATTCGCCCCGCCGATTAAGGAAGCCGCGCGCAGCTCTGAGCCCGCTTTCCAATCCTGAATCACCTGAAAAATCTGCATCACCAGCTCACGCGACGGCGCTAAAATCACCGACTGCGGATGCTTCTGATCTGGCTTAATTCGCTCCAAGACCGGCAGCGCATACGCAAGCGTCTTGCCTGTGCCTGTCGGCGATTCCGCGATGACATCCTTTCCATCCATGATCAGCTGTGCTGCCTGCTCCTGAACAGGTGTTGGCTTTTGAAAGCCGGAAGCATTCCAATTCTCTTGTATAAATGATTGTGCATTATGTAAAAATGGCCAAGTTTGCGTCATTTTTGTTCTCCTCAATTCCTGAAATCTACTCCATAGTATCTCAAAACCTCGCCCGGAACGCAATTTTTCTTTTTCTTTCCTATACCTTTCAACATTCCGATTCCTCCTTTATAATCAAAAGGGTGAATAATACACGCCGATTGTGCGTGTTTGATAAACGATAGAGGTGTAAACATGAGTATTTTATCTGTAAAGGATTTAAGCCACGGCTTCGGTGACCGGGCCATTTTTAATAACGTCTCCTTCCGCCTGTTAAAAGGCGAGCACGTCGGGCTGATCGGCGCAAACGGTGAAGGAAAATCAACCTTCATGAATATTATTACCGGAAAGCTTGAACCTGATGAGGGAAAAGTCGAATGGTCAAAAAATGTCCGTGTCGGCTACCTGGATCAGCATACCGTGCTGGAAAAAGGAAAATCCATCCGTGACGTCCTGAAAGACGCATTCCATTATTTATTTGCGATGGAAGAAGAAATGAACGAGATTTACAACAAAATGGGCGAAGCTGATCCCGACGAGCTCGAAAAGCTGCTTGAAGAAGTCGGTGTGATTCAAGACGCGCTGACGAACAATGATTTTTATATCATTGATTCCAAAGTGGAAGAAATTGCCCGCGGCCTCGGCTTGAGCGATATCGGATTAGAGCGTGATGTCACTGATTTGAGCGGCGGACAGCGCACAAAGGTTCTTCTCGCCAAGCTGCTTCTTGAAAAGCCGGAAATTCTGCTTCTCGATGAGCCGACCAACTATCTTGATGAACAGCATATCGAATGGCTGAAACGTTATCTGCAGGAATACGAGAACGCGTTCATCTTGATTTCCCATGATATTCCGTTCTTAAACAGCGTCATCAACCTGATTTATCACGTTGAAAATCAAGAGCTGACACGCTATGTCGGCGACTACCATCAGTTTATGGAAGTCTACGAGGTGAAGAAACAGCAGCTTGAAGCAGCGTATAAAAAGCAGCAGCAGGAAGTCGCTGAGCTGAAGGATTTCGTTGCCCGCAACAAAGCCCGCGTCAGCACGAGAAACATGGCGATGTCCCGCCAAAAGAAACTCGATAAGATGGATATGATTGAGCTCGCGGCAGAAAAGCCAAAGCCGGAATTCCACTTCAAGCCGGCGAGAACGTCAGGCAAGCTGATTTTTGAAACGAAGGATCTGGTGATCGGTTACGATTCCCCGCTGTCACGTCCGCTGAACCTCCGCATGGAGCGCGGCCAAAAAATCGCCCTTTACGGCGCGAACGGCATAGGAAAAACGACATTGCTGAAAAGCCTGCTTGGCGAAATCCAGCCGCTTGAAGGCTCGGTTGAACGCGGCGAGCATCTCTTTACCGGCTATTTTGAGCAAGAGGTCAAGGAAACAAACAACAATACGTGCATCGAAGAGGTATGGAGCGAATTCCCTTCGTATACGCAGTATGAAATCCGGGCCGCTCTGGCGAAATGCGGACTGACGACAAAGCATATCGAAAGCCGCGTCTCCGTATTAAGCGGGGGCGAAAAAGCGAAAGTTAGATTGTGCAAGCTGATCAATTCGGAAACAAACCTGCTGGTGCTCGATGAGCCGACAAACCATTTGGATGTCGACGCGAAGGAAGAGCTCAAGCGCGCGCTGAAAGAATACAAAGGCTCGATTCTGCTTATTTCCCACGAGCCCGACTTTTATATGGATATCGCGACAGAAACATGGAACTGCGAGTCATGGACGACGAAAGTGCTTTAAACCGAAGAAAACCCGCCTGCTAAAGGGCGGGTTTTTTACTGCCATTTTTTCTGAACGATTCTCAACAGCTCTCTGTCTTTTAAAATGAGCTGCAATGGATATGGTAGTAAAGAGAAGGTTGCATGATAAAAAAGACACTGCATCTGCGCAGTGTCTTTCGTTATTAATGTCCCGCCTTAATTCCGGCAAGATGTTTACGTCCCATGAGAAGGACAAGCATGCCGACAAAAACGACGATCCCGCCTACTGTATATGGTGTGCTTGCGGTGAAGTGTTCTGACAACATTCCCGCAATCCACGGAGCGAGCGCGCCGCCGATGAAGCGGACTGAGCTGTAGGCTGAAGACGCGATTGGACGTTCAACCGGCGCAGAACCCATCACAGCGGTTGTCATGATCGTATTCACCATACCGAGGACAGCACCGGCGACAACGATACATGTAATAATCAATGTCTGATGCTCTGTCCAGATCCCCATAATGATGAGAATGACCGCAAAGGAGATAAAGAGAACGACCAAGGAACGCACTGTGCCCATCGCTTTGTGCACGAGCGGCGCAGTAAAGACTGACGTAACAGCCAGCAGAAGGCCCCAGCCGAAGAAGACATATCCAAGACCATGTTCATCTAAATCCAGAACGAACGGAGAATAAGCAAGCAAAATAAAAAATCCAAAGTTGTATAAGAATGCAGATACCGCCATCGTCAGCAGACCTTTATATTTGAGCGCCTTCATGGCATCAAACACACCGACGCGTTTCGCCGGTTTCGGCAATTTCGGCAGCATGAAAGAAATCGCGATTAACGCAATAAACATCAGGACAGATACCCCGAAAAACGGTGCGCGCCATGAAATGCTTCCAAGCTCTCCGCCTGCAAGCGGCCCGACAGAAATCCCGAGACCGAGCGCAGCCTCATACAAAATAATCGCTTGGGCGCTGCCCCCGACTGACACGCCGACGATAACCGCAAGCGCTGTTGAAATAAACAAAGCATTACCTAATCCCCATCCTCCGCGATAGCCGACTAGCTGAGCAATTGAGCTTGAACTGCCGCCAAGCCCCGCAAACACAATAATAAAAATAAGTCCGAGAATTAACGTCCATTTCGCGCCGATACGGCTGGAAATGGCGCCTGAGAAAAACATCATAAATCCGGTTACAAGCAAATAACTTGTAAACAAGAGTGATACTTCACTAGGTGAAGCATGTAATTGTGCGGCAATTGCCGGAAGAATTGGATCGACCAGCCCGATTCCCATAAAGGAAATCACACAGGCAAACGCGACAGCCCATACCGCTTTCGGCTGACTGAGCAAGCCCGTTTTCTGATTCACTTGTTTTGTCTTATCCATTTGACCTGACCTCCATCTTTATTCCATTAAAAGAAACGCTACAAAAATAGCGTTTGGCAAACTTTTCATTCGATTGATTGAATAGCACGTTCCGCTTTATCTTTCATGCCTTGCAGGCGTTCTTTAAAGCTTTCGAATGTGCGGATTTTCTCATCAATCAAATCCAGCTGGTGATTCAGTGTTTCCTGAATTTCCTCCAGTTTTTCTTTCCGTTCCTTAGGATCCAGTGACAACAAATACCCCTCTTTGTTTAACTCTAGCTGGCGGCTGGTTTCCATGAAATGCTGAAGCTCCTGAAGGGAAAAACCGAGCACTTCTTTTGTGCTGATGACTTTCTCAAGCTCCTCCATATCATCCTCTGAATAAAGCCTTACGCCGCCGTCTGTCCGTTTCGGCGCCGGAATCAAACCGATTTCTTCATAAAACCGGATGGTCCGCTTTGTCAGCCCACTTCTTTTGGCTACTTGATCAATCTTCATCCATTCCAAGGTAAATCCCCCTTCGCCGTTTCTGTTCCCATTATACACCTTTTGAACCTTAACGTAAACGTAAAGTTTTGAAAAGCAATAAAAAAACGAGTGCATAAAGCACCCGTCTTTCACTGTCCTGTTTAAGCCAAACTTCCTGTCACTGACAGAGACTGCTTTTGAAGGCTTTCAGAAAGCAATTGATACGCAATCACTTTCTTCTTGTACTGCTTCACGACGTCAATATGGTCGTCGTAGCGGTACACAAACAGCTTCACATCATTTTTGCCTTTTTTCGTATCTATCACCAGCGGCGTACCGCCGTTTTCCGGATATAAATAACGCTCTTCGTCACCTGGGTAAATATAATACTTCTCCAGGAAGACAGCTTCGTTAAATTGGTCAATCACTTTCTGCTTCTCTTCCCCCTCAAGACGTTTTCCAGCTAGAGAGAGAACGGCATTTTCGTCACTCAGCTTGGCGTGCACCTCAAATTTGCTGAGCAGCCATTCCATGACGCCTGTTGGAAGACAGGTTAATACGATTTTCACCAGACTCATGAGGATTAACATCACGATAGTCAATGTCATACTTCATCATCTCCATTAGTTTTCCATGTGCCGCTGACACACAATTTCATCCTATCATAAGCAGGGTGTTTCGTTTTTGTACATTATGTGAAAAAAGCGCGGCCTGCTGCGGGCCGCGCTTTTCTAACTTTCAAGTTCTTCAATCATAAGGGACAATTCTGTCCAGCGGTCCATAGCCGCCTCAAGCTCTTCCGCCGTTTTCGCCTGTTCGGCCATCAGCTCTTGGATTTTTCCGAAATCGCTGCCTGCTGCGGCGATGTCAGCTTCAAGCTGCTCATGCTTTTCTTCCAGCTGGGCAATTTTATCTTCGATGCCGTCCCATTCAAGCTGATCTTTGTAGGAAAGCTTTTTCCGTTTTTTCTTCGGCTCAGCTTCGGGCTGTTTTGCTTCAGCAGCCGGTTTTTCAGCTGTTTTTTTCGCTTTTGATTCCTCCATGTAATCACTGTAGGAGCCTTGGAAGCGGGAAATGACACCATTTCCTTCAAACACAATCAAACGGTCGACGACACGGTCAAGGAAGTAGCGGTCATGGGATACGGTGATGACGACGCCAGGGAACTGGTCGATATAATCCTCCAGGACGCTTAATGTTTCGGTATCCAAATCGTTCGTCGGCTCATCGAGAAACAGGACATTCGGCTCCTGCATGAGAACCTGAAGCAAGTATAAACGGCGTTTTTCTCCTCCGGACAGCTTGCGGATATACGTCTGCTGCATCGAACGCGGGAAGAGGAAACGCTCCAGCATTTGTTCAGCTGTAATGATATCGCCATCCGCTGTTTTTACGACCTCCGCCGTTTCTTTTATATATTCAATGACCTTTAACTCGCCATTCATTTCACTATGATCCTGGGTATAGTAGCCGATTCTAACGGTCTGGCCGATCGCAATATGGCCGCCGTCTGGAGTATGACGGCCGGCAAGGGCGTTTAACAGCGTTGTTTTTCCGATGCCGTTTGGCCCGATGATCCCAATCCGTTCACCCGGTATGACCAGTTCATTAAAGCGGTCGACAAGTATGCGGCCGTCATAAGCGATCATCACGTTCTCCGCTTCAATGACCTGGTTGCCAAGACGGTGGGAGCCAATCGCAAAGTCGAGTGAGCCAGATGACTGAGGGCCTTTCTGCTCCTTAAGCGCCTCCACTCGGTCAATTCTCGCCTTTTGTTTTGTGGAGCGCGCTTTCGCTCCCCGTCTAAGCCAAGCCAGTTCGCGGCGCAGCAGGTTTTGCCGCTTCGTTTCCTTTTGCTCAGCCTGCGCTTCCCGTTCCGCGCGTTTTTCTAAAAACACTTCATAGTTGCCTTTGTACGTGTAGAGGCTGCCTCGTTCGAGCTCATAAATGCGGTTCGTGACACGATTTAAGAAATACCTGTCGTGCGTCACCAGCATGACGGCGCCGGGGTATTGGCTTAAATATCCTTCAAGCCACTCAATCGTTTCATTATCCAAATGGTTCGTCGGCTCGTCTAAAATCAGCAGATCAGCGGGCTGAATTAAGTTTTTGGCAATGGCCACCCGTTTTTTCTGACCGCCTGAGAGCTCGTTTACTGGCTTTGTTACGTCGTTGACGCCCAGCTTAGACAATACGGTTTTTGCCAAGGTGTTCGCATCCCACGCGTTGTTCGCATCCATTTTCGCCTGCGCAGCCAGCAGGTGCTTCTGGCGCTGTTCATTTTCGGGATCTTCCCCCAGTTCATTCAGCGCTTTTTCATATTCACGCAAGGTTTTCATCACAGCCGATTCACCGGAATAGATATGCTCCAGCACAGTTTGCCCCGCAGGCAGCTCCGGGTCTTGATGAAGAAATTCAACGTGCACGCTGCCTGATTTCGTGATGTCTCCCTCTTCAATAGATTCCAAGCCGGCAATCACTTTCAGCAGCGTGGATTTTCCTGTTCCGTTCGGCCCGATTAATCCGATTCTTTCATTCTCTTCAATATGAAAGGAGATGTGGTCAAATAATGTTTTATCTCCGTATGTTTTATACAGATTTTCCGCTTTTAATATGCTCATGGTTCCTATCAATCCTCACGTAAGTTCATGTGTACATTTTAAATCAGCCGTTGGAATAAAACTAGTAAAACGTCAGACAAAGTTCATGGAAATCAGGATAGAAAAAAGACCGGGGACGTTCGTCCCCGGTCTTTTATTCTTCCTCAAGTGCTTTTTCTGCCATTTTTGCGAGATGCTGTGCGCTTCCTGAAATCTCCTGCATCGTGGCGGAAATTTGTTCAACGGCAGCGGCTTGTCCGTCTGTATGCTGATTAATCGACTCGATTGATTCCTCCAGACCTTTCAGCAGGCTGTGGATTTTTTTCGTGATCTGGTCAATCTGGCCGACATTTTCTTTCGAATGCGTGGCTAGCTTTCTGATCTCATCTGCAACGACAGAGAAGCCTTTTCCAGACTCCCCTGCTCTCGCCGCTTCGATCGCGGCGTTCAGGCCGAGCAGGTTGCTTTGGTCAGAGATGCCTTTCACGGTTACTGAAATATCGGCGATTTCACCGGCGCTTTCGCTTACCTTTTTCGCCTGAGAGGAAATGCCCGACATTTGAGTTGAAAACCCGTTGATTGAATCAGAAATATCGGAAATGGCTGCTGCCGTTTGTTCAACAACAGCCGATAAGCTTTCCGCCACATCATGAAGCTTAGACGACTCCTCAAGGCTCGTTCCGAGGCCGACGCCCCCTATCACTCTTCCATTCTCGTCGTGGAGCGGGATGGCGCGTGCAATCAATGGGAAGCCGAACAATTCTTTCGGAACCATGCTCGTCTTCTTCTGATTGGTGCGGATGGCGTCTGTAATAATATCCCCTTCCTGCAGCGGATCGCCGGCTTTTACGTTGAGAGAAAAGGTTTTGGCAGGTATATTCACAAGCAGTTTTTCCGTATCGTAAATGCCGATTGTAATATCATCCTGAACCAGGCTGTTTAAATAAGGGGCTACTTTGACAAACGCGTTCAGAAGGTCTGCGGTTTCTTTTTCCGTTCTTATGCTCAATTCCATTCACTCCTATTCATTAATAAGGGAAGCTGCGTTTTTCGTGCTGGACCGAAATCCATTTCAGTGTCGTAAATTCTTCAAGGCTCCACTCGCCGTTCAAACGGCCGAGACCGGATTGTTTTTCACCGCCGAAGGCCACATTCGGTTCATCGTTGATTGTCGTGTCATTAACGTGAATCATGCCTGTTTCAATGCGCTTCGCAAAAGCCACGCCGCGCTCAAGGTTTGACGTATGTACGGCACCGCTCAAGCCAAACGGGGTTTCGTTTGCGATATCGACCGCTTCGTCTTCTGAATCAAACTTCATAAAGGAGACGACAGGTCCGAACAGCTCTTCCTTGGCAATGCTCATGAACGGTTTCACGTCTTTTAAGATCGTCGGTTCCACGATCGTTCCGTTAAATCCGCCAAGCTTCACTGGAACAGCGCCTTCTTCAATTGCTTTCTCAACAGATCTCATCAGCCCGTCAGTCTGTCTGCTGTTGATTAGAGGCCCGATAATCGTATCAGGGTCCATCGGGTCACCGACTTTCAGCGATTCCACTTTTGCCTGATACAGTTCAAGGAACTTATCATAAATTGATGAGTGAACAAGTACGCGGTTGGCTGACATACAAATCTGTCCTTGGTGTGTAAATCGGCTGAACACTGCCGCATTAACCGCATATTCGATATCCGCATCTTCAAGCACGATAAAGGCGCTGTTTCCGCCGAGTTCAAGAAGCGGCTTTTTAAAATGCTTCATCGCAAGCTGGCCGATGTAGCTGCCGACTTTCGTAGAACCTGTAAATGAGATGATCCGCGGCACCGGGTGTTCGACAAAGCTGTCTCCGATCTCTGCAATGTCTGTAACAACAACATTCAGCAGCCCCTCTGGAATTCCCGCGTTCTCAAAAATTTTCGCAATCAGCGTACCGCCGCAAATCGGTGTTTCCTCATGCGGCTTTAACACGACGCCATTGCCGGCTCCAAGCGCGGGCGCCACTGATTTCATAGATAAAAAGAATGGAAAATTAAATGGACTGATGACACCGACAACGCCTGCCGGCACGCGATATAATCTGTTTTCCTTGCCGTCTATTGTTGACGGAAGAATTTTCCCTTCCATGCGGACAGGGAACGTCGCCGCTTCTTTCATGATGTTTTTAACAAGCCCGATTTCAAAGGCCGCTTTGAGCCTTGTTCCGCCAAGCTCTTCCATAATCAAATAAATGATGGCTTCTTCGTTCTCTTCAATATACGTGACAGCTTTTTCTAAGATATTTCTTTTCTCGAACGGATTGACCGCATCCCATTTTTTCTTTGCCAGCGCCGCTGCTCGATACGCTTCATCTACATCGTCAGCAGTCGCTTTTTGGAAGGTTGTAAATGTTTTTTGAGTATAAGGATTTTTGTTTTCCAATACATTCGGGCTGCTGCCCTCCTGCCATTTCCCGCCGATAAACTGTTTATTCAACTCTTCATATTGAAACATGGTCAGCATCTCCTTTTTAACCGCAAGTCAAAATTGGGCGAATCTATTTTTTCTATCGGTTCACCCTGCATAAAATTGAATATGTTATTAGTAAAAATTACTATCCTATAATACGACAACGCTGTTTCGCTTCTATCGTTTAAAGTGGAAAAATATTTTATTGACTACGCTAAATTTCGACAATATAATACAACAAGAACTGTATATAATGATTAGAATATTTCGAATCTTCCAGGAGGAACTTTTGATGAGTTCATTATTTAGAAAAAAACCGCTTGAAACATTGAGTGCGCAGAGCAAGTCAAAAAGCCTTGCCCGTACGTTAAGCGCATTTGATTTAACCTTGCTTGGTATCGGTTGTGTCATCGGTACAGGGATTTTTGTCATTACAGGAACAGTGGCAGCGACCGGTGCAGGTCCCGCCCTTATCATATCGTTTATTTTAGCGGGGCTCGCCTGTGCGCTCGCTGCCTTCTGCTATGCTGAGTTTTCGTCTTCGATTCCGATTTCGGGAAGCGTGTACTCATACTCCTACGTGACACTCGGAGAGCTGCTTGCCTTTTTGATCGGATGGGACCTCATGCTTGAATATGTCATTGCGCTGTCGGCGGTTGCCACCGGCTGGTCTTCATACTTTCAATCACTGCTTGCCGGCTTCAACCTTCATATTCCGGTCGCACTGACAGGAGCGCCGGGAAGCACGCCGGGCGCCGTGTTCAATCTTCCGGCTGCAGTGATCATTCTCCTCATCACTGCGATTGTCAGCAGAGGCGTCAAGGAAAGCACACGCTTTAACAACGTCATCGTACTGATGAAAATCGGAATCATTTTATTGTTCATCATTGTCGGCATCGGCTATGTCAAACCGGAAAACTGGTCTCCTTTTATGCCATTCGGGATGAAAGGCGTCATTGTCAGCGCAGCAACTGTATTCTTCGCGTATCTCGGGTTTGACGCGGTTTCTAACGCTTCAGAGGAAGTGAAAAATCCGCAAAAAAACATGCCCGTCGGCATTATTTCAGCGCTTGCCGTCTGTACGGTTCTATACATCACGGTATCGCTAGTGCTGACAGGCATGATGCCTTATACGAAATTGAATGTCGGGGATCCGGTGTCCTTTGCGCTTAAATTCGTCGGCCAGGACGCTGTTGCCGGAATTATTTCTGTCGGTGCCATTATCGGGATTACGACGGTTATGCTCGCTTTGCTGTACGCTCAGGTCCGTTTGACATTTGCCATGAGCAGAGACGGCCTTCTGCCTGGATTGTTCGCAAAGGTTCATCCGTCATTTAAAACCCCGTTCCGCAACACATGGCTGACAGGTATCGTTGCAGCGGGGATCGCCGGGTTTATTAACCTCGGAACGCTGGCCCATCTGGTGAACATGGGAACACTGGCCGCGTTTACGGTCATTTCAATTGCTATCATTGTGTTAAGAAAGAAACATCCGGAAATCAAAGCGTCCTTCAGAGTGCCGTTCGTTCCGGTTGTGCCGATTATCAGCGCAGGCATCTGCCTTTGGTTCATGTACAGCCTTCCCGGCGTCACATGGCTTTCATTTGTGATCTGGATCGCTGTCGGAACACTGGTTTATTTCCTGTATTCAAGAAAACACAGCTTATTAAACAAATAATCTCTTTTCAGCCGGCGGTGCCTCAACCGCCGGCTTTTTCCTTTTTTTATGTGCTATACTTTCAGTACATATGAGAAAGGGAGACAAACTGATGAAACAATACCGCACTTTATTATTTGATGTAGATGATACCATCCTTGATTTTAAAGCGGCAGAAGCATTAGCGCTGCGTTTGCTGTTTGAAGATCAGAACATTCCTTTAACAGATGAAATGAAGACGCAGTATAAAACAATCAATCAAGGTCTCTGGAGAGCCTTTGAAGAAGGAAAAATTACACGGGATGAAGTCGTGAACACCCGTTTTTCCGCTTTGTTCAAGGAATACGGTTATGAGGCGGACGGCGCCTTGTTTGAGCAAAAATACCGCAGCTTTCTTGAAGAAGGGCATCAGCTTATTGACGGCGCTTTTGATCTTATCTCAAATCTGCAGCACCAGTTTGATTTGTATATCGTGACAAACGGTGTGTCTAAGACACAATACAAGCGTCTCCGTGATTCAGGATTATTTCCGTTCTTCAAGGATATTTTCGTTTCCGAAGACACAGGCTACCAAAAGCCAATGAAGGAATATTTCGATTACGTGTTTGAACGGATTCCCCAATTTTCAGCAGAGCACGCATTAATCATCGGCGATTCGCTGACTGCTGATATCAAAGGCGGACAGCTCGCCAGGCTTGATACGTGCTGGATGAACCCTGACATGAAGCCGAATGAGTCAGAAATCATGCCAACTTATGAGATTCGTAAGCTTGAAGAGCTGTATCATATTTTGAATATCGAATATACCGTCAGCTGCTAATCATGCTGACGGCGTTTCTTTTAGAAGAGTCTATTTTCCTCTTGATAAATTCTTCACCTTATGAATAATATGGTGATATGCTTTGGCTATATATGTAAGGAGGAGACTCATTTGGCTATTGCCGCCCCGCTAAAAGAAAAAACAGTTCAAAAACCCGGCACCACGGTGTATCCGATTTTGATTATCATCGGAATCTGCCACATGCTCAACGATTCGCTGCAAGCCGTGATTCCGGCCATGTTCCCTATTTTGGAACGCTCCATGAGCTTGACATTTACACAGCTCGGCATCATCGCTTTCACATTAAACATGGTGTCATCTGTCATGCAGCCTGTCGTCGGCTGGTATACCGATAAACGGCCGCGGCCGTACGCGCTGCCAATCGGTCTGACCGCCAGCATGCTCGGCATTTTAGGCCTTGCATTTGCCCCATCATTTGTAACGATTTTATGCTGTGTGTTTTTCATCGGATTAGGTTCGGCCATTTTCCATCCGGAAGGCTCCCGTGTGGCGTATATGGCAGCCGGCACAAAACGCGGGCTCGCCCAGTCGATCTATCAGGTGGGCGGAAACTCAGGCCAGGCGATGGCGCCTCTGATCACCGCGCTGATCCTTGTGCCGCTCGGGCAATTCGGCGCTGTTTGGTTCACGCTTGTCGCCGCGCTCGCTGTTATGTTTCTGCTGTATATTGCGAAATGGTACGCTGCACGTCTCGGAAGTCTTGCCCAGAAGTCCGGCAAACAAAAGAAAACGGCTGAAAACAAGGCTATCACCAAGTCTGTTGTATCTGCTCTTATCATTATTATATTTCTCATTTTTGCACGTTCTTGGTATACGAGTGCAATCGGCAACTTTTACACGTTTTACGCGATGGATACATATCACGTAAGCATTCAGCAGGCACAGAGCTATATTTTTGTCTTTTTGCTGTTCGGCGCTGTCGGCACGTTTCTTGGCGGCCCGCTTGCAGACCGTTTCGGAAAACGCTTCGTGATTCTCGGTTCGCTGCTCTGCTCGGCGCCGCTGGCGATTGTGCTTCCATTTTCCGGACCGGTGCTCGCCTATGGCGTGCTCGCATTGATCGGCTTGGTTCTGATGTCGAGCTTTTCCGTAACGGTTGTCTACGCACAGGAGCTTGTTCCTGGAAAAATCGGCACAATGTCCGGTTTGACCGTCGGGCTTGCCTTCGGAATGGGCGCGATCGGCGCTGTGGCGCTGGGCGCTCTGATTGACGCCGCGGGATTGACCCCGACAATGATCGCCATTGCCTTTCTCCCTGTCCTCGGCATCCTAGCCTTCTTATTGCCGAGCGATCAGAAGCTGAGAGAGTGGCATAGCTGAAAAACCCCTGCCATGCGGCAGGGTTTTTTTAATCCAGCTGTATAAAATGAGTATCAGGCACTGCGTGCTTCGGGATAAAGCCGTCCGCAAAGTCCGGGAACGCCGACTGTATTTCGTCAATCCATCTTTTCAGGTTTAACACATACGGCATATAAATCATTTCAATGGCCGCTTCGTCTTCAATCCGATAATACCAGCAAAGATTGAACTCATTTTCTGTCACCAGTGTAAACCCGGAGAAATGATAGAAAATCAGCGGCGTTTCATCTATATACACGCGGCCATCCTTTTGCCCGACCTTATAGTTTTCGATATTCCAAAGCGCTGTATTGGCTCCGATTGATTTGACAACATGCACACCCTTGTACTGCGCCGGCCACTTCTCCACATACCGTTGATCACCGTACGTCTTTCGTTCCGTATTCATTTCTACCGTACAAAATTCAATGCAGTCCTGTCTCCACTGCCACACCGCTTCATATGCTTCCTTCGTATTCCCGGCACCGACAAAACCTGTGTTATAGCGGCCGGTCCGTTCATAGTAGGACATGAACCGCGGCGAGTTGCGGTGATCGGTCAAATACAGAGAAGCCGTTGGGTTTTCCGCAAAAATACGTGATGGATCAGAAAAGAAGAACAGATCGGTATCCATATGGGCAAAGTATTCAGCATCATCCCACTTGCTCATGACATGGAATAAAAAGGCGGGCTTCAATGTCCAGCAATATTCATGAAACGTTCGATTGCTTTTCGCTTTCAGCAGCTCCGGGTCTTCCATTTCATGCAGCTGCACAAAGGTCACATGCTCCCATGGCACGTGCTGAAGCAATTCATACGCTTTCTGATCGACACACAGCACATACAAATGAAAATCATCGCAATGCTCATGGAGAGAATGAATCATGGGCATGAGCTTAAAGATATGCGTCCTTGACACTATCGTTGAAAAATGAAATGTACTCATCATACCACATCCAATTATCTAAGATCCACGTGCAGCAAATCGTTGACAAGCGCATACAACGCATTGGCAAAATCGTTCACGCCAAGCTTTTTCTTCGCTTTGGGCAGAAGCTTGCGGACAGTTTGTAAATCAAAGTTTTTCGCCGTCACCCTTGGCGCTTTCTTTTGCCAATCCGGGTCAATATTGCGCTCTTTGACAACATGGAGCAGCTCAAGAAACAGATTCAGCAGCATGTCGTATTTCTGAGATTCCAGCAGCTTATGAATATCAGTCATGATGCCGTTCGTCATGTCAGGAGGAAACGGCCCGTTAAAAGCGAGATGAACGTCTAAGGAGCGGATGTTATTGTATTTATCGCACATATAGGCAATGTTTGCCCGAATATCGTCTACAGACTTACAATTGCTCGGGTGCTCCTGATGAACACTGACAATATCGCGATGCAGCCTGAAGGTCAGTCCGGCCTGATGAAGCCTGATCCCAAGGTCGTAATCCTCAAACCCGTACCGCACAATGCCTTCATCAAATAAACCGAGGTCAACCACATGCTTGCGTCTAACAGAGGAATTATTCGTGATAAAAAAGCGCCATGGCATATGATAGCCTTTCAGGTCATCGCCGTACTCATCCAAAATCTTCTTGAGCACGTCAATAAAGTCGGTGTCAAGGTCAAAGCTTTTGTCCAAGAAGCTTCCGTTTTTGATATCCGCTTCATTCAGCAGCTTTTGTTTGTCTTTCTTCGGCATTTCGTCTACGATCTTTGCGAGCTGTTCCTTATGTTCATCTTCAAAGCGTTCATAATAAAAACTGTAGATCCGTTTCCAAAACAAACCGCACACGACGAGATTCTCTTCGTTCTCATGGGCTTTGATATGCTTTGCCACAAGATCCTTTGCCGCAAGCATATCGCTGTCATGGAAAATCAGGATATCTCCTCTGGCATTGCGAAGCGCCTGATTTCGGCCGTACGCAATGCCCCTGTTTTCCTTAATTCGTGTAAAAACCAGCGGAAAATCCGCTTGAAACGACTCGAGCATCGAGAGCGTCCCGTCCTCAGAGCCATTGTCCGCTACAATGACTTCAAATTCTTCATCGCACTCCTGCTGGTTTAATGACAGAAGGCTGTTATAGAGACGCTCCTTTGAATTATATGCAGGAATAATAACGCTTGCTTTCACTTCATTTTCACTTCCTGTATTTAATCATTTATTTGTTATCATCTTTTGAAGCAAAACCGTTAAATTCGGGGTCTAACGTTTTAATGTGCTGAATGATATGCGGCAGTGTCTCTTGATACAGCTCATGCACAAACGGCAGGTCTGTGCGGGTTGTTTCATGAATCTGTTTGATTTCATTGATGCTGACGATTCGGTATCCGCTGAAATGGTAAAAAATCAGCGGGCTGCCATCCTCCAGCACGATCCGGCCATCCTCCCAGGAAAACGTATGCTGCCCGTAGTTCCAGTGGCCGATGTTCACACCGGGTGTCGTAATGTCACATACATTCGGAAACAGCTCAGACATATAATCCAAATAGCCTTGATCACCGAATTTCCCTTCACCCGGGGCATTTTTGCATTCCTCAAGACAGCGTTCCTTCCACCACTCCAAGCAATCCGTGCCGGCATCATCATGCTTGAAGCTGATAAAGCCGGAGTTATATCTGCCTAAAAGACGCTGCAGCATGTCAATCTGCTCTCTCTCAAAGGAAGGTATTACGATATCACCCCGTGAAAGGAGCACCGAGCAGTCCGGCTGGTTTTCAAAAATCGGCGACGGGTCGGCGTAAAAAAATAAATCCCCGTCAATATACGTCACACGCTCCAGCTCGGGGTTGCTGTTCAGCACAGCTTGCAGAAAGATCGGCTTCATCGTCCAGCAGTACTCGCTTTGATCTCTCGTTTCCTTGAGCTTCAGAAGCGTTTCATTTTCAAGCGCGTCCACCGGCACAAGGTTCAGCTGCTTCATCTTCAGCTTCTGTAAGACGCGGTGTGTATCTTCATCCATGCACAGTATAAAAATGGGACTGTCTTGATCCACTTGCTCTAACGACTTAAATAAGGCGACTGCCTGATATAATCTCCCTTTTGATAAAACGGTGCAATACGCGCTGGTCACAGTCATGTTCACCTCGTTTCACATTACTTTTTGAAGAATTCCGTATACCACTCAATCGTTTTTTCAAGTCCTTCATCAATGGTGTAGGCCGGTGACCAATTCAGCAGCTTTCTCGCTTTTTCCGCGGATAAATATTGATGTTTGATTTCATTGCTCCCCTGATTCAGCACCTTCGGCTTCAGGCTGCTGTTCATTTTCTTCAATATTTTTTCTACCAGTTCAAGGACAGTCAGCTGGATCTCATTGCTGAAGTTAAAGGCCTCTCCGGCAAGATTGTTTTCTTCCATTTTTTCTGCCAGAAGCAAATAAGCCTGAACGGCATCTTCAATATAGAAGTAGTCGCGGACAAAGGTGCCGTCACTGCGGATTTCCGGCGCTTCCCCGTTCAGAACAAGCTGAATCGTCTGCGGAATAATGCGGTTGAAGTTCAAATCCCCGCCGCCGTACAGGTTCCCGCAGCGCGTGATGCAGACTGGAAGCCCGTACGTGTGAAAATACGTGTGGCTGATCAGATCTGCGCAGCTTTTTGAGACGTCGTACGGATGCTTGCCTTGCAGCGGCATATTCTCATCGTACGGAAGGTTTTCTTGATCGCCGTAAGCTTTATCACTTGAAGCGACAATCACCCGCTTAATTAACGGATGCTTCCGGCAGGCTTCGAGAATATTCCACGTGCCGAGGATATTCGCTTCAAAGGTAGAAATCGGGTTGCGGTTTGCCACGCCGACAATCGCTTGTGCAGCAAGGTGAAAGACTGTGTCAATTTCATATTCGCCAAGCGCGCGTTCTATCACAGGCAAGTCTTCAAGAGATCCCCGTACGATGTTCATTTTCTTGATATGTTCTTCCTGATAAAGGTTGGATTGAGGCACATGATCTCTGACAAGCCCCGTAACGTTTGCACCCTGTTCGATCAGCTCTTTCACCAAGTAGCTTCCTAAAAGACCTGTACACCCCGTGACAAATACGTTTTTATTTTTCCAGAAACTCAAATCAGTTCACCATACCTTCCATACTTGTTGTCCTTGATCCCACATTTTGTTGACTTCTAAGAGATTTTTATACGTATCGATGGCCGTCCAAAATCCGTAATGGCGGTACACGGCAAGCTCTCCGTCTTTGGCAAGGTTCTTCAGCGGTTCATCTTCGAACATCATATTCCCGTCCTTCGGCAAATAATCGAAAACCTTGGGACTGAGAACGAAGAATCCGCCGTTAATGATTCCGTCACTCGATGTCTTCTCAGAAAATGTTTTCGCCATGCCTTCCTCGACCGTCAAGGTGCCGAACTGCGAGACTTTGTCAATGCCGGTGACAGTCGCAGCAGCACCCTTTGTCTGATGATAGCTGATGAGATGGAAAAGATTGATATTGGCCAGCCCGTCCCCATAGGTGAGCAGAAACGTTTCATCGCCGATATAGTCTTTTGCCTGCAAGATTCTTCCGGCTGTCAGCGTGTCTTCCCCTGTTTCCAAAAACGTAATTTTCCACGTTTCAGGCTGCCCCAGCATCTGCACCTCTCCCGTAGAGCTGTCGAGTGTCAGGCTGTTGTGCTTCCATTCATAGTCGAGAAAGTATTCTTTGATTTTTTCTCCTTTATAGCCCAAAAGCAGAATAAACTCGTTTACTCCGTAGTACTGATAGATTTTCATAATATGCCATAGAATCGGTTTGCCGCCTATCATGGCGAGCGGTTTAGGAATATCATGCGTGACTTCACTCATTCTCGTTCCTTTTCCGCCGCAGAGAATGACCGCTTTCATCTCTACCCCTCATCTCTATGAATATTGAGTTCGAAACCTGGTACATCTTTACAATCTATCAAGGCGTTTCCCCGATAATTTGTCCGACTTCAATACCGGTTTCAAAATCTACTGTAATGATATGAGAGAAAGGCGGCCTTGGTGACCAAATGGAATCTATTTTTTCAAGTTGGTTATGTAACCAAAAAAAAAGAGCCTTGAGCGAAGGCAATGTGCCCGCTCAAGGCTCTTTCTCGTCTTATTTGATTTCTTTTTCCTTGCCGTAATGATAATCAGACGGATCAACGGCTGTGAAATCGCTGAGTTTGTGGAATCTCAGCAAGTCTTTGTACAGGACACTGTCTGACAGACTTAGCTGCTGGTTCACTCTTGTTTTCAGATTCTTCGTTTCTTCATTCGCTTTCAGTTTTTCACCAGTCTTCGTATCGTAAATGACATTATCGACAGATGTGTACTTCGGCGTCACGAAGTCTCCGTTTCTGAACGCCACTGTATCGTCGTGGTCTTTAGAGAATAAATCAGTACCGAAGTTGATGTATTTCTGAGAATCAATTCCTTGTAAGTGCAGAAGTGTCGGCATGACGTCAATTTCACCGCCATACGTATGGTTCACTCCGCCTTTTTTGCCAGGAACGCGGATCATCAGCGGCACGCGCTGGTTCTGTGCGTTTTGATAATCTGTGATCTCTTTTCCAAGAATTTCTTTCATCGCACGGTTATGATTTTCAGAAATACCGTTATGGTCACCGTAAATCACGATGACTGAGTCGTCATACAGACCGGCTTCCTTCAGCTCCTTGAAGAATTGCTCAAGCGCCTCGTCAAGGTAACGGGCTGTCTGGAAGTAATTATCAACTGTTTTATCACCGGTTGTCGCTTTTTTAATGGACGCATCTTCTTCATCCAGGTTAAATGGATAATGGTTTGTCAAAGTAATCAAATGCGCGTAAAACGGCTGTTTAAGAGATTCAAGTTTTGGAATCGACTCTGTAAAGAACGGCTTATCCTTGAGTCCCATATTAATGACGTTCTCATCTGACATATCATACGTGCTTGCGTCGAAGAATTTGTCATATCCGATATGTTTGTAAATCTGGTCACGGTTCCAGAACGACTTGTAGTCACCATGCAGGACGGCGCTTGTGTAGCCTTCCTTCTGGTCTAAAATCGCAGGAAGCGACTGATATGTGTTTTCGCCTTTCGTCACAAACGCGGAGCCTTCAGGAAGACCGAAGATGGAGTTATCCATTGTCAGCTCGGCATCAGATGTTTTTCCCTGACCTGTCTGATGGAAGAAGTTATCAAAATACGTCACATCTTCCCCGCCGTGTGCGAGTTTATTTAAGAACGGCGTCACCTCTTCACCATTCAGCTTGTAATCAATCAGGAATGACTGGAAGCTTTCGAGGTGAATCTTAATGATATTTTTGCCTTTGGCAGAGCCGAAGTACTCGGCATTCGGTTTCGCATAATGTGACGTCGTGTAATTCTCGACGCTTGTTAAATCATCGCTGCTCGCGTAGGCTCTTTGCGTTTCCGTTTGAGCCGTCTGAACACCGTCATAAATGGTGTAATTGTAAAGACCTAAATATTTCACGATATAATTGCGGTCAAACGTTCTTGTCAGCAGCTGCGGACGGTCTTTTTCCGCATAGTGCAGGTTGATGAAAAACAGTGCGATCCCGGAAAGGATCACCAAAGACGCAAAACGTTTTTTCATTTTGTATTCTTTTAATTCAGGTCTCCAGATCAATACCGCAATCAAAATAATGATATCTAAGAAATAGAAAATATCATGACCGGCCATGATGCTGAAAATCCCGTCTCCCATGTTTCCGACGTTGCCGGACTGTTTGATGTTCGGGAACGTCAAGAAATCGTCAAAGAAACGATAGAATAAAATATTTGCATATAACACAAATGTCATCACAAAATCGATAATCAGCATGATAATGGCTGATTTTCGCCCTTTCGCCAGCAAAGCCAGTCCTAAAAAGAAGACGGCGCTTGAGAACGGGTTAAATACCAGGAGGATCTCCTGGGTTGTGCCTTTTACCCCAAGATTAAATTCAGTCTTGTAGGATAAATACGTTTTTGCCCAAAACAGTATAACAGCCAGCACAAAAAAGCTAAGTTTGTAAGAAAAAAGTTTCTTCATGGCAACCTCTACTTTCTTAAACACTTTAAGTTCTTCATTCATATTTACCTGCTCTTTATCCTGTCTTCCAATTCCTTCTTTCCAAACAAAATCAAGGCATCACACAACAATAAATACACCGCGGTACCCCCCGGAATATTTACGCTTTGCACCATACCAGTTTTATTACACCTATTTCAAACCAAACACTGGACGAAAGAAGCCTTCGTTTCGTTTCACATTTTTTCTCGCAAAATAAAAAAAGGATTTCTTTTGTCGTGTGTGCCGCGGAAAAAAGAAATAGATACCGAGTATAAGAATAACATAAACTAGCAAAAACGAAAAATAGGTTTTGCAGACAGCCCGCCCTTCAAGCGGACTGTGGCTATTGTATGCACTAACGTTTAGCTCCATCACATTTTTTTGAAAGGACAAAAAAAGACTGGATGTCTCCAGTCTTTACAGCCCCGACCAAACATCTTTTGCATATATACCGGTATCCTGCAGATGTTTCAGCCAGTTTTGTGCTTCTTGTTCG
Organism: Bacillus sp. TSO22; assembly: GCF_020223595.1. NCBI lineage: Bacteria > Bacillati > Bacillota > Bacilli > Caryophanales > Bacillaceae > Bacillus > Bacillus sp. TSO22. The sequence continues at coordinate 148,757 of NZ_JAHAWO010000013.1, forward strand.
CTGGTGCCATGAACAGACTGATATGCTTTTTGCAGCGCTGCCTCCACATCTGGGGCCATTTTGCTGCCATCACCGCATACATAGAGCCTGCCTCCGCGATCGAGAATCGAAATTAATGTTTCTGCATGGTCAGACATGAGATGCTGGACATACGTTTTCGGCATGCCTTCTTTTCGGGAAAAGGCTGTGTGGACAGTGACGATTCCGTCTTTTTCAAACTGCTCAAGCTCTTCACGGTAAATAAAATCCCGATCGTTCCTGCATCCGAAATAGAGATGGGCTTCACCGAGCGTTTTTACCTCCCGCTTTAAAGCTGCGCGAGCTTGGAGAAAACCGCGGAATGGCGCTACTCCTGTACCCGGCCCGACCATAATGATAGGGGTTTCAGGGTTTTCCGGAAGCTGAAACCGGGATTCCGGTGTACGGACAAACATCACGACATCATCCCCCGTCTTGCGTTCAGCTAAGTAATTTGAAGCCACACCTCTGTATTCGCCAAGGCCGCTCCAAGCAGGGCCTCGTACAACACCGACTGTAATGGATGCTTGCTCCGGATTCACCCTTGGAGAGCTTGAAATCGAGTAATATCTCGGTTTTAACGGCCGTAAAAGCTCTAAAAATCGTTCAAATGGCATGTCGCACGCTTCATATTTTTCAAGCAAATCCAGCATGGAAATCCGTTTTTTCAATATTTGTTCCTGGTAGACACCCTCTGCCGTCAGATCTTCTAATTCGCGTTTATGCGGCGGGCAGACTGTGAATGCCGCCAGCTCCCTTATTTGCGCCCTTGTAGCCGCTTCCTGCACCTCGACGCTGTAGCTGAGAAGATCTTGCAGACTGACAGGCCGGCCCAAAGGCAAATGCCCCGCACTGCGTCCGCTTGCCGACAATGTCACCTGGTCGGTTCCCTTCAGACCGAAGCGGTGAAGAATCCGGCTGACATTGGTTTGGCTGTTCCTCGGCAAGACGCCAAGGTGGTCGCCCTCTCGATATTCAACATCCGGCGGCAGTGCGATTTCGATATGGCGGGTGCTGCGGTCGCTGTTTGCGGACTGGAGTTCACGATTTTCAGCAATGGATGCATGAGCTGCCTCGTACGATCGGGCCAGCGGGGACTCGCCCAGCCCTCTGACAAACTGAAGGCTCAGCGTGCTTCGTTCCTTATCGGCGTTTTCATTAAGCTCTAGTCCGAATGCTTTGATGGCGTCGGACCACATGCTTTTTTTCCACTCGTCAAGCTGCCCTTCAAAATCGCCGCTTACATCACCCTCTCCGCGCGGAGAAAACCGAGTCGCGCCTTTCTCCGCAAGCTGCTCATCAATGAATCTCGGCACGTATTGATACGTGCTCGCCCAGTTGTGGTCGCCACAGCCAAATACCGCATAATGGACGCCCTCAAGCTCACCCGGTTTGATTTCTTGAAGCCACTGAACAAACTGCCCCGCATTGCTTGGCGGCTTTCCGTTATAAGAAGAGGTCACAATGACAATAGCCCCCTCCTGCGGCAGCTTGCCAATCTGGTCGTTCAGAGGTGCCACCTCGGTCCTTACGCCGTGAAGACTGGCAGTATCCGCAAGCTCCCGGGCGACGCCTTCTGCAGTGCCTGTATCAGATCCGTACAGCACGAGAAGCGGGCGGTTGTTAAGACCGATGACCGATGCACCCTTTGTTTCTGTTTTCTCTTTTTGCTCATCAGGCGCCGCTTTTTCAGCTGCCGGGACGTCCGCATGAATGGCTTCCTGATTCCTGGTTTGAACCCTGATGCGAAAATCGCCAGGCTTGAGTGTTAAAGTTTGTTTAATATCAAGCTCATAATTCTCATGATCAATTAACGTGAAATATTTTAAAACCATGCCCAGCACAAGTGTCGCTTCATGAAGGGCAAACTGCATGCCGATACAGGCCCGCTGTCCATTTCCGAACGGTTTGTACGCATGATGAGGCACTTGGTCCTGATGTTCGAACCGTTCCGGACGGAATTCTTCAGCGTCCGCTCCCCAAGCGTCTCGATCACGATGAAGCTGCGGAATCAGCACAGAAATTCTGTCTTTCGTTGTAATCGGGTATTTTCCGCCAATGACTGTGTCTTCCTTTGGATAAAGGCTGAAAGCAGGAGCTGTTGGCCATAAGCGCAAGGATTCATTTAAAATCATCCGTATGTATGTCAGCTCGAGCACTTGTTTATAAGTCGGCGCTGCATCCGTCAGCACCCGGTCAACCTCTTCATACGCCTTTTTCAGTTTGTCAGGATGCTTCAATAAATAGTAGATCGCAAAGGAAAGCAGGCCGCTCGTTGTTTCATGCCCGGCAATCAAAAACGTAATGATTTGAAAACGGATATTTTCATCGTCAAGCTTTTCACCTGTTTCCGGATCTTCCACATTCAGCATGCGGGCAAGCAAATCTTTTTCATCCTGGTCTCCATTCGATCTCCGCTCCGCAATAATGCTGTCGACTAACGAAAACATCGTTTGAATATCATGATGAAATTGCCGTTTTGTTCTGACCATAAGCTTATCTTGAAAATCAAGCCGCTGCATCTGGTGCATCGCTTCATCAAGCGCCCGCACCATGCTGTTGATAAACGGGTGGGGCGTTTCTCTGTAGTAGCTGTTAAAGCGATAGTTAAACCCGCACAGCCCAATTGTGTCGAGCGTCAGCCGGGTCATATCTCCAGGGACATCGACTGCTTCATTCGGGTTGAGCCTGGCCCATTTTTGAATGAGCTGAACGGCGATATCGACCATTTTCTCATGGTAGTCCTTCATGGCCCGCTGGCTGAACGTTGGCATCAGAATATTGTGCGCTTTTCTCCAGTTAGGCTCATGTGTCCAGCTTGTAAATAATCCGTCCCCGGAAAACGCGCGAACCTTCTCCAAGGCGCCTTCAATGCTTTTATCGAACCGCTCTTCATCACAAACCTCTTTCACCAATTCATGGCCGGACACCACAATCGTCGTGCCCGCAGGTGTATGAATTTGAAAAATCGGGCCCTGCTCTTCCGCCAATTTAATCAGCGACAATGTCGGTCTGTCTTTATCAATTAAAGGCAGGTTGCCGAGCGGCCCAAACGTCTTTGGCTGAGGAATCGGGCTTGTTTCCTTCATCGAACCATTCCTTTCCGTATGAAATGCCTTCTATCTGACTACATTTCCCTTTCATGGTCAGGATTATTCCGTTCCTCTGATTGACGTACGAACATCGTTTTTTCTATACTTGAGAAGCTGTACAATACGCGAATAAGGTGAGTTCATATATGGATTTTGAAATTCGATTTTTATCCTTTTATGTCATACAGGTGGAAGGCAAGGACGAGCAGGCAAACAAGCAGTTCAAGCACTTCCAGACCCTTGATACGGGTGAATTTGAAGAAAGCGAGCTGAAGGACTTTCTCGACGGGGAGCTAAAAAAAATCGTCAAACGGAAAGCAGACCGCCATCCGCAGTCCGAGCAGGTGCCGACGAAAATCGGCCATTTTATCGTCGAACCCGGCCACGAGCTCGATTCCAACCCGAACTATAACATGTTCAACCGTGCGCGCCTGGCGGAAACAAAAGAGGACTTTAACGAGCTGAGCGAGCAGTTCGTCCGCACGTACCTCGACACGAGCGCAGTCCGCGGCGGTGTGTTCCTCGTCGCTTCGGCCGTGCCGAGAAAATACTTCGACGAGTCATTTGTCTTCATTATGAAATGTGATTTCGAGCCAAAGGTCGCCCGCATTTCAGACGCGTCTTCTCTTATTAAAAAAGTCGAAATGGCGATTACGACAAAAAACATGAAAAGCATCCAATACCCGTTCATGCCGGAGGAAGGGATGGTCGAGGAAGGCGAGCTGAAAATCCACCAAGCCTCGCACGCCCGCTATTTTGAGGACTTTCTGAAATTCGTCGAGTACGGAGAATCGATGCCGGAAATCATGAAAAACCAGGTCATGAACATGGTGCAGGAGCACGTCTACGAGACATTTGAAGACAACAGCGAAGAGCTCAAGCAGTTCGAGCACGACATCGAAATATGGGAAGCAAGCGAAAAACGGGAAATCCAAGAGCGCCTCGACACCCATCAAGTCATCGAAGCCTCCGCCCAAATCATCGAGCACACGCCCGAAGCCCAGCTGAAAATGAAAGTCGGAGAAACTGAGATTAAGGGATTGCTAGCGGATTTTGGCGATTCGATTCACCTCGCAAAAGTGAACGGGCGCTATGTCGCGCTGATTGAAGCCGAGACGATTTCTTTTGAGAAGGGCAGTTCTCCGGTGGAGTTTTATAAGCCTGAGGGGCTGCATGAGGTGATTGATCGGATACGCCACAAAACAGAGCAAGAATAAAAAAGTCCAGAAATTACTTTCTGGACTTTTCCTATTAGTACCCTTCCCTCAACACCGCATAGCACTCCCCGATCAGCTCTTCCGCTCCCGGCTCTCCTTTTAGCCCGCGGCGGACGATTTCTGAGGATAGGTTCTGGACTTTGAGCGCTCTTGGGGCTCTTCTTTCGTAATACGCATGAAATGCGGTTTCGATGTCGTCGTGGTTTTTGAGTTCTTCGGCGAGGACGATGGCATCCTCGATGGCCATTGCCGCTCCTTGTGCTAAGGTCGGCGCTCCGGCATGGGCGGCGTCTCCTCCGATGACGACGCGGCCTTTGTACCATGGCTCCTGCACTGCGACCTGTTCCAGTTTGTTAAATATGACAGGATGCTCTTTTGACATATGCTTTGTGACAAAATCGAGCCCCGGAAAACCAGAGAGAATCTCTTTTACTCTATCAAATCGGGTATCTTTTATATCCCAGTAATCACTTGTGCAAGGCTGGAGAACGAAGACATAGCCGGCGTGTTCTGCCAATGGCACGACGCCAATTTGTGTGTCTCCGCTTCTATACATCAATGTCGCGTCCTCAAATGTAAAATCAGGAAGCTCGATATAAAAGCGCCACGCCCCCATGCCGAGGTGCTCTTTTTCTGTTTCCTTTTGCAGCATCTTATCGCGAACAACGGAGTGGATGCCGTCAAAGCCTGCCAGAATATCAGCCTGTATCTTCTCTCCGTCTTCACATACGGCAGTAACCGATTCAATCGTTTCTTCATAGGCGACAACCTTTTTCCCCCACTTGATATGTACACCCGCCGCCTCGGCATGCTTAATGAGAATGTCATTTAGCGTCTTTCGCAGAATATTATTTCGTCCCGGAAGTGTATCGTCTAAAAAGGATTCACTGACTTGAAACAGCAAATCCCCCTGTGCATCAAACGTTTTAAACCATTGTGTTTGAAAGCCATGCTTACAGCACTCTTCGAATATGCCCAATTCTTTCAAGACCGCCAGTGCGTTTTGCGGCTGGAGAATCCCCGCACCCGTTTTGCGGTTTTCTGTAGCCGCTTCACACAAGGTGACGGAAAACCCTGCTTTACTAAGGGAAATGGCCGCTGATAATCCGCCGATTCCGCCTCCCGCTATCAAAATATGTTTCATATAAATAACCACCTTTTCAGTTCTCTATATAGTTAGGCACCTAACTATATTACCTTACTATGTCCCGTGAAAAGCTGTCAATCATCTCCAAGACAAGTTGCGTTATGATTTTCGCTCCTTTATAATCGTGTCACAACGAACGTACGGGAGTTATTATGATGGAATTAAAACATTTACCGAAATATAAGCATATAACAGAGCACGCCGAGACGTATGCTAATATTGACGCCGGCTCTCTTGAATTGTTTTTATCTCTTTTTGATATCTCAAAAAAAATGAATCATGTGATGGAGCATTATTTCGCAGGCCGCGGGCTGTCAGAAGGAAAATTCAAAATCCTGATGTTGCTCTTTGATGCCAAGGACCATACGTTAAGTCCGACCGAGCTTGCCAAGCAATCCAACGTCACGAAAGCAACGATTACAGGGCTGCTGGACGGGCTGGCGAGGGACGGGTTTGTCAGCCGCAGACATCACACAGAGGATAAACGAAAAATCAGCATTGAACTGACAAAGGAAGGCAAAGAACGGCTGGAGCAATTTCTGCCCGGCCATTTCAGCAAAATCTCCGCGGTGATGGAAAACTACAGCGATGAGGAAAAAGACATGTTCGTGAAGATGCTTGGTGATCTTTTTGAAAAGCTAAGCGTGTTTAAAGACTAAAAAACCCGTCCGGCCAGGACAGGCTACAGCGTCTTTTCTTCTGAAGCCGGATACGTATCCGGCTGTTTTTTCTTTATGACCGTAACAAATATGCCGCTGATGACACATGCAATGCCGATCAAATGCACAAGCTCAAACGGCTCCTTCAATATCACACCTGACAAAATGACAGCAGAGACCGGAAGAACGGATGTGAAAATGCCCGACACTCCCGCCGGCACCTTCGTCACTCCGCTATACCATAGGTAAAACGCCAAAACGGTCACAAAAAGCGCGTAATACAGCACATACGACCAATCCAAAACAGTCGGCACGCTGAAATCAAATGAAGAGGCCTCAAACAAAGCAAACGGGAGAAAAAACAGGAAGCCGAAGCATGATACGAAGGTCGAAATCGCCAGTGCCGAAATATGCGGAGATAGCAGCTTGGCCATCAATGTAAACAACGCTTCGCCAATGACTGCAGCAATGATCAGCATGTTCCCGAATAAGGCGTGCGGCGTCCCGTCTTGGCTCCCCGCACCAAACAGATTAATCGCCATTACGCCGCAAACCGCCAGCAAAATGCCGATCAGCGTCTTTTTCTCAATTTTTTCTCTAAGCAGGAAAAAGGATAAAATCCCGATCACCATCGGGGTTGTGCTTGTCAAAATGCCGCTTTCCGTTCCTGTTGTATATTGAACCCCATACAGCAGGCAAATACTGAACAAAAACACACCTGTGAATGATTGCACCAGTAATACGAACACATCTTTTTTCGTCAAAGCCGGAAACCCTTTTTCAATGCAAAACAGCAGCGTCAGCAATACGATAGAAGCCAGCAAAAAACGCAGTCCCGTGGATAGAAAAACCGGAATGCGCTCGACCATCAGCTTGCCGACGACGACCGAGCTGCCGACGATCGCCATGGCTGCTGCCAAGGAGACATAAGCGCCCATTTGTTTTTTCATCACTACATCACCTGCCTTTTTATGTATGACGAAAAGCGCCTATCCAATGACAGGCGCTCTCTGATTAATCATCACTGCTCAAAATGCCGAAGAAGCGAAGCAGGTTGATGAACAAGTTGATAAAGTCAAGGTACAGCGATAATGCCATAACAGGAATTAAGTCTTCCGTAATATGGCGGTGTTTGATTTGGTTCAAATCATACAAAATGTAAAGGGAAAAGACGATGGTTCCGATCACGGAATACGCCATCATCGCCGCTGAGTTTAACGGACTGAAAATATTGAAAATGCCAACCACTGCCAGTGCGAGCACCGCTACCAGCAGAAATGACCACAGGAAGGATAAATCCTTCTTCATTTTTGCGCCGATTGTGCCCAGAACAGCAAAAATAACAAATGTAGAGCCAAAAGCTTCAAGCACGACATAGGCGCCGGCGATGGAAGCGTAGTGGCTGACGATCGGAAATAAGGTAATGCCTGAAACAAACGCGAATGTATATACAAACGCATATCCGACCGCTTTTCTTCTGCGCATCCAGAAGGCCAGAATAATCATCCCCACTTCAAGAATAGAAAGCGGGAGCATCAAAGCGATAGGAACAAATTGGCCGATAAAAAGACCGACAGTTGCGATTAACAGTGTGAAAACAAAGACTGTCAAAATGCGCTGCATGATCGATTGCTTACTCTCGTGAACCGTAGCTTGCATGTCAAAAATCCTCCTAAAAAATGATCTTAAAGGTCTATTATATAAAAATTGGATGAAATATGTATATGTTTTAAGGAGAATTTAATGAAAACAAACGCCCTTATGCGATCACTTTGATTCTTTCCTTTTCAGCGAAAAACGGTGCTTTTCTATTTTCTCAATTTGGGTAACCTGAGAATCATGAACCGTAATCTGAACGGTGCCGAAGTCGAGCGTTTCCAGCGAGCTGATTATTTTTTCAATCACTTCCGGATCAATGGTTGATTTTGAAACCAAAGGACCTTCCCCCCTGTTGAATTTATTTTAATTCACAGTATTCTTATAAGAATTATAATATTATGTTTTTTTTGATAAATCAATGGTGTTTTCTGTTCAAATCAAAAAGGCACATGATCACCCGATGGCGGACAATCATATGCCTAATCAGACTTCCTATCTGTTTTCTTCCAATTCCTCAACAATACAGCGGACGCCCATATTTTCTAATGCCTGCTTCAGCGTGCCGTATGTTTCATATTCACTGAAATCTAGCCCCAATTGAATCGATGTCTGGGCCACATCCGGGCGAATCCCTGAAAATACAGCTTTAACGCCTAATAAGACAAGCGTTTTTGACAGGTTGTACAGTTGCTGCGCCACCATGGTATCCACAATCGGAACACCCGAAAGATCAACGACAAGGCTTGTGATTTTTCTCTCGATACAGCGGACAGGCACTGTTTCTAAAATGACCTGTGCCCGTTTCGTATCTATGGAGCCGATTAGCGGCAATATCCCGATTCCATCCGCAATGGAAATGACCGGGCAGCCCAGCTCAGAAATCAGTTCCTGCTGAGACGTGAGCCTCATCAGCATAAATTTTTGGTACTGCTCGGAAAATTCAATAATCAGCTTATCGAACGACTGATTCACAATGCGGTTCCACCGGTCGGCATCCTCATTTGTGACGATATCCTGATTCTCTTTTATAAACGCAACGACAGCATCCCAGAATGAGATTCTTGAGTTTGATATGGCTTCTACGACCTCATGCACCTGAACATCTTGCTCTACCCTGTTTTTCGCGACGGTTTGCGCCCATTTAGTCATATTTTCTTGGAACTCGGTTTGATCCTCCAGAAATGCGCTTGCGATTGTTATATTGGTAAACGTATGCTGCTCGGTTAAGAGCTTTTTCATTTCTTCACTTAAATGGTCGGCGGAATATAGCTCGCCTTTCAGCTGACATCGCAAACTGAACCATTTGTCAGTAATATCCGCAGTGTGGTCTATGATATATTGATATAATAATTGATCGATATTCACGGTCTGTCTCCTTTTTCATAATAGAAGCTCTTTCATTATAAAATGATAAATCGGAATTGTGAATGGGACTAGGGAAAAATGAAATGATTCTGCATCCCGAACACATTCCAATTTCATCCATAGGCGAATGCACCAATAAACGTCCGCATGCATAGACTGCAAATGTACAGTTTACAATGAGAAAGGACGTTATCACATGTATTATGTTGATCCTTATATGTTTGCCGGGCATTTTTATGATCCTTGGCCTGCTTTTGAATATGAATACCGTTATCCAAATGGTTACCCATGGTCGGGCATCGGCGGCGGGGCTGTGCCCGGTACTGGCGGCGGATCCGGCCCTGGCATTGGCAGCGGGGCTTTGCCTGGCTTCGGCGGCGGTTCCGGCCCTGGTATTGGCGGTGGGGCTGTACCTGGCTTCGGCGGCGGTTCTGGCCCTGGCATTGGGGGCGGGGCTGTACCTGGTTTCGGCGGTGCGCCACAGGGCCCCCCGCCTTCCCAAATACCAGCGAAGCCGCAAAAGCCGCAGGGTACTCAAGGAGCTGCTTTTTTAGTTGAACCCATCACCATTCGGCCTTGCCTCTTCCGGTTTACCTATGTTTGGTTAACCAATGGCCGCTCATTTTGGTTCTTCCCGATCATTCTTGGCAGAAGATCCGTCGGCGGCTTTTATTGGGATCCTTCACGGCGACGCTGGGTTTATTTCGCCTTAGACACTAATTTGATAGATGTTGTGAGCTGCTCGTATTAATCGAAAATCAGCCGTTTTCCGGCTGATTTTTTTATGTTACTTCGGCCATAAACAGGTTATAGTATTACTATCTTTCAAATTGGAGGTTTCCCTATGATCAAACAAATTGGCACTGTTGCTGTATATGTTGAAGACCAGCAGAAAGCGAAGCAATTTTGGGCGGAGAAGGTTGGCTTTGATATTGCGGCGGACCACCCGATGGGGCCCGAGGCAAGCTGGCTGGAGGTTTCGCCAAAAGGAGCCCAGACTCGTTTAGTCATTTACCCGAAAGCTATGATGAAAGGCTCTGAACAAATGAATGCTTCTATCGTGTTTGAATGTGAAGACATCTTTGATACATACGAGAAAATGAAAACAAACGGTGTAGAATTTCTCGGTGAGCCCAATCAAATGGAGTGGGGCACCTTCGTTCAATTTAAGGACGAAGACGGCAATGTGTTTTTATTGAAAGAATAACGATGCGGCGGCGGTTCTATTCCGCCGTGCTCTTCCTTTGACATTGAGAATGAATTTCATTTACAATCATTCATATATGAGAATGATTGGAGAGAGACGATGTTTGTTCAATTGAGAAAAATGACGGTAAAAGAAGGCCATGCAGATAAAGTCATAGAACGTTTCAGCGCTGAAGGAATCATTGAAAAACAAGAAGGTTTAATTGATGTGACAGTGCTTGAGAAAAACGTCCGCCGCGGTGATGAGGAAGTTGTTGTCATGATTCGCTGGGAATCTGAGGATCACTGGAAGCAATGGGAAAAGAGCGATGCGCATATCGCCGGCCATAAAGCAAACAAAGGCAAACCAAAGCCTGACTATCTGATCAGCACTGAAGTGAGCATGTATCATGTAAGAGCTGTTAAACAAGGGACTCACGAATAACAAAAAGAGCTTGCACCAGCTGCAAGCTCTTTTTTGCGGTCATGATGAACTGCTTTCTTCGTATGTGATGAGATAAAGAGGCTGGTTGGCGTGCCACTCCGCATATAAGACGTCCTCAACCCTTTCAACTCCATGCTTTTGCAGCGATTGTTTCAGCCATTGTTCATCCACGCCTGCTTCCGTCAGGTTGTCAAACACAATCTCCCCATCCAGTATTAATGTAGCCGGCAAAGACACATCCTTAGGCGGAAGGTTCATATCTTTTCTGGTCGGTTTATCAAAATCGGCTTTCGGGAGCACACTGATCATCCCGTTTGTTTCCAAAATCGCATATTCCACTTCCTGAATCGAAAAGCAGCCTTTTTGTCTCAGGAGGCTTTGCAGCTGATTAATATCGAGCTTGTTTTCCTTCAGCATCTTGTATTTCAGCTTTCCTTTATGGATCACAATATTTGGTTCGCCCTCCAGAAACTTTCTGGATCCTTTTAGCTTTTGTGTAATCAATTCAATTAAAAAGATAAGCAAGCCCCATAGAAGCGAAGCAAAAATAATTTCTTTAATCTTGATTTCATGATCATAGACGGCATTTCCAACCAGTTCCCCTAAAATTAAAGCAGAAATAAAGTCAAACGGAGTAAGTTGAGAGAATTGGGTTTTCCCAAGAAACTTCAAAATGACAAATAAAATACCGAGACCGCAAACTAATTCTATTGCTACATTTAGATAATCTCCCACGTTGATAGCACCTACTTCTTAAAAGCTACTACCATTATGGTCAACTGCACTATTTCTAAACCGGAACTGCACATTTCGATAAAAAAAGCAGCCCGTCGCCGGCTGCCGTTTTCACATCATTTGGTGCATTGCCAGCATGTCATGAAAAAGCCGCTCTGCATCACTGCGGTCAATTGTGACAAGCGGATCATTGAGAAACGCCTGAAATGCGAGAGCGCGATCCTTTGTTAAACCGGCTACCGCCACTGCCTCCTGATTGGATACGTGCCTAGCCGCCAGCATTTCCACACCTTTCGGCAGCGCTCCAGAGAAAATCGGGTGGACGCTGTTGCGGGTAATCAATGCATTCGTTTCGACAATCGCTTGTAAAGGAAGATTCGAAACTTGGCCTTGATTCGGCACATTTACATTCGTGACGAATTCACCCAATCCGAGAAGAGCCGCTATGATGTTCACGCCTTCTTCTCCCGAGGCTTTCCCGGCAGCGCCCCGTTTTTGTACGATCAATCGTTCTGTTTCTTTTCGTTTCTCATCTCTGTCTTGTTTTCTGAATGATACAGATGTGAGATGAAATTTCCAAGCCTCAGGCTGTTTGAGGTAAGGACCGTGAAGAAATTCTGCCAGGTGCCTGTCACCTGCAGCGGGGATGGCGCCATACGTTTCAAATAAATCAAACGCGACACGGTGTGCCGAACGAAAGACGCTATCCCTCCAGCTTTCCCCCTGCAGCTCATACCCTGATTCTCCATAATGCGCGCTGAATTCATGGAATATAGGCAGCAGGTCAATATGGCGGTAAGAGGCTTCCGTGATCCATGTGAAATGGTTAATGCCGAGTACATTGACGCGGATATCTTCGCGCCGCAGCACCTCTACTCCGAGCCTTTCCGTGACCATTTCCGCCAGCAGCTTTTGCGTGCCGAATACCTCGTGGCAGCAGCCAATGGCTTTGATGCCGGGAAAGACTTTATACAGCACTCTTGTACAGACAGACATCGGATTTGTATAATTAATGACCCATGATTCCGGTGCGTAGTCTCTTATTGCCCGGGCAATTTCCGCAAACATCGGGGCCGCTCTTAAACCTCTGATGATCCCGCCCGGCCCGACAGTATCACCCACAGATTGATAAATGCCGCAGCGCTCAGGCAAGTGGACATCGATTTCCATGTCATCCAGTGAACCCGGCAAAATAGAAATAATGACGATATCCGCGCCTGATAACGCCCTTTTCAAAGTAGAAACTGCTTCGTACCTCCATCTGCCGTCTCCGCTGTAATTGCCGATCACTTCATTTTTTTGAGCCGCTTCAAAATCAAGATCATAGAGCGCCACCGTGCCTGACATCCGTTCATCAATCGACAGATCACTCATCAGGCTTCTGGCCCAGCCTTGAGATCCCCCGCCGATATAGGCGATTTTAATCTGATTTAACGTACTGATATGAAACACTCCCTTTCTCAGCCTTTCACCGAACCGATCAGCATTCCTTTCGCAAAGTGTTTTTGTAAGAAGGGATAGACCGCCAAAATCGGAAGCGTCGCAATCACAATGACGGCGAGTTTAATCCCCTGCTCAGGCGGAACGGTATTTTGCATCGTATCGCCATTGGTCGCCGTTAAATCCGATAAGATTGTGACTTGGCGAAGCACCATTTGCAGCGGCCATTTTGCACTGTCATTGATATATAAGAGGGCGTGGAAGAAATCATTCCAAATCCCGACCGCATAAAACAGCGCAAAAGTCGCAATAACCGGCTTTGACAGCGGCAGGGCGATTCGCCAGAAAACGCCGATTTCGGAACAGCCATCAATTTTTGCCGATTCCTCCAGCTCACGCGGCAGCTGCTGAAAGAAGTTTTTGATAATAATAAGATTGAACGGATTGATCGCCATCGGCAGAATCAATGCCCAATACGTATCCAATAGGCCAAGTGATTTCACGACAAGGTACGTCGGAATCATGCCGCCGGAAAACAGCATGGAGAAAATCACCAGGTTCAACAGCAGATTCCGCCCCTTCACATGCCGCTTCGCCAGCGGATACGCCATCGTGAAGGTGAAAAACAGCTGCACAGCCGTCCCCACCACGGTGATGAAGATGGATACGCCCATGCTTCGGATGAACGTCGGTGTCGAAAACACATACTTATAAGCATCGAGTGTAAAGGTTTTCGGGAAAATAAAGAAGCTGCGCTGGGCGAGCTCCGCTTCTGTCGCAAAGGAACCCGCGATAATATACAAAAACGGCAAAATGGTAATCGCGCCGACACCGCCGAGAAACAGAATGTTGCAGACATCAAACACCCGTCCGGCTTTTGTGTTGTGCATCGTGTGAACTTCAGCCATACCTCTCCCTCCTCTAAAACAATCCTTCCTGATCAAACTTTTTCGCAATGTAATTGGCGCCGAAAATCAAGATAATCCCGACAACCGATTTAAACAAACCGACTGCTGTACTGTAGCTGTACGCGCCTTGGGTAATCCCCATCATGTACACGTACGTGTCAAAAATGTCGGCCACACTGCGGTTGAGCGAGTTCGTCATCAAATACACCTGTTCAAAGCCGAGATTCAAAAAGCTGCCGATTCTTAAAATCAACAAAACGATAATGGTGCTTCTGATTGCCGGCAGCGTAATATGCCACATTCTCCTGAACCGGCCCGCTCCGTCCATAATGGCGGCTTCATACTGCTCCTGATCAACCGTCGCCAGCGCGGCCAGAAATAAAATCGTTCCCCAGCCTGTCTCCTTCCAGATGCTTTGCATCACGATCATCGGCCGGAACCAGTCCGCGTCTGATAAGAAGGAAATCTGCTCACCTGTCAAGCTCATGACCATTTTGTTGATCACACCGGTATCAACAGTAAAGAAAACAAAGGTGATGCTGACCACGATTGTCCATGACACAAAATGGGGCACGTAAATAAAGGTTTGGATGCATCTTTTATACACGGCCTTTCTCAGCTCATTCAAAAGCAAGGCCAAAATGAGCGGTGCAGGAAAGGCAAACAAAAGATCCAGGCTCGCCAGCATAAGCGTGTTGCGCAGCAGCCGAAAAAAATCCGGATTCATAAAAAAGTCTTTGAAATAATCAAAGCCAACCCATTCGCTTTTCCAGAAGCCGAGATATGGAGAATAATCCTTAAATGCAATTAGCACGCCCCACATCGGCAAGTATTTGAATATCAAAAAATAAAGTAGACCGGGAATAAGAAGAAGATAAAGCCATTTGTCCCGTTTGAGCGCAGCCATCCAGCTGATGCCTTTTCCAGCAGTGAGAACAGGTGAATCTCCCTTCTTCGGCACTGTTTCCATATCTGTTCTCCTTTCGTGGTACCGGCGCGCCCGCCGAACGGCAGGCGCATCGGTTTATTTTGACGATTGATACAATTTGTTCAAGTCCTTCATCAGTTCATTGCCGCCGCTGTTTTTCCAAAGCTCCACCGCATCCTCGAACCCTTTTTCATCAATTTCTCCAATGATAAATTGTGTTCTCGCGTCGAGAATGATGTTGTCAAGCTGGGCTCCTTTTTGGGTATACACATCAGATACAAGCGACTCAGCCGGGTTAAAGACGGCTATTTTTTCTCCTTCGGTTATGATGTCCTTGCGATGCTGGAAGAGCTTTGTTTTCTGGTCTTCGATGTAATACTCGCTTTTCGGAATCGACATGCTGAACTGCGCCAAGCCTTCATGCTCATAGAGGAGTGATTTGTTGTTTTTTTCAAGTGAGGTGAATACGCCGTCCTTGAGCTCGTAATTGCGGCCCTCCACGCCGTTGTTCGTGAGAATCTGCGCTTCCTTATCATTCATCTTATCGAGGAAGGACAGCACCTCTTTCAGCTCTTTTTCGGTTTTGACGCTTGATTTTGGTATCGCGATCATGCCTGAATAACCGGATGTCGGGAAGGTGCGCTTGCCATTCGGTCCCTCAAGCGAGCCGACGATATCAATGATATCCTTGTTCGACTCATCCGCCTCCTCCATCGCGCTTTGGATTTGAGACGCTCTGGAGCCTGTATCAACGATGACACCCGCTTTTCCTTTCACAACCGGATCGTTCCACTTCGCTGAATCCATGACCGCAAAGTCCTTATTGATTAAGCCTTCATCATAAAGCTTTTTAAAAAAAGTGAGCGCCTCCATGTATTCCTTCGTTGTAAAATCAGGAACCAGCTTTCCGTTTTCAACGCCGTAGCGGTTCGGAGCGCCGAACCAGATTTGCAGAACATCCCACGGGCTTCCGTTGCCGAGCCCCATCCATTTCGGCACGACCATGCCGTACGTATCATCCTTTCCGTTTCCGTCAGGATCTTTTTCCTTAAAGGCTTTCAGCACTTCATAAAAATCATCAATCGTTTCCGGCATATCCAGACCGACGTTTTTAAGCCAGTCGGTTCTGATGATCATACACGCTCTGATCAGGTCCCTCGTTCTGTAGATTCCGTACACCTCGCCGTTCACCGAGCTGTTCTTCAAAATCTTTTCATCTGCCTGGCTTATATTCTTGTAGTCTTTTAAATAAGGAGACAGCTCCCAAAATGCCCCCGCTTTGACGGACTTGATAAAGCCCGCTGATTTATCTTTAATCACAATGGCATGAGGCATCTCTCCGGAAGCCATAACGATGTTAAATTTGTCGTTGTAGGATGAATCAGGCACCCATGTCACCTTAATATCTTTGCCTGTATATTTTTCGAGCGCTTTTAATGAAGGGCTCTTTTCACTCGGGCTTTCCGGCGATAAGAGCGGCGCCATAATTTTGATCGTGTCTTTCGAACCGCCTGCTGAACTGGATGATTCCGAATTGCTGCATCCGGCGATCATCATGGCAGCGAGCGGCAAGGCCAGCCATTTTTTTCGCATTCCATTTTTCATGATGCGTAGGTCCCCCTTTTTTTCATTTTGCATTTCCCCTTTGCCCCTCCAAATATAAAGCGCTTACATAAATTCTTGCAATCTTCATTTTTTGCACCATTTCTCCTATGAAATTGCGGCTGTTATCCTTTTTTGCCGGATGTATCTTTTTTTGCCGGAAGGGAATCCCCGATCAGTTCCAGCGCTACTATGACGTTCAAACACCATTGAGAGACGGTGTTCGTTGTCACCCAAGGGAGCTCAGCCAGCTCCGTCCATGTTTCGATGCGCTCCGGTTTGATCGGAAGCGGCGTATGGCTCAGCTTATCATCAAGCAAAAGATTCCACGCTTTGGCAGCGAGATGAGAATCTTGTTTGTTTCTTGCGGCGTAGGCAGTCATGGCAGCGGCAAACATCGGCCAGTGAAAATGCCTGTCATGAAGCGCGCCTCCGCTTTTTTTCCGTTTTTCTTCATCACTGAGTGTGTAAAATTCGCCGAATTCACTCAGCATTTCCTCCCATTCCCGGTCATGAAGAAGCTCAGCCAGCTCCATCCACACTTGCGGCGCGCCGAAGGCAATGATCATATGATATCCGCCAGCTATGCCGTCTCCCATGTGATGAAGCATCGAGGTCGCCGGATCATATTCAAATGTCGGGCCGGATAATAAGCGGAGCGGCAGCCGCTTCAGGCAGCTGATACCCGTTTGGATTTTCTTGAGATAATCTGGATTTCCGGTACGCTCCCATTCAGTCAGCCAGTTCGAGCAAAACGCCGCCCAGTCCGGTCCTGTTCTCGCGTGGGTCGGGTGCTTGCCTTTTTCGTAAAAAGCACGCATCGGATCGGTTTTGACGAGGGCGTAATCGGCGTCCTTCACTTCTGTCAAAAGATCTCCCGTCCGCTCATCTCCCGTCAGATAATAATAAAATTTATAAAGCCCAGCCATGCTGATCCTTGCTTCCTTGCAGCCGCATCCCCAGTGCACAACATTATGCCGTGAGCCAAGCCCTGCGTATTCCCCGAGATGAAAGCTATCCGTTTCGCTCGTGTGGCGGGTCATGGCTTCTGCCATGCGGAAGATATCCTCTCTGCCAGAGCGGAAAAACGCCTGCCACAGCCATAAGGTCGGAACGAGCTCATTATTTTGCCATGCGTACCCGCCGAGATCATACCGCCACATATGCCGGATCGGGTCATACGTATGCATGACGTCGCCATAATGCCAAAACCCGTACCATCTGCGCTGCTCTACTTCCTTTTTGTAAAATAGAAAGGCGGCGTCAAGCTGTTCTTCCAGTTCTTTTTTAATCGGATGGGATGTGTCAATGACACTCCAAACCCCCAGCGCCTTTGATTCGTAATAGACGTCTGGCTCGCATACAAGCAGCGGAGGCGCCTGCCATTTGTCAGCGAGCGTATTGAGGACATCGTCAGACGGTGTGCGAGAAAAGCACGACAGGCTGATTTCATTTGTATTGGCAATACCGGTCGGGTCAGAGCGCATTTCATCAAAGCCCTCATACGCGCTGACCACATAGGTGTTTCCTGTATAATGCCGCAAATCCATTGTCTCTCCATCCGGGGGCCAAAGCCAGACAGTCATTTTGGGATGGCTGCCGGCAAGACCTGTAATTTCCAGCGCTGACGGATATTTCTCAAAAAAATACCGCAGACCAAGTGCTATGCCGCCATTTTCGCCGCCCGCATAGCAGAGCCCCTTCGCCCGGCTGCCATGCAGCATGCCGACCCACGCATAATCTTTTCCGGTCCGTTTTGACAGGCTGTAATGATCGCTGGAATCCTGAACAAGCTTGACATCGTTCCAAATCGCATTCTGTGTGCCGTGCGCAAACCATTCCTTGTGCTCTTCACTTGGAGACAGTATTTCGCCATTGATTTGTTTTTGATAAAGCGGATACCGTTCACTAAATTTACGTGTGCCAAATAGCTGGGCGGGTTCTTTGTACATCCCTTTGTCTCCCGCAAAACGGAAATGTCGGTTGTACGGCTCCCCTTCCAGAAAAAGGTCAAACACTATGCCGAGCCCCTTAATGAAATCTTGTTTCCCATTCCTGTCAATCAGCTGCGTGTGTACGATGCCGATTTCAGACAGTCCGGCATAAAACGTCAATCGGATGACAAACGGCAGCCACTCCTCATTTGTTTTTTGGAGAATATGCACGCCCTCTATCTTGACCACCGCTTTGATAGGGCCGCTCTTCTCAATTGCCGCACGTTTGATGAGACTGACAGACGTTTCATGAAAAAGAGCCGTTTCCGCCGCCGTCTCTTTTCTCGTTTCTCTTATGGCAACGAGCCTCCCGCCTGCGGCGATCGGCTTTCCGTTGATCTGCAATGATTGAATGAAGTCGGAGCCTGTTTTATGGATGGTACAGATGAGCATTCCTGTATCGACTTGGATGTGATGCTCTGACTCATTGATGCTGAGCGATTCTGTTGGCTGCGGGGCTTCTCCTTTTTGCACTGTAAAGCTTTGGTTTGCCTGTCCGCTGAACACCGCCGCGTGCTTCGTCCACTTGATGCTCCCGTCCGGCCAATAGGCCGACGGTTCGCTTTGCACATATCGGCTTACCGCATTTTCATTTACAAGCGCCAGTGGATCTCCTTTTTTCAATTCTCCTTTTTTCCATGGCACGCCCCACGTTACACCGCTTGTCACCTTTGGCTGTTCTGATAACCATTTGATCTTTTTCATAGGTCCTCTCCCTCCATAGAAAAAAGCTGATTCGATGCAAAGAATCAGCTACGATTTGTCAAACTGAATCACACGGTATTCATGCGGTCCGACCGCCAGCCTCCCCGCTTTCACCGAACAGTTTGTCAACAGATCCGTTCCCGCTTCCGGCAGTGTCACGCTTCCGCCTTTTCCATCCATATTGATGATGATCCACACAAGGCCGTTATCACCTTTGCGCGGGGCAACGATCGTGCCGGGTGTAACATCCGACCGGACAGAAATGGCTGCTTCAGCCGCGTAATGCCTGACGAGCGCTTCCAGCATTGCATCCCCTTCTTTCCCGGATGGAAGCGAGCCGAGCATGACGATTTTCCCTTTGCCGTGCTTCTGTTCTGTCAGAAAAGCATGGCCTGCTCCCGGTCCTGATTCAACCGTGCCGAGGGTGTTTCCGTTCTTTGTATCAAACACCGCGCTCCACAGCCCGAGCGGCGCCGTGATGCCAAACGCTTTTCCTGTATTCACGTCCTCGTTCATTGGAAAGGTAAACAGCGTTTTGATCCCGGCTGTTTTCTCAAGTTCTCCAAGTCCGCAATCGGTGTGAATGGTATGTTCGCTTGTACGCCCTCCAGTCAGCGGCCCGGCGATCCAGATGCCGCCCGCTTCAGCGAATGCCGAAGCTTTGTTGATAAATTCAGCAGACAGATACGGCACAAATGGCGTAAACAGCAAGCGGTAGCCGTCCAGCGGAACGCCTTCCGGAATGAGGTCACGGTGAATCCCCGTGTTAAGAATGCGCTCATAAAAGTGCGTCACTAGCGAACGGTGCTGGAGTCCCCGGTGAGGCTCAGTTTTGATAAATGCTTTTGCTCTGTCGGAGTAAGTCATCGCCGCCTCGGCTTGAACAGGTTCAGTCGATAGAATGACCGGTTCGATTTCCTTTCTTGCCCGCTCGACCGCCAGCACATTTCGGTAGCCGACGGTGGGCTCGCCCCAGGCACTCAGAACAGAACCGTGTGAAATCTCACTGCCTGAACGCTGCTGGCGCCACAGCCAATAGCAAAAGCCCTCGCTTCCTAAGGCGTAGGAGGATACGGCTTCAGCCTGCAAATACCCGTCGGCGTGCGGGAAAGCGGAGCTTACGAGCGAGGCAGCATATGACGGACTCGTTTCCAATATCCAAAACGGGCGACCTTGTTTCAAATTTCTCCATAAATCACAGTTCAATAAGAAGGCAGAGGCGTTTTCCTGAGAAGCGTACGTATCATAGGAGGCAAAATCGAGATTCCGAAACATCCGCTCATTGTCCACACTGAACATGACAGAGCCGTTATGCGTGATCGGCGCATCCGAATAGCAGCGGATGATTTTGGCTTGTTCATCGGCAAATAAAGCGATCATCTCCATCGAAAACAGCTGATACATTGTGCTTAGTGAGGCGTGATGCAGAAACGGTGCTGGCCCCGGCTGCGGCACCTGCTCAAATGTCTGGTAGGTTTCGCTCCACACATCGGTTCCCCATGCTTCGTTTAACCGCTCAATCACACCGTAGCGATTTTTGAGCCAGTCATGCCATAGGCGCAAGCACGTCTCACACATGCATTCAGCAACATGGCATTTAAACTCATTGTCGAGTTGCCAGCCGATCAGTGCCGGGAGCTGGCCAAGCTCCTTGGCGATGCTTGTGGTGATGATGGCGGCTTTTTTTCGGAAATACGGGTTGTTCGTACAAGCATGCTGACGGGAGCCATGCCCCATGACCTCTCTTTTTTCATTGACATGCATGCGTTCCGGCCGGCCGTGCGACAGCCAAATCGGCGGTGTTGGCGTCGGCGTGCACATGATCGTTTCGATGCCGTTATCATACAGACGGGTGATGATCTCTTTGAAAAAACTGACGTCAATTTTTCCTTCTTCCGGTTCCATGACGGACCAGGCAAATTCACCGATCCGCACAACATTCACGCCAACTTCACGCATCATGTCAATGTCCTGCTGAATCGTCTCTTCATCCCATAATTCGGGATAATAACAAGCGCCGTGATATAGTTTTCTCCTCACATTTTTCACCCTTCTTTGATGATCGATTCTGTCAATGGCAGGCCGAGCTCCTTTATGCCTTTTGCCACAAGTTTCGCCATTTCATTTGCGCCCTTTTTTGTAAAGTGCGTGTAATCGTTAATTCCTTCTGAAACCATAAAATAGGTATACACTTTTCCCTCTCCCTTTTCGGTAAAGAAAGCGAGGCTTTTCTCCATCAGATCAATGAGCTGGACATTCTCCTCATCAGCCGTTTGCTTCATGGCAATGCAATAATCAGGAAAGTCGTTCAAAAACACGCCGTTTTCATAATGAAAGCGGGCTACGGGGGTAATGAGAAGCGGATGGGCGCCTTTTTCTCGCGCACCTGCGATATACTGCTTTAAATATTGTTTATAGGTGGTATAAGGCTCGGTGTAGCGCTCCGGCTTATTTTTCGACGCGTCATTATGACCCATCTGCACAAACAGCCAGTCATCCGGCTCGATCACATCAAGAATCGCCTGAAGCCTGCCCTCTTCCACAAATGTTTTCGAGCTTCTTCCCCCGATCGCCCTGTTAATCACTTGAATATACTCCGGCAGATGTGAGCCGAGAAACTGTCCCCAGCCCCCTTGATTTGTGCTGTCTCCATACGTTTGAACAGTCGAATCGCCAGCAAGATAAATATGATTTGCCACTTCTTATTCCCCCTCGTTTTTTTCGTTTAATACGGCTTCAATCAAGGACAGCTCTCCCCTTGAAAAAACCGGTGCGTGCAACGCCTGAACATTGTTCGTCCTGCCCTTTGATAAGCCATTCTTTCAAAGCGATCAGCTTTTGCTTTGTATACCATACGTTCCTCCTATAGTAGCGCCTCCGCTTTGCCGCCCGCTATGTACAGAGCGGGCTTCGGCGGTTTTTTCATTCCCGTTCCAAGATAAAAACCTGTGTGCGGCGGCTGGTTGTAGGCGGTGTTCTGCCAGGCAATGCCAAGCCTGTAAACCGGGTCGTGCATCAGCGTGTAAAAGCGGTGGCGGGTGAGATGTGTCGTTGTATAGATGCGAAGCGCGCTGCTGTCTTCCGTTCTCCATATCACTTCTTCCCGCCAGTCTCCGAACAGATTGGCCTGAAGAACAGGGTTTCCTTTCGTGCCGTTGTTGGACAGCACGCCGTCCGGCTGAAGAATCGTCTTTAGACAGCGATTTTCGGCATCCCACTTTTCAATCTTTGGCCTGCCGATTGTTCCGTCCCAGTCATGATCGAGCAGCTCCCTGACCAAGTCGCCGTCCCACCAGATGGCGAAATTGGCTGAGGCAGGCGCTTTGTCGCTGATTTTTTCTCCTTTGCTCGTAAAAAGGCCGTATGACATTCCGTCATTGCCCGGCGGATCAATTCCCCAGACAAGCGACCCTTTGTAGTTTGGATCGATATGAGCCGCCATGCCTCTGCCGACATCTGTCCCGGCATGGACGCCCCATAATATCTCGCCGGTTCCGGCATCTCGCAGTGACAGTCCGTACGGCTTTGTGGCATCCTCATGCACCTGAAACACTTCAAGCCCTTTTCGGGACGGATCCAGATCCCCTACATGCATCGCATCTCCGTGCCCGAGTCCCGTTGTGTACAGGCCGGTACCGTCATGATCGACCGCCATGGCGCCGTAAATGATTTCATCCTTCCCGTCGCCGTCAACATCCGCCACGCTCAAGCTGTGGTTGCCCTGCCCTGCGTACGCTTCATTACCCGGCTGATTGGAATCAAATAGCCAGCGCTTTTTAAGCCTCCCGTTTCTGAAATCGTATGCCACGAGCACCGCTCTCGTATAGTAGCCGCGCGCCATCACGAGGCTCGGCCGTTCCCCATCCAAATAAGCGATTCCGGCGAGAAAACGGTCCATGCGGTTTCCGTAGCGGTCTCCCCAGTCCTCCAGCTTGCCGCGGGGCGGTTCATATTCCACGGTCGTGAGCGCTTCACCGGTTTCTCCTTTAAACACCGTCAAATATTCCGGACCGGACAGGATTCTGCCCTGTTCATTTCTAAAATCGGCATGCTCATCGCCGATGATGTGTCCTTTCCCGTCGATTGTGCCGTCGGCTGTTTTCATGGCGATTTCTGCTTTTCCGTCACCGTCCAGGTCATAAACCATAAACTGGGTATAATGCGCGCCCGCTCTGATGTTTCTGCCGAGGTTAATGCGCCACAAAAAGGTGCCGTCCAGTTTATAGGCATCTATGAGAACCTCCCCGGTATATCCGTCATGGGCGTTGTCTTTGGAATTGGACGGGTCCCACTTCAGGATGATTTCATATTCTCCATCCCCGTCCACATCCCCGACACTGGCATCATTGGCGCTGTAGGTGTACGGCTTTCCATCCGGCGTCACACCGCCTTCCGGTTTGTTAAGCGGAACCTCTAGGACATTTTCCCGCCAGACGGGAGCTTCTTTGGAAAGCTTTTCTTCCCGTCCTTTATTGACGGCCGCCACCTGATAAACAGAGTCCGCCGTCCCGTTTTGATCAAGAAAATTGGTGCTGTCCGCGATCGGCTCGCGGGTGATCCGCTTTCCGTCCCGATAAAGGTGAAAAGCCGTCGTCTCATGATCCGTTCCGAGAAAACGCCAGCTGACAAACACACCCTGCTCTGTCTTGACCGCAATTAAGCCTCTGGTCAAGTATTCCATCTGCCTCTTTTTTGGTTTCATTTGATGGGAACGGGCTGCGCACAGCCCGTTCCTCCCCCCCTTTCTGTTAAGGCGTATACATATTCGGTTTTGGCTGTTCCGCCATGCCGTCCCCTAAAAAGAAGCTTGTGTGCGGCGGCTGATTATACGCGACATTTTGCCAGGCGATGCCAAGCCGGTACACAGGATCGTGCATCAGCGTGTACAGCCTGTGCTCAGTCGGAATGGTCGTGGTGTAAATGCGGAGCGCACTGCTGTCCTCCGTTCGCCACACAACTTCCTCACGCCAGTCACCGAGCAGATCAGCCTGAAGTGCCGGTGTTGCTTTTGTGCCGTTGTTGGCGGCCGCGCCTGACGCAGTCAGCACATTTTTCGATACGCCGTTTTGATAATCCCACTTATCGATTCGGTTGCTGTCCAGCTGTTCCCGCAGCAAGTCGCCGTCCCACCAGATGCCGAAGTTGGTCGAGGATGGAACGCTGCTTCCGATTTTGACTCCTTTCGCTGAGTAAAGAGAACCGTTTGCCCATACTTCCTGTCCCGGGTAACGCGGGTCAATATCAGCAGCCATCCCCCGGCCTACATCCTTGCCGGCATAAACGCCCCAAAGGATTTTTCCGGTTGCCGCATCACGGAAGGATAAGCCGTATTTTGCGTTTTTGTCCTCATGCACCTGAAACACCTCAAGACCAGGCCGGCTCGGATCAAGATCCCCGGTATGGAGGGCATCCCCGTGGCCTAAGCCAGTCGAGTACATGCCTTTGCCATCATGATCAACAGCCATTGAGCCAAAAATGATCTCATCTTTACCGTCTCCGTCAACATCCGCGATGCTCAGGTTGTGATTCCCCTGTCCGGCAAACGCTTCATTTCCCGACTTCGAAGAATCAAGCGTCCAAAGCTTTGACAGCTTTCCGTCTCTGAAGTTATAGGCGACAAGCATGGTTTTGGCATAATACCCTCTAGTCATGATCAAGCTCGGCCGCTGTCCGTCGAGGTAGGCAATGCCGGCGAGAAAACGATCAACACGGTTGCCGTAGCTGTCTCCCCAATCCGACACATTGCCGCGCGCCGGTTCAAAGTTTGCGGTGACAAGCTCTTTCCCGGTTGCACCTTGAAACACAGTGAGATATTCAGGGCCTGAAAGCACACGCCCCTGTTCATTTCTGTAATCAGCATTGGCATTTCCAATCACTTTGCCCGTGCCGTCTTTTGTCCCGTCTGCCGTTTTCATCGCCACTTCCGCTTTTCCGTCACCATCAAGGTCATACACCATAAACTGGGTGTAGTGCGCTCCCGCTCTGATGTTTTTGCCGAGATTGATCCGCCATAATTTCGTTCCGTCCAGTTTATACGCGTCAATCAGCACGTCACCCGTATAGCCATCCTGTGAATTGTCCTTTGAATTAGACGGGTCCCATTTCAGGATCAGCTCGTATTGCCCGTCTCCATCCACATCGCCAACACTTGCGTCATTGGCGCTGTAGGTGTAAGCTTCACCCTTTGGCGTCGTGCCGCCAGCCGGTTTATCCAGCCGGACAGAATGATACGGCTGCGCCCATACGGAGGCTTTTTCAGAAGCCGCCTGTTCGGTTCCGTTTACGATAGCCCGAACCGTATACGCAGAGCCCGCCGATCCGTTTTTATCCACATAGTTCGTGGTTTTGACAGGCACAGCATTCAGCTTTTGCCCGTCTCTGTACACATTGAACGAAACAGATGCGTTTTCAGTGCCAAGAAACCGCCAGCTGACAAAAATGCCGCCGTCCGTCTTGACTGCCACAAGCCCCCGGTTCAGCGCTTCCATCTGCCGCGCTGCCCCTTCAGCTTTCACAGGACATACAGAGGCTCCCATCATCAACAAGACCAGCAACGTAACAGCGGTACATATGAGTTTCCTTCGTGTAATCATCAGACAGCTCCTTCTCATTTATCTGTAAGCGCTTACTTAAATTGGATTTTATGCGTTGCGGGAGCTGTCTTCAATTTCACTTTTTTGCATCTGCCTTTTTCGGACACTGCACTTTTTTGCGCGATTGTCATTTTTTTGTTACCCGGCTTGGCGGTGTTGGACCTCTGTCTTTTGAAACCCTCTGAAAGCAAAAAACATCGACACAAGCCCAAATAAACATGGGCCGTAAAATGGAATCAGGCCTGGGAGCGTATACAGCAAATAAAGGACAAATCCGCACCCGATCAGCATACAGCCGGTCGTCAGCGGCCGCATGGCGCCAAACAGCAGCGCTTGAGGAATATATTTGCGAAGCGGGAGCTGGTAGTGCACATAAAGGGGAAACACATACATCAATGCGACGATATACAAAAGACCCGCAAGCAGCGTGCAGCTCGTCACGGTAAAGGACAGCCAATCCGTACTGGCTGAAAAATAATGATAATTCGCGGACAATATGAGCAAAAGAGCAACAAACGCCAATCCGATCGCATTGACCTTGAGAAACTCTTTTTTGTAGATAGCGAGGAATAACGGAAACACCGGGACATCCTTCTGCCCCATCAGCCATTTCCGAATGACGGCACACATCGCGGCTGTGCTCGGCGCCCAGCCGAAAAGAACGCCGCCCAAAAGCGTAAACAACAGCCACAGCCCGTTGAGCCACGCAATTTTCACCACCGCTTCGCAGCCCGCATAGAGCGCATCCGTTACCGTCGTCTTCATCTTCTCACCGCTTGATGCACAGCAAAATCTTGATAAGCCGCTTTCATGGGCGCCATCTGCCGGAATCCGATTTTCCCTTTCGTTAACACAGGCCCATACGTACTGCCGTCGTCCATCCACTCAAGAATGGGCAGATCATTGATTGAAAAGTGCACATAACCTTTGTCTTTGATGAGCTTCATATGATACGGAGAATCAGCGTCGTCTGGAGAAGGCAGCGGATCGGCTCCCATCGCGGCGAGGTGGAAACCGCGGCTTTTTCTTAAATTACAAGTGCGGAATGCTCTTTCCTCCGCGTATTTTCTGCGGAAATACGACAGATGGAGCGCGTTGATGTCCCCCGAATGATATTCGGGGTATTTTCCCGTTCTTTTCTTAAGACTCGGATCAAACAAATCCTCGCCTCCAATCCCCGCAGCGGAAAAAAACAGCATACACAGTCCCGGCTGCTCAATCGGAGAGAAGTCCCACGTCACAATGACGCCGTCCGGAAAGGTTTCGGGGCACCAAAAGACAAAGTGTGCTTCATCTTGAACATGCGACAGGTGCAAGCGGTGATCGTCAAATGAGATCTGTCCGCCTCCCTCCATCCGCCAGTCCTTCACATCGCTTGCTGACCGGAGCGGATTGCGGTACAGGCACGCGCCTTCCTTATACATATTCTTTTCCCTCCCGGCTCACAAGGTGGTCCTTCAGGGGAAGGCCGAGCTCTTCAATGCCTTCTGCCACAAGCTTCGCAACCTCCATTGCCCCTTCTTCCGAAAAATGCGTATTGTCCTCAATGCCGTCCGGATAATTCGGATGTTCATTCGGCTGAAACCAAACGAACAATCGCTTCGACTCCTCCGGTCCGTATGCTTCATAGAGCTCCTTTGTTTTTGCCAGCAGATCAATCACGGGCACATCAAGCTCCTTCGCCAGTGCTTTCATCGCATCAGGGTACTCGCCGAGCGTATGCTCAATCCGCCCGTTTTCATCGAAGCGTCGGCGCTGCACTGATGTGATAAACACAGGATGCGCTCCCTTTTCGCGTGCCGTATCTGCAAACAGGGTGAGAAATTGCTGAAACGTGGAGTACGGCTTCGTCCCGCGCGGTTTCTGGTCATTGTGGCCGAATTGAATAAACAAATAATCGCCTTGCGTGATACGCTCAGCAATCGACTGAAGCCTTCCTTCCTCCACAAAAGAATTGGTGCTCGCTCCTCCTTTGGCGTGATTGTGCACCTTCACATCTTCAGAAAACAATTGCCCGAATACCTGCCCCCACCCCGCCATCGGCGCTTCATGAGGCGGGCAGTCACTTACGGTGGAATCCCCCGCTAAAAACACTTGAATCGGTTTCTCCATCACATGTTCTCTCCTTTCACGGCGTTTCCTGATACATTTGCCTGAAGACACCCGGCGGCATGCCGACCTGTTTTTTAAAAATCCGATTGAAGTAATTGTGGCGGTAGCCGACTGCTTCTGACACGTCATGAATTTTTTTATTCGTATTCACCAGCAGTTCTTTCGCCTTTTCGATTCTGATTTGGGTTACATAATCAATAAAATTAATGCCGGTTACTTGCTTAAATGCCTTGCTTAACGTATATGAATTCATGCCGAGCGCATCGGCACAGCTTTCCAGTGAAATATCCGCCATATACTGTTCGTGAATCATGGCTATGACACGTTCCGCCAGCTGCTTTTGCTGTCGGTTTTTTCTGCCCTCAAGCTTGGAAAGATAAGGCGTTACGACAGCATCCATCAGCCAAGCCGCCGCTTCACCGGGTTCGCGCAGTTCTGAAATGTCAAGAAGCAGATCCCGATGCTGAAGCAGTTCACTCGGATTGAGCCCGGAATGCAAAATATCCTCCTGAATGCGGGAAAACAGCTGAATCAGGGCGGAGTGCACATGCCTGTCTATAGCCGCCTTTTCCGCCAGTTCCTCCATGCATACACGAATCAGTTCCTCGGCCTCCTGTTTTCTTTCCAGCCGGATAGCCTGAACAATTTGTTTTTCCAGTTCAAAAGGATAATAAGGGGCGGATTGCTCATCCTGAGGAAAGTCTGCCTGCAAATCAATCACCTGATGCCGGTTGGCAAACTGCCTGCGGGATTTGCCGCTTTTCACATCTTGAAATAAAGCAGGGATCTCTGTGACACGCTCCGCCTTCCTGCTCATCGTTCCGGTCAGGCTTAATCCGGTGACATCACCAAATTGGCATGCCAGCTCCGTTACATACTCCTTCAGATCAGAGCTGTTTGTTTTCATCACAAGCACGGTGACGGAAAGCCGGCCGATATCAAGTATGGAGGGATGAAAACAGCGTTTTGCCGCAAGCTCCTCGGCCAGATTGGTCAGTGTAAATACAGCGAGCTGTTCATCCCCTTCACGGAAGATGCTTTTTTCAGAGCGGAGGCCTGTCACCTGAAGATCAAGCACATGAAACACGTTTTCTCCGATGCTCCATCCTGCCTCCTCCATCCGCGATCTGAGGCTTTCCTCGTTGTCATAGTAAAAATCGCCCTGCAAGAGGTGCTGTAAAAAACTCTTTTTCATGTGGGGTGTCTGCCGTAGGAGCTGCTCTTGAAGCTTCCGGCTTTCAAGGGATAAATCATGCCATCTCTTTTCAATCCACTTGAATTCATCCTGCCCGGACGCCTGCCATGTTTTCTTCTCTCCGCCGGTAAACAAGCCAAGCAACTGCTGAATGGGACGATAGATTTTTTTCGATGCATACCACGTCATGCACACCGCTAAGATAATGCAAATGACAAGCATCACGATGATCACTTTTGATAAAAACACCATCGGCGCTGTAATGGCTGAAAGAGGCGCCGCTGACACAAAGGTCCACTTCTGATGCATTCGGTTCATATCCCCAAAGGAGACGGAATACACCGTGCCGTCCCATTCCATCTGAAAATGGCCTTTCTCATCCGGCTGTTTTTGTACCTCTTCAATTAAAGCCTTTTGAAAATCTTTTTCTCCCTCATGAAATAGAACCTTCCGATTTTGATCCAGAAGCAGCGCACTGCCATCAGGATAAGGGGACAAGCTTTGCAGGATCGACTCCATTTCTTTCGGATCAACCGCCAGCATGATCGCGCCGAACGGTTTCTCCGCCGCGCCCGGAATGAGCTGGATCAGCATCGCCTGATTTCCCGACCGGTTCCAATAAATACTGTTGTCTGAGGCAAGCAGCGGGCGATACTTGCGAAGTGCCTCCTGTTCTGTCAAAGCGCTGTATTCGGGGCTCAGCACAAGAGGCCGGGGGCTGTTCAGAAAGATGGAAGCCTGCTCAATCAGCGGCTGCTGGTCCCGTAAAAGAAACAGTTTTTTCGTTAATTGATAGGAGAACGTAAAGTCTTTCTCCAAATCCCTCTCGGCCAATCCGTTCATCAGCGAAGAATCGTATGCCATCTGGGTGAGAGTCAGCTCGAGCACTCCAAGCTTCTCATCCATCCGGCTGACTTCACGCGCCACCTGTGTTTCATGCGATTTCTGCAGCTCTTTCTCTACCTTGTCGATCGAAAGAAAGTAGATAGCGCCGCCAGTCAGCAATCCGGGAATACAGGCAATCAGCAAAATGAAGACAAAGTTTCTTTTGAAATACGTTCCCTTCCAGCGTGAAACCCGTTCCTTCTGTTGAGGCTTTTTTTTCATCCCTTTCCCCCCGCCGCCGTCTTTACTGATACACGCGTTTTTTCGTTCTCAAAACATCAGCAAGAAAAGTCAGCGCAAGTCCCTGTCCCCATCCTTGTATTCGTTTGTAAGGCACCTGTTTGTATCCGTCGGCATTTTTCATGACGGCTGTTCCGGCCGATACCTTGCTGACCCGGCCGTCCTCTTCCACCGCATCCAAAATGGCGGAAAGCGATTTCTGCACGTATTTTGTATAGAGCTTTCCGCTCGACAGCAGAGCAGAGGCAATGCCCGCCGATGCCGACACCTCGAGATACGAATCCGGATCATCCAAAATGGTATGCCACAACCCTGATTCATCCTGAAGCCGGACAAGTGCGCTCAGCTGGTCTCTGAGCGATCCGTCGATGATCATGAAGGAGGGATGCGTCACCTCAATGAGCGGGAGCGCCTTCGCCATCGTGAGTGCTGCCCAGCCATTCGCCCTGCCCCAATAAATCCCTGACAGATGATTTTGCGCTTTGTTGTCCCAGGCGTGGTAGTACAAATTCGTGACAGGGTCCTGAAGCACGTCTTCATGTCCGTGAAACTGGCGCAGACCGTCTTCAAAATAATCCTCGCGCTCCATCACCCGCCCGATTCTCAGCATAAACAGCCCCGCCATCATCAGCGTATCCGCCCATGCCTGCTCAGGAAACACATATTCAGCCGAATTCACCGTATGCTGAAGGATGCCCTCGCCGAAGCGCGGTGCTTTATGCAGCACATATTCCGCCATCTCGCCGGCCGTTTCCAAATACACGTGATCACCCGTCATTTTATGGAGAAATAAAAGCGTATGTCCAATAGATACCCCGTTGATCGAAAGCGGGGGAAGCCCATCCTCCAGCTGTTCATCCACCCACGTTTTTAACAGATTGATATATTCCTCGTTTTCCGTCGCTTCATAAGCCTCCGCCACGCCGTAAAACGCGACGCCGCCCGGCCAATCCCACGCAAAATCCATCTGAAATGTCCGTTTCACGATCCGGTCAATGACGGACGTCACCTTTTCTTCATCAAAAATAAGCTGTGCCATCTGCAACACTCCTTTTATTTTAATCCGGTCGTACTGATGCCCTGAACGATATATTTTTGAAACAAAAAGAATACGAGAATCACAGGCAATAACGAGACTGCTGACATAGCAAACATCGCACCCCAGTTCGAAGCCGATTCCGTATCGAGGAAAAGCTTCAGCGCAAGTGAAACTGGATAAAGCTCCGGCTTATTCAGATACAAGAGCGGCTGAATCAGCTCCTCCCACTTCCAATAGAAAGAAAAAATCGCAGACGTCGCAAGCGCCGGGGCAATCAGCGGCAGAATAATCCGCCAAAAGCAGGCAAAGCGCCCGCAGCCGTCGATTCGCGCGGCTTCATCCAGCTCCTCGGGAATCGTCCGGATAAACTGGATCATCAGAAAGATAAAAAACGCATGCCCGAAAAATTGCGGAACGACAATTGGTTTAAAGGAATTCAGCCAGTCTAATTTCGCAAACATAATATACTGCGGAATCATCAAAACTTCATGCGGCAGCATTAACGTCCCCATCATGCAAGCGAACCAAAACGCTTTTCCCTTAAAAGGGATGCGCGCAAATCCGTACGCAATAACAGCCGATGACAAGACGGCGCCGATTGTGGACAGCCCGACAATGATCGCCGAGTTTTTAATAAAGGTCAGAAACGGCTGTCCCGCAATCCCCTTCCATCCTTCAGCATAGTTACTGAGAATAAAAGGATCGGGAAATAGAGAATGAGAGGTTGTAAAAATACTGGAGCTTTCCTTAAACGAGCTGACAAACAGCCAAATGACCGGGTACAGCAATAACACCGCCAGCGATGCCGTAAAAACATGGAACAGTATGCGTTTGGGCCTGACGCGCCCGGCTTTTTTTCTCTCAAAAACCGGGGCTTCTCTGACAGGCTGGTTGACCGGCTCCATCCATCATTCCTCCTTTGACTCGTAATGAACCCAATATGACGATGTTTTAAACAAAATCAGCGTAATCAGCCCGACAATGAGAAGCATGACCCACGCCATCGCCGATGCGTAGCCCATTTGAAAATAGTTAAACGCCCGCTGGAACAAATAGAGCGAATATAAAAGCGTCCCGTCAAGCGGCCCGCCCTCGCCCTTTGAGATGATATAGGCAGGTGTAAACGTCATAAAAGCAGAAATCGTCTGCATTACCAGATTGAAGAAAATAATCGGCGTAAGAATCGGAAGCGTGATCTTAAAGAAACGCTGCACCCGATTTGCCCCGTCCACGCTGGCCGCTTCCAAATACGAAGACGGAATGTTTTTCAGCCCGGCCAGAAAAATCAGCATTGATGACCCGAACTGCCAGACAGACAGCAGAATCAATGTCCACAGCGCACTTATCGGGTCCTGATACCAAAGAATTTTTTGATCAATCCCGACGAAAAACAGCAGTGCATTGATGACCCCGTCATTGCCAAAAATATTGCGCCACATAATCGCCACGGCCACGCTCCCGCCGATGATGGAAGGCAGATAAAAAAGCGTTCTGTACATGGCCGTTCCTTTTGATGCATTGTTTAAAATGACAGCGATAAAAAGCGCGAAGCCGAGGCGGAGCGGAACCCCGGCAAGCACATACGTAAACGTCACCTTCAACGACTGCCAATACTTTTCGTCACCCGTAAACATTTCCTTGTAGTTGTCGAGCCCGATCCACTTCGGCGCCGTAAACAAGTCATAGCTTGTGAAGGACAGAAACAGGGACGCCCCCATCGGAATCACCGTAAAACAAAGGAACCCGATAATGAACGGAGAAATAAAAGCATATCCCGCCAGATTGTCTTTTCTCATGCTCCGGCTTTTTTTCATTGCGTCAGCCCCATTTCCCGTCAATTATTTCTCTCTAATATCTCATTGGCCTGCTTCCGGAACGTTTTGGCGGCTTTTTCCGGCGATATCTTCTGATACAGAATCTGATCAGACGTATCCTTCAGCAGCTTGATGACCTCCGCGCTTCCCACAGGCTCCGGCGGATCGGCTTTACTGATGTTTTTTGATGCTGTTTCTACATATTCCACGATGTTGGCTTCTTTCTCATTCAGCTTCGGTTTAATCGCATCCGCTACCTTGTCGGATACCGGTACACCCCGCTCGCCTTTGATCAGCATATTTGCTTCTTCATTGTTGACGAAGAAGTCGATAAACTTTGCGGCCTCTTTTTTATGCTCAGAGCTTTTCGGAATCGAAAACAGCATACTCGGCTTCAGCGTCAGCGCCTTTTCCTTCATTTGCTCCGGCGGCAGATAAAGAGACAGCGGCGAGTCTGTCAGCCGGGCAAATCCCAAATATTGATTGGAGTAGTTCCACGTAATCGCTGATTTGCCTTTGACGATAAAGTCGTCCTCCATCCCTTTAATCTGTGCGCTTTCATCAGGTGTTGGGGATGTTTTTGCTTTCACCAGCCTCAGCTGCCGTTCAAAATAATCGACGAACAGCTGATCATCCTGATACGCGAGGCCTGTGCCGTCTTCTTTATAAAAACGCTCACCCTTCGTGCGCAAATAATAAGGGAAGAAAATATCAGGCGGATGCATTCCGTTAGATCCGTAGACGCCGGCTTTTTCCTGAAGATCATACGCCAGCTTCTCGTAATCCTCCCACTTCCAGTTTTCCTGATTGATGGACACACCGGCTTTCTTCAGCAAATCATCATTCGCAATTACAGACAGCACGTTGACACCTAGCGTAAATCCATAGAGCTTATTGTCAATTTTTCCGCCCGACAGCATATTCTCCTCGATTGAACTGACATCAATCGTTCCATCCTTTGTATACGGCGTTAAATCTTCCAGCTGGTTTTTCTTGCCGTATTGTGCCAAATAGGCGGTATCCATTTGAATGACATCGGGAAGCTGGCCGGCGGCAGACATCGGCGCAAGCTTTTTCCAGTAGTCATCCCAGTTCGCAAATTCCGCATCAATATGGACGTGCGGATTCTTTTTCTCATATAGTTCAATCACCTTCGTTGTATAATCATGCCTTGGCTGCCCGCCCCACCATGCGATTCTGAGCGTAATGTCTTCTTTTTTCCCCGATGCCTCTTCCCCCGCAGAACATCCGCTGAAAATAAAGACGCAGACAAGCGATAACAGCACGTAACAAATCTTCTTCAAACCAATCCCCCCTTTAATGTAAGTGCTTACATTTTATTTTAAAGCGTTCATATGGGGCGAAACACTCAAAAAACAGTGACGAAAGTAAAAAAAACAGAGATGGCTATCCTGCGGAAGCGCCTCCCTGTTTTCTTCTGAATTCTGACGGTGTCAGACCTGTATATTTTTTAAAGACGAGACTGAAATACTTTGGATTATCGCCAAACCCGATTTCTTCCGCGATCTCTGAAACACTCACGTCCCGCCTTAATTTCATCTGCTTCATCGCATGCTCAAGACGCACTCGCGTAACGTATTGGGAAAATTTCTCGCCTGTTTCCTGCTTAAATAATTTCCCGAGATAATCAGGATTCATAAACAGCATATCCTTCGCCACCCACTTCAAGGAGAGATTCGGATTTCCGAGCTCGTCGGCAACAAGCCTGATCATTTTTGAAATCACTGCGCTCCCGTGCAGGTCACCAGACGCTTCGGCTGTGTCACGAAACAGCTGCCCCGCGTTCCGAAGTTCTCCCGCCTGGCTGATGGCTATCTGGCGGTTCGCGAAAACGTCCGTCGCCTTGTCAGCGGCGTTCTCCGCCACAGCGAGCACGGTCCACTCTCCGCTGCTGCAAACCGCTGTCAGCGCAGAACCGAATGCCTCTTTGGCCGCGGCATCAACAGATTGTTCCCCTTTTAAAATCAGGAGGCGAACCTTTTTTTCGGCAAGTGAAGGCGGCGGAGACAGCTGGGCTACGCCGGCGATCAAACCCTCCAAGTATTGATCGGCAGCAAAGGAACGGATATGATCGAGCTCATGTTTCAGATGAGCGGTTTTCTTTTTCCGCACCTCATGCTGCTTCAGCTCAGCAATGATTTCCTCCAGCGAGCTGATAATTTGCTGTTCATTGCAGGGCTTCAGCAAATAATGCTTTACACCGTATTTCATGGCTTCCTTCGCATACTCAAACTCTCCAAACCCGGACAGGACGATAAATTGAACCGACGGACTCACGGCTGACACCTTTTTGATCAGCTCAAGCCCGTCCATGCCGGGCATTTTGATATCTGTAATAACGATATGCGGCTGCTTATATAATATCTTGTCATACGCCTCATTCCCGTTCAGCGCTTTGCCGATCAATGAAGCACCAAGCGCCTCCCACTCAATGATTCCTGCCATTCCGTCAAGAATAATCCTCTCATCATCAGCTAGTAATATCTTATACATCACGCCACCTCATTTCGGCACGGTATTGTGATCACAATCCTCGTTCCCTTTCCTTGCTCACTTTGAATGTGCAATCCGTACGACTCTCCGAATGTCAGCCGGATGCGTTCACGGATATTCCAGAGTCCGATTCCTCTTCCGCCCGATGTTTCGAGGATCCGCTCATCCATGCCGGGGCCGTTATCTTCGACCGTAATACAGACACAATTCTTCGTCTTTTTTGCCTGAAGGCGGATGGCGCACGGCCTTGTGAAGGGCTCAAGCGCGTATTGTATCGCATTTTCCGCCAGCGGCTGGAGCGTCAGTTTTGGAATGAGGCAATGCTTCACTTCTTCGTCGATATCCAAAGTGAAGTTCAGGCGCTCTTCAAATCGAAACCGCTGAATGGTCATATAGTGAAGAACGATGTCCGCCTCCTCCTGAATGGTCACTGTATCTTTCTCCATATGTATGCTGTTACGCAGAAGAAAACCGAGCGATTCCACCATTTTTGAGATTTGCTTTTGCTGATTCGCCTTTGCCAGCCAATTGATGGACTCGAGCGTGTTATATAAAAAATGGGGGTTAATCTGGGCTTGCAGTGCTTTCAATTCGGTTTCTTTAATGATAAGCTGCTTCTCCACATTTTCTTCCATAAGTTCATTAATCCGTTTCATCATGACCGTAAAATGGCGGTTCAGCATGCCGGCCTCATCCTGTGTATGTTCTGGCAGAGATAGAGATACACCCGCTTCAAGACCGCCGTGCTGCACCGATTTCATCGCGGACACAAGCTGCTCGATCGGCTCCGTAATGCTGTTGGCGATTTTCCGTCCGAAAAGCAAAACCACACAGAAAAACAGAAGAAAACACGTGCCGATCACCGTTTTCATAAAGGAAATTTTTGCGAACATCTGATCAAAGGGGATGACATTATAGTAGCTCCAATTTTGATAGGATGATTGAAGAAAAGAAATAAAATAACGTTTGCCATTCTTTTTTATCAAGTCATAACCGGGATGCTTTAGCGTCTCTTTTGCAGCCTCAGGCGCAAGCACCGAACCATGTGCCGAATACACCAAATTCCCGCTTTGGTCGGCGATCATCATGTCTCCGACCGAATCGCCCCAATCCTTCGGCAAATCACGAATCATTTGTTTCACATTGACTTGGATCAGCACCATACCCAAGCCATTCAAACTCAGCTGGTGATAAGATCTGATTTGCCGCGCTGAAATCAGGACAGGATCTGAACCGCCGAGCGTCATCCAAAGATTTCTGCCATTTTTCGCTTTGGCTCGTTTAAACACCTCTTCCTGCTGCTGCTCCAAAAGATCTGAAGAACTGCTTCCGGCTGAATACTCTGAGCCGCGGGCATCGATCAAATGAATGGAATCGATGTACTTTTCATCACTGGCATATTCCGCCAGCTGATCCCACAGCTCCTGCTTCATTTGATACTGATCGTACGTATCATCACGATTTTGCATGCTCAGGATGCGCTGAATCTGTTCGTCCGTAATAATTTCATATGACACATCCTCTATCTTCTTCAGCTCGTCTTCGATTCTTTCAGAAGACATCCGCAGCACCTCCGAGGATTTGCGGTAAATCTGCTCATCATACACATGAAAGGCGTATTGCACCCCGCTGTATACAAACAGAAAGGACACGGCCATAATCAGTGAAAGGAACACAAACAGCTTATCCTTAATCTTCATCCGCCTGTACCAGCCAGCAACTCTTTTTTTCATGCCGCCTTTTCTTTCTCCTGCCGCTGATCCATTGACCGAAACGCTTTAAAGGATAGCTTTGTTAAAATCAGGCTAAGTAAACTCCCGCTGAAAAACAGCAAAAATGTGACATGAAACAGCACAAGAAACAACACACCGACAGCTCCCGCCGCCATGAGGAGCGTCACCGCCGGACGGCTGAAGGCAATCAAAAAGCTGATGCTCAGCACCTCTCTGATTTTCACATCAAAATGAGAAAACACCGGGAACACATACAGCACAACAAATGCGAAAATCAGGCTGATGCTCAGGAACACATTGACAAGCACAGGCTGATTCATTTGAGCCGCAATCCGCATATCCGCAAACAGAAACAGGCCGGCTGTCACAACAATAAGCCCGAGGATTTGCGCTGCCCGCCACTCCTTTTTAAACGCCCGAAAAAAGACTGAAAAGACCGGGGCATCTGTGTTCCCCTTCGCCCATTCTCTCGCCACTGAAAACATCGCGGCAGTAGCGGGCATCAATCCAAACACAACCAAACCTGCAAGAGAAAACAAAATCCAAAGCACATTCAAATAGGCTAATCTCATCACCCACGTACAAAAACGATTCAGCCCATTCGTCACACTGTGTATCATCAACATCACCTTCCTGCTACAGAAAACGCTTTCATTTTAAAGTAATATGTATTTCTCCTTCCGAAAGAAAATTCCTGCCGCCCTGTGAAAAATTCGACATCATGAGAGCAGCCGCAGCCCTTATTTTTTCCTGTATCGTTGGATGACCTTTTCAATCAAATATCCGGCAGTGGCCCCGCAAATGACATGAAATCCAAGCACTCCGAGCACTGCCCCCTCCCAGCCGCGTACAAAAACGAGGCTGTACCAAATCGCAAACACGCCGAGGACAACCAGCCCGGCCAACATCCATTCCGGCAACCTTCTGTCAGGAAGCTTCATCCGTACAAAAAACGAGACGCTAGCGAACAGACAAGCCGTCACGATCCCTATCACAAAAAAATTGGCCACATCGCCTGCCCTCCCTTTTAGAAAAAGACAAAAAAGCCTCCTGCAAAGGACGCTTATTCTGCCGAAATCTCTTTCTCAAATAAATGATACCCGGATGCATCGGCACCCATGAATTCATATCCCATACGCCGATAAAAGGAGTGCAAGGCGTCGTTATCAGCGACACAGTCAAGCCGGATCCGTGTTTTTCCCGGATAGTCAACACCCGTCTCTGCCCAATGAAGAACACGCGCGCCAAGCCCCTGTCCTGCAAACCGGCGGCTGACCGCCAGGCGGTGCAAATAAATGGACTCCTCGTGCCCATCATCTCCCCAAAGTGTCCTGTCCCACTCGCTCGGTTCCGGCAGCAGCATCACGACAGCCGCAAGCTCTTCGTCTTTTTTAAACACAAACACATGTCCATTTTCAATTGAACCCGTGATATCATGTGTATCTTGCCCTTCCAGCAGTCCGCTCCATTGGTTAGAGCCCCGATCCCGAAGCCATTCAGCAGTTCGAACGAGCAATCCAGTAATCGATTCCGCATCCTCATACACGGCCGGACACGCGTAAAATCCATCTGCAATCGTTTTACTCTTAATCTTAAAAGATGACATAAAGGCCTCCCAATCAAAAAGTAAGCTTGCACACACCTTGATTATAATGCAGACCTAACAGCAAAAACAGACATTTTCTCTGTATGTAAAAGGGGTGCATGAAAGAGAGGCCCATCTGCCCATTAGAAAAACTTCTTTTTATCCCGTTCTTCTTTTAAAATCTCAACCGCTTCTCTGAAGCGCATAGAATGCACGATTTCACGTTCACGCAAAAAACGCAGGGAATCGTTCAAATCAGGATCATCCGATATATCGATCAGCCATTGATACGTCGCCCGCGCCTTTTCTTCTGCCGCAATGTCTTCGTATAAATCGGCAATCGGGTCGCCCTTCGCCTGGATATAGCTCGCTGTAAACGGCACGCCCGCCGCATTGTGGTAAAAAAGCGCGCCATCATGATTGGCATAGTGATCGCCGAGCCCGGCCTCACGCAGCTGCTCCGGCGTGGCATCTTTCGTCAGCTTATAAACCATGGTCGCAATCATTTCCAAATGGGCAAATTCCTCCGTGCCGATATCCGTTAAAAGGCCGATGACCTTATCAGGAATCGTATACCGCTGATTCAAATACCGAAGAGCCGCGGCCAGCTCGCCGTCCGCTCCGCCATACTGCTCAATCAAATATTTCGCCAGCGTCGGATTGCACGTGCTGACCTTGACAGGGTATTGCAGCTTCTTTTCATACACCCACATTCAGGCATTCCTCCTTATACTTGCCACGGCCAAGGCCCTTTTCCCCAATCCCAATCCTCGCCCGCGGGGCTGTTTCCGAACTGCAGAAGCGGTCCGTAAGAGGATTCGAACTGTCTTTTTAAGTGCCTTGAATAACCGGAGTATTGATTGAATTGCTTCAGCGCGTCTTCATCATGAGGATGTGTATTTAAATAAAGGCTCAGCTCAACAAGCACAAAATCAGCGGCCTGGATTTGCTCAAGCTGACGGTAATATTCGGCATCAATCTTTTTTGCCATGTACGTCTCCCCCTCGATAAGGGTTTTCATAAAAATCATAGAGATCCTTCCAAAGGGTGCCTTTCCTTAAAGCCTCCATTGGCGAGAACTGCTCCATATGCTCAGGCTGAAAGGTCATATAAAGATTAGGCGGCGTTCTGTAATATTTCTTCCCTATGGGCGGACAGGGATCAAAACGGCTGTGAAAGGGCGTGTATGTTTTGATAGGCGTAAACGGCTGCATATCCTTCATTCCGGCTCCTCCTTTCTCAAAAACA
Source organism: Bacillus sp. TSO22 (assembly GCF_020223595.1). Taxonomy (NCBI): domain Bacteria; kingdom Bacillati; phylum Bacillota; class Bacilli; order Caryophanales; family Bacillaceae; genus Bacillus; species Bacillus sp. TSO22. The sequence continues at coordinate 188,754 of NZ_JAHAWO010000013.1, forward strand.
ATGACCTTAATAGGTATGAGGCAGGAGGCATGATTATGACTGAAACACGACTTAGCTTTTTCAAAAAGAAGACCTTCGGCATCGCCGAAGGTCTTTCTAGATCAATCAGTCCAAAATAAGATCGGGTTTCCAGTATGCAGCATGAGCAGCCGCAAACTCAGTCAGCGAACGGGGTTCTTTTCCCGTCACACACTTCACTGTATCCGTTACCCGATGTTCCGCACCATGGCGAATCGCTTCATCCAGCCCCGCCATAAAACGGGCATAGTCCGCCGGCAAACCTGCTGCCTCCATCCTATTCTGCAGCTCGGAACGAGAAATGCTGACGTGCTCCACCCGGCGTCCCGCCGCAGCTCCGATGATCTCCGCCGCTTCGGCATAGCTCAGCGCCTCGGGTCCTGTCAGAATATGATGTGTTTGATGAGGAACATCATCTATCAAAGCACGCACGGCCGTTTCTGCGATGTCATCAGCGTCGATGAACCCTAGCTTTCCCTCACCCGAAGCCGTGATGATGTGCCCCTCAGTTTGAATAGACATGCGATGCTGGACATTGATGAAGTTTTGCATAAAGTATGAAGGCCTCAGCACCGTCCATTCAGGGAAATCACGTACCGCCCGATGAAGCGCACCAAACACAGGGCCATCCTCAGGGACAACCGACGCACTGAGCATTACCACACGCTCTGCACCGAGCCGCTTTGCCTCCTTTAAAAACGGGAGCACATAAGGAGCCGGGTCAAATACACCGACCGGGGCAACAAGAAAGATCTGTTTCACCTGTTCCAAAGCAGGTGTAAAACTGGACGTGTCCTTCCAATCAAAATACACATACTCAGCATCAGAAAGCGTGCCCTTTTTCCGGCTTGCAATACGCACTCTGTACCCGAGCTCTATTAAACGGCTGGCGATTCGGCTCCCGGTTGTGCCGGTCCCGCCCGTGATTAAAATCGGCTGCTGTTTCATTATTTTCCACTCTCCTCTGTTTGCAAAAATGATCCTCCAAACGCCTCTTTTACGACAAGCGGATTCCAATAATCCTTATAACGCACAATGCGGCCGTCCCTCGTTTCGATGACACTGATATAGCTTTGGCGATAAGGCAGCCCAGTCTCAATCACATGGCCGTCACATTGAAACTCCGCGATGATCGTATTCGTATCTGCTGAGCGGTACACTGTCGGAGCCGTAAACGAAGAAAGGTGAATCTGATCAGGATAATCTTTAATATAATTGTAAATGGCCGCCTTTCCTTCTATTCTTTTTGGTGACCCCTCCGGCGCATAAGGAAACTCAAATACGGCATTCTCATCCCAAAGCTCCGTCCAGCTCTTCATGTCCTTCTCAAGCATATAGGCCATAAACTTTCTCAATGTGTCACATGCCTTTTCAAATTCATTCATTAACATTCATCATCACCTCATTTTTATTTTAGACCATTCAGTCCGAAAAGTGCATACATGGGCAAAGAATCCTTTACCACATGTTAATCAAGCACCGATAAACTTACGTCAACATGGTCCTGAAGCCGGCCCATATCAGCCGTCACTTTGGCGACAAACGTCAGAGACAGCCTGCTCTGATTCAAATACCGGGCAAGCGCCGATATATCATTGTCTTCGCCAGTCAATTCTCCTTGATCCTTCGCTCTTAAAAGCGCCTGATAAAAAGCGTCCTCAAGCTGCTTCGACTGTCCCTCAAAATACCAGGCAAGCTCAGGATCATGCGGGATCTGTTCAATCGCACTGTTAATGATGAAACACGCCTTCGCCCGTTCCGGATCTTTAAGGACATTGACGCCTTCTTGAAAAATTTCACGAATGGCTTCCTTTACAGATCCAGGCGCCTCAAGCCTTTCCATAACGGCAGCATTTTTCCCCTCAAGATACGTTTTCACAGCTGACAGAAACAAATCACGCTTTGTGCCATACGTATCATACAAACTTTGGCGCGCAATGCCTAAATGAGAGAGCAGTTCCTGAAGAGACGTGCCTTCGTAGCCGTACTCTCCGAAAACCTCTATCGCCCTGTGAAGAACAAGCGCCGTATCAAATTCTTTATTCCTCCCCAAAAGGATATCACCTCCTGAAACAAATGTTATCAGTTTCCAGACTGAACAGTCAAGAAAAAGATAAAAAACACTCTTGAACTGCAAGAGTGCCTCTTTTTACATCATCTTTATTTATAGCCGTCTTGTCCCCAGTGGCCCATATGGTGGTGGTGATGGTGACCGTAATTACTATCATGATGATGGTGGTGATGATTATCTTTTCCATCATGATGATGGTGATAATAGTGGTGATGCCCATCGTTCTCATGGTGCATGCCGTAGCTCGGATCACTTACAGTTCCCGGATAGCCTGCATAGCCGCCGCTTGGATAACCGCCGTAGCCCCTGTGTGCGGCATGGCCCGGATATCCGCTGGCCCCTCCATGCATGCCGTATCCTGGGTAGCCTGCATCTTGCATACCGTACCCCTGATGGCCAATACCACAGCCCGGATAACCAAAACCGGGTCCGCCATACATATGTCTAATATCAGTCATATTCATCCACTCTCTCCTTCGCATAGGTTACAGTCCAGAGTATGAGAAGATCTTATAGATCGTATGGGCGGCCGCCTAAACCAGCTAAAAAGAAAAAAGCAGACCATGACAGTCTGCTCACTTCTTATTCACCTAAATCAACGTTATGATACACCTGCTGAACATCTTCCAAATCCTCTAATGCATCAATCAACTTTTCAAACTGTTCCTTCGCATCATCCGGAAGCGTCACTTCACTTTGCGCAAGCATGGTCAGCTCCGCTACTGTAAATTCCTCAACGCCCGCGTTTTTAAACGCCTCCTGCACCGCATGGAATTGATCTGGCTCAGCATATACGATCACGCTGTCATCCTCTTCTAAAATGTCACGGACATCGACATCCGCTTCCATCAGGATTTCAAGCGCTTCGTCAGCTGTTTTGCCTTCTACACCGATTACAGCCGTCGCATCAAACATGTAAGCAACAGATCCGCTCACACCCATGTTTCCGCCGTTTTTCCCGAACGCCGCACGCACTTCCGGCGCCGTACGGTTTACATTATTCGTCAGCGCATCAACGATAATCATTGATCCGTTCGGCCCGAAGCCCTCATAACGAAGCTCATCGAAATTCTCTTCCGCTCCGCCCTTCGCCTTCTCGATCGCACGTTCAATGATATTTTTCGGCACGCTGTAAGTCTTCGCGCGCTCAAGCACAACCTTCAGCGCCTGGTTGGATTCCGGATCAGGCTCTCCCTGTTTCGCCGCCACATAAATCTCACGGCCAAACTTCGCATAAATCCGACTCGTATTCGCGTCCTTAGACGCCTTCTTCTCTTTAATATTGTTCCACTTACGGCCCATGATGCTCCACTCTCTTTCATATATATCAATCTGTATATTGTTATTCACTTTATCCATTATACCTCAAATGGTTTGGTTGTTTCGAGTGTCTTGCGTTAGAAATAGAAGGAATGCCGCGGTGTGGAGAATCGAACGTCTTCCGTAAAGCAAGAAAAAAGCCCTAGCTAAGGGCTTTCTTCTTCTGATCCATGAGCTTGTAAGGGGAATGATCGATATACGTCGTGTTTCGATCCGTTGATTCCTTAAAGCCGCCGGAGTTTGCCAAGAAAGGAAACGAAATGCTTCCGAAAATAAGGGTAACACCAAGGCACATCAACACTTTTTTCTTAATAAGCATATAAACACTCTCCTTTTTGAATATCTTCTTGCGCTTTTAGCACTTTCCGATAAAACGCAGCAGCGTGCTCAAAATGACAGCGGCTTTCAAAAACAGCGGCAGCGCTGCGGGCACATGCTTCAATGTAAGCGTGCAGGTTCTTTTTTTCGAAATAGGCTAACATCTCAAGGATTCTGGTCTCATCAACACTCTCTTTGTAGACGGCCTGCAAGAACAGATACAATTCTTTATAAAATTTGTAAGAACTCGCATTTGGATATGTTCTAATATGGCCTAATCCTTCCTCTATGAACTGAAACGCCTTCTGTGTTTGGCCTGTTTTACATAATGTCCAGCTTAATCCAAACAAGACGTTCGGAAGCAGATCAGGGACCGTTTCTCTGCTTACCTTCGCTGCTTTTTGGAAGTGTTCTATAGCCATCTGATCGTCTCCTGATCTGTCATAACTGTTCGCGATGTTCAACAAAGAAATGGCGATAAACCGGTCGTTTTGAATGTCCATGGCCAATTCCAGCGCCGCTTCTAAATGCGGCAGCGCTCTACCATAATGTTTGAAATCATCATAGTTGCCGGCGATCACAAACAAGCTTTGTATGGTTCTAATGCTGTATAGAGGATGGTTTTGATAAATGTCTAAGGCTTGAAGAATATGATGCATCGACACATGGGTTTGCTTCATGTGATAATACGCTTCTGCCACTTTAAAATGGAATTCCGCTTTCTCGATTTCATCTGACACAAACGGCAGTTCTTTCTCCGCCTCGCGATAAAACCCGATTGCTTCCACATATTCTTTTTGATCAAATTCATACATGCCGCGGAAAAACAAAGAGTAGTATTTCAAAAGGCCTGTGAGTTTTTTCTGAGGAGTCTCAATCGTTTCCAGAAGCTCTGTCACTGTAGGACGATTCCCGTATGTTTGTCCCGGCTCCAAATAATCCAGCATCAGCTGGTGCCGAAAACACATCAGAGAATAATAGATCAGCAAATCCTGATCCTCTTCCATCTGCTGAATGTCCTGCTCCACCTCCGCTTTCAGAACCTCAGCATCCGGAACACTGAACTGGCGAATCATCTTGTACCATTCATTAATCTTAACACCGACACGCGAAGACGGTATGGCTTGACTCAACGGCTTCCCTCCTTCTCTGTGAGATATGTCATATTCTATCAATCCCAAATTTTGAAAACAACACAGAAGGAAGAAATTGTTTTTTCATCCTGTCAATTTGTTTTTCCCCGCAAAAAAAATACCCTTTGCGCAAGGGTCCATGTCATTCTTATTTCATATACGTATTCACTAGCTCGTAATAGCGCTCTTTCGTCTGTTTAGCAAGTCTTCTGTTTGGACGACTCGGATAATGAACCGCCGCCCTCCTCATCATATCGTTTCTGGGCCGAAGCATCTCTATCCTTAATCCATTGCCGCTATTCATTTTTTAAATTCGCCATGTCTGAAGCAGAAAGCTGCTTTTGCAGCACGCCGTATATCTCGTTCAGCAATCCGTCCCACATTTGATAATTGTAACCGTAATCCTCAATCATCTGATAATCACTTTGATAGTCATTGTGCTTTTCTTTCTGTTCTGTCGCTGACAATTTGGCAATATAATCTGCTTTTGTGCTTCCCATTGTCTGCTCACTGCTCTGTGTATCTAAGGTATCAGTTGACTCGGTTTCCTCAGTCGTCTGAGCCGTTTCTTGCTCCGGAGTCTCAGCTTCGTCTTTACCATCACTCCAGGCTGGTATCCTTTGAGCTGATCACCGCCTGTCTTTCCCCATTCGAACTTTTCACATTGAAAAGATAAGCTGTTCCGCCGGCAGCCTTCGATTCATAGGATTTCACGAATTCCGCTGTTTCTCCGTTTCTCGACAGAATCGTTTTCGCTTCTTCTTTTGTCAGCTTGATATCGTCACCTTTAAGCGACTTGCTGTCCCACTTGTTTATCTTCCAATCGCCATCTTCCTTCACCAGTTCAAACGTCCATGACGTGCCCATGTTGTTTAATTCTGTTGCCGTATCTATTGATGAAGCCTTTATCTTATTCTTGTCCTGTTCATATGTAAAACGCACATCGAAATCAGTGTGGGGTGAAAAGGAGCATCGCACTCACAATAGTACTCCCCGGCCAAATCCTTTAACGTCTGATCAGCAAATATCTCTGTTGCATAAGGCAGCACATCAGGCCGCAGCTTGCTAAAGTCCGCCTTGTTTGCCGTGCTCCATCCGTTTTCTTTTCCCGCTTTATCAAATGCATTAAAGATCGAATCAATATCGTTTTTTAAAGCAGATTTTACTTCCTGCTCCGTCAGCTTCACAACACTCGCTTTCTTCACGGTTTGCTTTGCTTGATCCTTATCAGAAGCTCCGTTATCCGAACACGCCGATAATAGAAATAAAATAGATAAAAGCAACGCCCCCAATTTATAACTCATCGTCTCTTCTCACCCTTCTGTTCTCTCATGGTAGCTTTCTTATTTTATAGGTCTTTTATAGGTTTTTAAATTTAAAATCTATATCTAGACAAACTAAGTATAGTTAGGGGCGTATTGTTGCAACAAAAAAGCTACCCTTCATAAAAAGGATAGCTTTTTCTTCATCTAGTCCATTTACTAGAATATACTGTTTGCATATAGTCTGAGTGATTCCAATTATTATAAAGTTTTAGTTTCACTCTAGTCGATGCAGATTTTTTTGCAATGTTTGTGAATGTAACATTTAATTTTCTACCATATGATGCATTTCCAGAAGCTGTATCGATTGTTTTCCAAGAACCGTTTGTATAACGCTGCAGATATAATTTGCAATAAGCAGCACTTTCCCAAGTTCCTGTTCTTCCCATTTCAACTGTAGTATAAACATTCTTATAGTTTTCTGATGTGTGAATATAAGATTTTGATTCTACAGTTGCATGAAAAGTAAAACTCGTAGTTTTACTAACAGCCTTGGCTGAATGACCCGATCCAATGAATACTAGTCCAAATGCCATCACACCCGCAAGAACTAGCGTCATCAAATGATTTACTCTTTTCACTATCAAATACCTCCATCAATCAATTAGAATTGTAAAAAACAGGGCTGTTATACATTATAGACCATAAAGTCGAGAATTAAAATATAATTAATGAAAATTTATAAAGATTTCTATTATCCTGCAGAAAGACATTTGATTAATTTGCTCACCTTGAAACATAAGAGCTTGATTCAAGATCTTAGCTTTGGAGTCTAATCAACCACAACAAAATCCTGTTCCTTAACCTGTTCCTCAGGCAAATCAAACTGATAAAGCTTCTTCTTAGAACGAATATCAAACACACCCACATATCCGCCAATGCCCTTTTTATGCTCTTCCTGGGCAACAATATACAGTTGATTCCCCTTAAACTTTGCATCCATATAAGGGAATTTCAAGCCGTATGTGTGAAAAGAAAAATCCTTCCCATATTCCAGCAAGTTCGCTTCACCCTCTTTGTCTTCATACGTCACATAAAAGGTGCCGTTTTCTTTGTCATAGTACACGGTATCAGCGTATTCAAGCTCATCAGGATATGGAATATATTTCGTCTTCCATGTTCCTTTTTCAATAACAGTCAGTTCATGCTGCGAGCTCGCGACAATAAATTCCTCCGAGTCTGCGAATTTATCAGCGTATGAGGCTAAGCTCAGGGTTTCTATGATTTCCTCTGTGTTTCTGTCGATCACGTAAATAGACATGCTTTGAATAATATAAATATAGTTTTTATCACTCGACCCCATCGTGACAAGTGAAGGCAAGGTGAGGCTATATTCCTTTTTCGTTTTTTTGTCGTTTATATGGACGTCATTCCCCGTCGTATCAACGTTATAGGCCTTAACAGTGACATCCTTTCCCTCATACCAAAACGCAAATGGATCTGACAGCGGATGCTCTTTGATCACATCCTTCTCCAGCGTGTAATAAAACGACTCGTGCTCCGCTAATAAGACAATATCTGTTGATGCGTTAGATTTCGTTTGAATATAAGGCACATCCGCCACCTTGAATGTACGCCTGTTAAACCGTTCGCCTGTTGAGGTTGAGAGTAGCGTGCTTTCTTTTATGAGAGGATTGGAGTAGATAAAAAAGATGCGGTCTTCTTCAGGGTGGATGGCGGAAGTTTTGACAGGAATATTGTCTTTATTGTGTAACTGACCATACAGAGCAAACAGTATGAAGCATACCATTAACACTAATAAACCAAATGTAACCCGTTTTTTCTTCATCAACATGCTCCTTAAAAATACAATATAGAATCCTAACTTCCAAAAAATGTTTAGTGGTCAATATCATTTCGACCGTGTTTCCTCCAATCCCTTCATGAATAAAGACACATGCCAAATGACTCATTTTTCCACCAAAACATGTTCTCACACCCACCCTCATCCCGCACCGTGGTAAAATTTTGATATTGAATGAACAAAAGAAGGGAAATGGTCATGAAAGTATTTGAAGCGAAAACACTGCTTTCGGAAGCGACAGACCGTGCAAAAGAGTACAAAGAACTAAGAACGCAAATGGTGAACTTGAGGAAAGCTTTAAAAAGCGTCGCTGATCTAAGTGACAGCGAATTCTCAGGAAAAGGCGCCAGCAACATCAAAGCCTTCTACCACGACCACGTCGGCGTCACCGACCAATGGATCGACTACATCGACATGAAAATCGCATTTTTCAACAGCATCGCCGGAGCCGCCGAGGACAAAGGCCTCTCAGACGCCTACATCGAAGAATCCTTCCTGGAGCACGAACTGGCAAATGCCCATAAAAAATCGAAATCCATCATGTCTGAGCAGAAAAAAGCGATGAAAGATATCTTAAACGATATCAACGACATCCTCCCGCTCGACCTGTTTTCAACAGAAACCTTCAAAGACGAGCTGGCCGATGCCAACGAAAAACGAAAAAAAACACTGGAAAAATTGGACGCCTTGGACGAAGACCTGAAGACAGAATACGCCCTGTCAGAACCAAACGAACAATTCATCAAGTCGGACTTCCAAAAGCTCCAAGAAGCAACGGGCAAAGGCAAAAACGCCACACCCATTCACTACAACGCCAAGGCGTACCGTGAGAGCGACATACATAAGAAAAAAAGCGACATTGAAAAGCGGACAGATGCTTACTTGAAGATTAAGAAAGAGGAAGCGAAGGAACGCGAGATTGAAAAACTAAAAGAAAGACTGAAAAACTACGATTATGCAGATGCCGATGAATTCTACGAAATGGCAAAAACGATCGGCTATGAAAATCTGACAGCAGAACAACAGAGATACTTCACCCAAATTGAAAACACGCGTGAGTTTGAAGCAGGTTTCAAAGGGGTCGCCGTTGGCCTTTATGATTCCGGAAAAGACGCGGTCACAGGCCTGTGGGATATGGTCACAGATCCGGGCGGAACCGTTGAAGCGATTACCGGAGCGATGGCTCACCCGATCAAAACGTATGAAGCCATTTCAGCGGCAATCGAAGAATCATACCAAAAAGACATGGTGAATGGTGATACCTACTCAAGAGCAAGATGGGTGTCATATGCGGTTGGCACTGTTGTCACATCAATTGTCGGCACAAAAGGCGTAGGAGCCGTCTCAAAAACTGGCACAGCCGCCAAAGTGACAACCAAAGTCAAAACAGCAGCAAGCAAATCAGCAAAAGCTCAAAAAGCCATCACGGTCTCAAAACAAACCATTGATCACATCAAACAAAAAGTAAACAAAGGCATAGAAGTATCAAAAAAACACGTCAAAACCAAATTAAATCAAATCGGAGATCTTACACTTGCGGATATTCTCCCCTATCATCCCCGTCACGATTTAGTGCCGGCAGGCGTTCCTTACAACGCAGTCAACGGGGTCACACTTAAAGAGGGGCTGCAAAAATTCGCCAAAGTCATCCGGCCGAAACCGTACGGAACTTCTTCAAGCGGAAGACGAACACCAGCGCCAGTTGTACCGCCGGTAACAGTCAAATACGGCGAGCATTATGCAAAATGGAGCAGAAAGAAAGTGCTGAAGCCGAATGTAGTTTATAAAACAAAAGAAGGCTACACGTACACCACTGATAACTATGGTAGAATTACAAGTGTCAAAGCCGACTTGCAGCTAGGAGAAGCAAAACGTAACCAATATGCACAGTCGAATGCTGGAAAGCCCCAAGACCGAAAGCCTGACGATGATGGCGGCCATTTAATCGCCACCCAATTCAAAGGCTCAGGCCAGTTCGACAATATCGTACCGATGAATTCTCAGATTAATAGGAGCGGCGGAAAATGGTATGAGATGGAGCAGGAGTGGGCAAAAGCTCTAAGCAAAAAACCACCTAAAAAAGTAGCAGTTCAAATAGAGCCAGTCTATTCTGGGGATTCACTTAGACCATCATATTTCGATGTAACCTACAAAATTGGGAGCAGAAAAGAAATAAGCGTCTCTATTAAAAATCAGCCTGGGGGTTAAAAGAATGGAAACTAGGAAGATGCAAGATTTGTATCAACTTATTGGAGAAAAACTCAATGACATCATACCTGGTGAATGGACAAAGATATATCTTTATGCAGAAGTATTAGATGATTCCACAATGGTTCTTTTTCACTTCAGAACACCAGAAAATAATCAAATTATTTATTCACAAGATATACCTAGCCATTACAACGTAAGCAAGGATATTTTCAAGACGTTGTTAAGAGAACTAAGAGAACTTTTTGAAATATTAAGAACTGAACACAGAAATAATAACGATGATGTTTGGACTAACCTTACACTAACATTGGATAGTAGCGGAGAATTCCAATTAGATTATAATTATGATGATATTTTAGCATCAGAATTAGATGGATATGAAAGAATCGCAATATGGGAATATAAAAACCTTGGTATTTTGCCTGAAGATGAGGATGATAAAGAATTTGTAATTAGCTACCTCGGTCTATAATTAAAAAATAGCTCAGCCCTACTCTGCTGAGCTATTTTTTATAAACCAATCTTAAAAATAGAAATTTAAATTTAGAGGTTTTCTATATAGGTGGTTATCATTTTTTTTAAGTCAATTTTCGTTTTATACGTGTCTTGTCTTAATGTTTCATTCCAATATAGAGTATTCGCATAAGTCTTTAGTTTATCGGAATATTTTTCATTACTACTCGAAATACTATCTTTCCCTTTAAATAAAAGTAGACCACCAAGACGGTTTCTTTCACGTTCAAATCTGTCATTATCATAATCAAATTTAGCTAGATTGTCTGGGTTTACAGCAAGTATATGTTCAATATGAAATCAATTAACAGAACCAGTATTGGAAACCAAATCATATAAAGAATGCCTCATTTGCATATTTGTTTCCTTTGAAATAAACTTTGCGCTACTTTCCACATCTTTAACTTAGGGGGTTACTACTCAAGAAATCCCCTCAGCATTACGATTAATCATATCAATAATATCCAAAATTCCTTTTGCTTTTGGCAGTTGGTCTTTAAACACGACTGTTATTCCACCTAATGTTGTAAAAGGATCTTGTTGTAATGCTTGGCGCTCAAGAGTTCCGTTTTTCACTACATAATCAATAATTAACTCGACAAATTGAGTTTGTTGTAGATTTAGGTTCTCTTCTGATAGGAATCTAGAAAAAGCTTCAACAGCTGCTTTTCGGTCTAGTCCAACGATTTTCCGAACAAGTTTTGTTATTGGTGTATCGCCAAAGTCTTTCTCATACTGTTCTTTAGAGCCTAGTTCATTCCATAGGATTTGCTCTAAATACTCTACATCTTGCTTGGTTAATGGTTTATTGTTACGTAGTTTATAGATTGCTAATGTGTCTTCATGTTGATGCTCTTTTAAATAGTGTTCGACCTTTTTACGATAGCTTTGAAGATCATTCACATTTAAAATCGACTCATTTTCTCTTACTTCCATTACTTCATCTTTAAAATCAGTGTAATAAATTTTCTGTTGGGTACGCTCAATATAGCGAATTAAATCGCGCAAGGCCTCACGTACTTTTTCTAAATCTGCTATCGATGCTTCTTGCCAAAACTCACTTGTTCGCACTTCATCAATGATTTCTTTTTGTGCTTCTACTGCTGGAATTGTTCCTAATTTAGAAAGTGCCTCTGCTGTATCAACAACTCGACGAATAGATTTAGTTGCATTGTTTGACTGCAATTGTGCCAATTCTATTGTTAACATTAATAAGTCAAAACGCTTGGCTAATTCATCATCATCAATTGGTGCTATTAACGGTGAAATATTTTCCTTTACTTCGTTAGTCTGAACAACAGATAATGCTTGCCAATTGTCTGCGTTTTGATACTTATGCACATATTGCAAATATTGACGCACTCGAAAATTTTCATCGTTTAATGCGCGTATATCACCCAAGATTTCTTTTAATAGCTGTTGACGGTATTTAGAATATGGCTGCACTTGATACTGAACATCTTGCAACTCACGAACAATATCAACCTTTGAGTTAAACAACTTTTCTGTAAGGGTTTGTGTGACTTTTGATTCTTCTCCTTTTTCATTGGCCCGAAAGTACTCGAAGTTTCGCAAATAATCAAAAATCAAGAAATACTCTTTATCCATTCCCGGACCAAATAAATCCTCACATAAACGTGTTCCCCGACCAATCATTTGCCAGAATTTCGTTTTAGAGCGGACCTTTTTGAAGAAAACGAGATTCACAACTTCTGGTACATCAATTCCTGTATCAAGCATATCAACCGAAATCGCTATTTGTGGCATTTTATTTTTATCTGAAAAGTCATCAATCAACGTTTGGTAATATTCCACGCTGTAATCAATAACTTCTGCAAAACTACCACCATATTCAGGGAATTTCAAATCGAAACGCTCTTTAATGGCTAGGGCATGCTTATGATTTTTCGCAAAGATAATTGTCTTTCCTAGTTTATCGCCACCTTCTACTTTGATGCCATGTTCCATAACATCTTGCAAAACGTGATCAATTGTATTTTTATTAAAGACAAATTGATTTATTGCAGTACTGTCGATATCTTTTACCAGTGGCTCATCTTCAAAAATTTCATCAAATTCTTCTTGTTCTTCTTTTGATAGATCATCATAGCGAATCCCATCATCTAAAATCTTCAATGTTGTCTCACGTGTGCGATAATCAACTAAATACTCGTCTTCTACTGCTTTTGACAGCTCATAGGCAAAAGTAGGTACGCCGTTTTCTAAATCAAATATCGTATACGTGTTTTTATCCAGTTCATCCTTTGGTGTTGCGGTTAACCCAACAAGCATCCCATCAAAATAGTCAAAAATACTTTTATACTTTTGATAAATCGAACGGTGGGATTCATCGATAATGATTAAATCGAAATGACCGACCGTAAATAAACGGTTACCATCTTTACTTTTCACCTCATCAATCGAGTTCATCATCGTTGAATACGTTGAAAAGACCATCCTCGCATCCTCTGGATTCGACTTTTTCTCAAGCATATTACTTAAAGACAAATTTGGTAAGAGCGTGTTAAAGTTACGGAATGCTTGCTTAACAAGTGACTTACGATCCGCTAAAAATAACACATTTTTAATCCAATGATGCCTAGTTAATACATCTACTAATGAAATGGCAGTACGAGTTTTTCCACTTCCTGTTGCCATGACGAGTAATGCTTTACGCCCGTTATGACTGAACGCATCACAAACAGCCAATATTGCTTCCTTTTGATAATATCGATTAGTTATGTCATCATTAATTTCAATATTGACTAATGGTTTCTTCAACTTTCGGCGATCAATGATAAGTTGTAATTCATCTTGAGTATAAAATCCAGATGTACTGCGAGCAGGATATTCATCATGCCAAATATGGGTTTCAAAGCCATTCGTATAGTAAATAACTGGTCGAGTTTGCTGAGCTTGTTCGATGCTATCTGCATACAGCTTAGCTTGCTGACGACCAACTTTCGCATCTCTTGAAGTCCGTTTTGCTTCGACAACTGCTAACACTTTACCGTTTGTCCCAAGTAACACATAGTCAACAAAGCCTTCCCCCGTGTTATTTGGCATTCCTTGCACTGGATATTCCTCAATCACATTTTTCCCGATTTCCCAACCTGCTAACTTCAAGTCTAAGTCAATATAGCGTTTTCGTGTTTCAAACTCTGAGATTTCATCGACTTGGAACTGATAATCTTCCTGTTGCATAACTCGGTTCGCTGTTAACTGGTTTCGAAGTTCTTCATTTTGTTTACGCAACTCTTCTAGACTCTGGTCTTTGGCACTTAGCTTTTCATATAAATCGTGAAGTTCTTCTGGTCGTTCACGCTTATACTCCGATGTATAAAGAAGAGATTCATTAAATTCTGGTGCTGTATATTCCTCTGCATAACAATAATCAATCCACGAAATAAATTGGTGTAAATTATGTAACGACAAAACCGCTTCATCTCGTGTAATTGCAACATTTGTATGAACAGCTGCATTGCCTAACTTTACAATGTATTTCAACACTGGCAACAATTCTTCATCTATAATGGCTAGGAAATGTCGATCATGAATCAAGCTTGATAAATTATCTTGATACGGAATTTTCACATCCTGATCGAACTGATAAACCCATTTCACAGCTAACTCCAGCGCACGGCGCGATAAAATCGCACACGTTGCTGGACTAACTTGCATAGCTTTTTCTGCGTCTATACAAGCATTCGCAAAACTACTAAACGTTTGTTTCTCCTGCAAAAAGCTATAATTTGTCATTACACCAACTCCTTTTGCGAGATAGATTCATTCAACTCTTATTGTTGAAACAGTTCACCTTTGAAGGCTTTTTGGAGTAGTGAACGATACAGAACATTTATCTCTTCTTGTGAATTTATTAAATTTTGCTTCATTTGCTGAATTTTATTAAATTTCTTACTAAACAATTGTTGTTTTTCAATGGAAGGTAAATTGATTTCCACTCCTTTAAATTTTTGCATTGAAATATTTAACATAGATCCACTAGTTCCAGTCGCATTTTTCGAAAATTCATTACGGATTTTCTTTGAGTTTATAACTGTATGAAAATATTCCGGTGTAATTATTTCTTTACGTAAATTAATTTTCCAGAGCTTATCGGGTAAAATTAAATCATTATAATCTTTAGGAACAATAGCAGAAGCTCCAACTAGTTCCCTTGTATTTGCTCGACTGAATAAGATATCTCCCTTATGAGGATAAACTGCTTTTTTTATTTCTATATTTGGATTTAACACTTTGTATTCGTTGTCATTAAAGTATCCTTTTGTAACAGCACTTATCTTTAAAACTGCAGTTTCTTTTTCCTCTTTTGCACGTTCTTCTCCCGAAACACTCCAACCAGCTTCAATCGAATCTACAACTTGCTCTATACTCACTTTTGAAGAATCTTTATTATCTTGAAACATCTCTAAAAAAACACTTTGCGTTAATTCTTCTAATGCTGTAATTTGGGATTGACGTTTATTTATAACCTCAAATGTATGATCTAGGACTTTGACAATTTTCATTTGAATATTCATTGAAGGAATAGTTACCTTAGTCTGGTTTAAATATTGATCTAACTTTAAATTAATAATACCTGTAGTTTTATTTTGGAATTTTAGAACTTTCCTAGTACGATATAAATTAAACATTAAGTACATAAAATATTTAGGTAAAATTAATTCTCTATTTGGTCTTAATATACTTGTAAAGTTATTACACAAATAGAGATCATCCTCTTCAAAGTAAACAACTCGGCCAACAGGTTGTTCAGGGCTACCACCTGATTTTTCAATAATGGTGTCTCCAACTATAAGTTTCTTTTTTTCTACTTTATCTACATCAATATCCCTAAATACAATATCTTTATTTATATTTATCTTTCCTGAATTTGAAAAATTTGTTGTTCGAATAACTTTTACTCCTGTCATTTCACCTGTAACTTCTTGACCCCACTCACCACTAATGACTTCTTGAACTAAATCCTTTAATTTATAAGTTGGCATTCAATAAACCCTCCAACTCTTTCAAGCTTATTTGGATCTCTTTCTCCATTTCATTAACATTATTTAGTATCTCTTGAGGACTAGAATATTCCACTTCTTCAAACTCAATTTCTTTATACTTATTAATCGACAAGTCATACCCTTGCTCACGAATTTCATCGACTGTCACAAGGAATGATTGTTCTGTCCGTTTTCGTTCTGCTTCACCTTGTAAATTCCCGAAACGTGCAATTATATCTGGAATATCATTTTCTTCAATTGGTGTCCGTTTATCGTCTAGTGAATATCCATCCGCCTTCATATCATAAAACCAAACATTTTCTGTTCCACCTGTACCTGTTTTGGTAAAAACCATAATCCCTGTTGATACCCCAGCATAAGGTTTGAACACACCACTTGGCATTGAAATAATTGCCTCCAGTTTGTTGTTGTCAATAATTGCTTTACGGATGGCTTTATGAGCATTGGAACTGCCGAATAATACACCATCTGGTACGATAACCGCTGCTCGGCCACCCGGTTTTAGAATACGTAAAAATAAGGATAAGAATAGTAGTTCAGTTTTCTTTGTTTTCGCGATTTTTAATAAGTCATTCGAAACCGATTCATAGTCTAATGATCCTTTAAATGGCGGATTGGCTAATACTAGTGTATATTTCTCCGTCTCTTTATTGTCTTCCGATAACGAATCTCGATATTCGATGTTTGGTGAATCTACACCGTGTAGCATCATATTCATCGCACCGATACGCAGCATCGTTGTATCCATATCATTTCCATAAAACATATTTTTGTGAAAGTGTTCCTTTAAACCTTCAACAAGGAATAAATCGTTGTGATTTTTACGTAGATATTCACTTGCTGATACTAAGAATCCTGCCGACCCCATAGCTGGGTCAATGATAGTATCTTCAGGTGTTGGTTTCATCAATTCGACAATCATATTGATAATGTGACGTGGTGTACGGAACTGTCCGTTTGTACCAGACGTTTGTAACTTTGATAATAGATACTCATAGATGTCTCCCTGCGTATCACGATCTTCCATTGGAATACTATCAAGAGCAGTAACAACTTTTTGAAGTGTTGCTGGTTTATTAATCATGAAAGAAGCGTCTTTCATATATTTAGAGAACGCAGAATCTTCTATGCCGCCTAATGTTTTAATAAACGGAAAGATAGTCGCAATCATAACTTGATGCATTTCTTCAGCAGGAAGTTGTTTAAATTGAGTCCAGCGCATTTTTGGCCAATGCTCTTTTTGTATTTCTGTAAAATCAGCTGGCATTTCAGAAAAAATCCCTCTATGTTTTAAGCCTAAAAAAGCTGCATCCTTTTCTTTACGCAATTCGCTTTCATCTAATCCTTTAATGAACAGCAAATAAGTTAATTGCTCAATATTTGTTAATGGATTTGTATTGCCCTCTGTCCAAAGCGTTGTCCAAATCCCATCGATTTTATTTTTAATTTCGCCTGTTATCATGTAATGACCTCCATTATAGGAAGATGCCCATCAGAATAGACACCTTTCTGTTATTTATTATTTTAAGGTAAATGTTTGTTGAATGCCCATTTGTTTAAATGCATTTAATTTAGATTTCTTTAATTCTGACTGAATTTTTTCTAATTCAGCTTTTAATTCAGCTTGT
The DNA here is from genome assembly GCF_020223595.1 of Bacillus sp. TSO22. Lineage (NCBI taxonomy): Bacteria > Bacillati > Bacillota > Bacilli > Caryophanales > Bacillaceae > Bacillus > Bacillus sp. TSO22. Next base: position 206,122 of record NZ_JAHAWO010000013.1, read on the forward strand.
TGTTTTTGATAACTTGCAACAATTTGTTGCTGCTGTTCCAAAGGTAAAACTGGAATCTTAAATTCTTCGATATCTTTCGGTGGTAAATTCAACACTGTTGAACCAGTTAGTTTGTTATGCATAATGAATTGCATGGTTGGCGATTCTAAATACAATTTCAGAAATACTGGGTCCATATCTCTATTGCAACGTATACCAATAAAGTTTTGTGAAAGAAGTACATCATCACGTTCACTCTCAAAAATAGCTACTTTTAATTGTCCTCTAATTGATAGCACAATGTCTCCTTGTTGAAGTCGATAATTTTCTATCTTCACACGTCCCCCTAAATCATATCGTGTTAAATTATCGGCTTGAATCTCACCATCTATTATATCTGAGATTTTTATCATTGCGACATTTCCATTAGGGTTCTCATCTTTTGGTAATGCATTATAGCCGCGAAAAATCGTTGCAACTTTGTGTAATGGAATAGTATTTAATTTTTCCAACGCATTTAAATCTACTTCAACAGTACCGTACATATCTAAATCCATTTCGTTTTCAAAAACATATCGGCTTGGTACAAGTTCATAATCATGTAATTCATTTGTTCCCACAATTTTTGAAATACCTTTAACTTCTCTACGTTCTGAAAGAATTGATAAAATCTCTTCTAAACCTTTTTCTGTTAGCATTGTTTTCCTACGGATATTTTCCGATAATGCTGCTGCATTAATAAATAGAATTTGATCTTGTGCATGGTTCATTTTTGCTTTATTCACTAATACTAAAACGGAGGTAATACCTGTTGCTGGGGCATAGAAACCTCCGGGGAATTCAATTACCGCTTCGATTACGTCATTTGTTACTAATCGTTCACGAATTTTTCCATCTGCTCCACTACGTGAAAGCGCACCTGTTGTAAAGAAGAAAGCTCCTTTACCTTTATCATTTAGTGCTTGAATACCAGCAACCATAAAACCTAAGTCTGCATTCATTCGAGAAGGTACACCATAATAGCTAAATCGAGGATCGCGCTTTAATTGATCCATTTCTTCGGATGTAGGTTTATATCCAAAACGTGGTGTATCATAAATAAAATCAAAATATTGGCTATCAAAAGCTGGGGTTGTTAAAATGTTGGCTTGCTTTAATTGAACATTTCTAAAACCAGCTAAATATAAACGTATTTCTGCAATAACCAAATCATCTACTGCAAAATCTTGACTGCAGATTGAAATTCGTGTTTTGTCTTGTAATATATCTGTTAGTTCAATTCCTTTTCCAATACGACCACTAAACACTGTTTCATGCTCTTGTATATTGAAATACTGTTTTACAATCTCTGTTTGTTGTTGTGTCGCTTTTACTGAAACTAAACCACCAAGCTTTTCTTCTGTTAATTCAATTAGTTCATCATATATTGTTAATGGGTCTCTTACTTCTAGTAACTTGGCGTAATCTAAGATAATATCTACTAACATACTTACAGAGATACTGGATTTGAATTGATATAAATCTCGCTGAAGTTTCTCTGTTGTGAATTGACTATATGATAAAGTTTCAATTGATGCTTCTAATTGTTCTACAACATTTATTGAACTCGCAATTTGTCTTAACATTTTGCTATCTCCAATCGATACGATTAGTGATCCTATTTGTAATTGCTGTTGAGGCGATAGCGTCCCTCGATGTTTATCTAAAAAATTTATCAATTCTTTTTTCATTTAGAATAACCCACTTCCTTTTTTTATTCACTATATAAAAAGTTAGTATTATATATACTAATTTACTACGATTAAAAATTAAATGCAACTATTTCATTGCGCACTCTATCATCCATTGAACTAAATCATTATATTTTTGTTGATTTACCAATTGTTTTATCTCTACATTCTGTCTACCAAATGCTTTGGATTTAAGATCACGGATTGCTTGAGCATTTTTTTGTAAACATTCTGCCATTTTCATTGTGTCTTGATGAATACGGTCCATATCCCATTCCGTTCCAATAGCACGAATCTCTGCTTTAGTTTCTCCTTGATAGAACACTTTCCATTCATAATTTAGTAATAAATCTTTCATAAATAATTGTTGGACTGTTTCAAACCAAGCACCATAATAAACACCCGTGATTTGGAATCTTGGTGAGTTACGTTTATGACCGTTACAACCAGATAATACTCGAATCCCTGCTAAATTTGCAGCTTTCACAAAAGAAGCATATTGTATTCAACCGCCAACGCATTTATTCAAATCCCAAACGTGTGATTCAGGAAATAGCGCCAGTGTGTTTGACATTCTGCATAAGGGATTGCACACGGTCTCCCCCACCAAAACGAGCTACTTTATTATAAATACTTAATGGGAGAAATGTGATCAACACTTCAATTAGGTTATTAGCCTGCATTATAAATGGAATATCTAGCTTATTTAAAATCATCGTAGCATGTTTTACATCCTCTTTAGAACTTGAAGCTAAAAATTCGATACAGCCATTTGTTTCTTTTACCTGAAATCCACGTAAATGTAATGCATCCACACAAACCTTTGTAGCATCCTGTAATTTAAAATCAAAGTAGTTCATTAAACATTCCACCTTTCAGTATTGTTTGTTTCTTTACATTAACTATAATACATAAAGTTAGTATTGTAAATAGTAACTTTTAATATTTTTATAATTTATTTTTAATAAATAATTTAGCCCTTATTGTTTGTCGTAATTAGAGTGATTATCTCGGCTTCATACGTTTCCCCTCCAAATAGCATTTAGCCTTCAATAAGCGGTTACTTAGCCACTTAAATGAATAGTAGGCTATGTAATTCTGCGTTTTTTTAATATCTAAAGGAGAAAGAAACATCAATGAATAGTGTTCTTAGAAAGCTCCGAATCTTTATGAAATCTTACATCGTCTGATAAATCGAATCGATGTAAAAGAAGACGGCACACCGGTTAGTCATTACCGATTTGTCGCCCCAACATTTGAATAGAAGCAGGTTTATCCCTTACCGGGAACCTGCTTCTTCTTTTAAAATCATCTGCGATACTACCTCAACATGATTCGTATGCGGAAACATATCCACAGGCTGCACTTCGCGCGTCGCATACCCGCCATCCTCAAGCACCCGCAAATCTCTCGCAAGCGTACCCGGATTACAGGACACATACACTACACGCTTCGGCTTCATCTCCACAATCGTCCGCAGGAGGGCTTCGTCGCAGCCTTTTCTTGGCGGGTCGACGACTAGCGTATCGGCCGTGATACCTTCTTCATACCATTTTGGAATCACGGTTTCCGCTTCACCGACCGCGAACTCTGCGTTTGTGATGCCGTTTAATTCAGCGTTTCGCTTTGCGTCCTCAATTGCTTCCGGTACAATTTCAACGCCGTACACTTTTTTCGCCTGCTTTGCCAGGAAGAGAGAAATCGTTCCGATGCCGCAGTAGGCGTCGATGACGGTTTCTTCACCTTGCAGCTCTGCGTACTCAAGCGCTTTGTCGTAGAGCACTTTTGTTTGCTCCGGGTTGACCTGGTAGAACGATCTGGCGGAGATGGCGAATTTGACGTCTCCGATGAGGTCGTAGATGTATTCTTCGCCCCAGATGACATTTGTTTCGTTCCCAAAGATGACGTTTGTTTTGTTTGGGTTGATGTTTTGCACGATTGATTTGACATGCCGGAATTGTGCTGTGATGTCTTCGATGATCTTCGCTTTGTGCGGAAAGTCGTTTGTTCTTGTGATGAAGACGATCATCATTTCACCCGTAACGACGCCGTATCTGACCATGATGTGGCGGAGCCAGCCTTTGTGGCGTTCTTCGTTGTAGGCTTTGACACCGTATTTGGCGCAAATGTCTTTGACGGCTTGGACGGCTTCGTCGTTTTTGGATTGCTGGATCAGGCAGGCGCTCATGTCGATGATGTCATGGCTTCTTTGCTGATAAAATCCGGCGACGAGTCCGCCTTCCCGTTCTCCTACCGGCACCTGTGCTTTGTTTCTATAGTTCCACGGGTCTTCCATGCCGAGAGTCGGGTGCACGGTGACGTTTGACAGGTCCAGCTTGCCGATCCGTTCTAAGACGTCTTTGACTTGTTTCTGTTTAAACAAGAGCTGGCCTTCATAGGTCATGTGCTGAAGCTGGCAGCCTCCGCATTGTTTGTAAATCGGACACGGGGCGTCGGTTCTGTGCGGGCTCTCTTCCTTCAGCTCAATTAGGCGGCCAAAAGCAAAGCCTTTTTTGACGCGTGTCACTTTGATTTGGGCTTTTTCCTCCGGCAGGGCGTTCGGCACGAAGATCGGGAAGCCTTGAACCTTTGCGACGCCCGCTCCTTCGTGGGTCAAATCCTCAAATGTCACGTCGTAGTATTCGTTTTTTTCTACTGGGGGTTTCATTTTCATGTATGTTCACCTCTTGTTTTAAGCGAAAGAAAAACTTGGCCTATTCAAGCCAAGTTTTAGTCATCCAGCTGTTCCGCTTTCTCCTTCGGCATGACGACGTGAATGTGTCGATACAGATTCACGAATTCGCCCGGCAGCATGCCGCCGTACTCGCCGTCCAGGTTCAGCTGCATCTTTTCTGATACATTGACTTTCACGCGGTTCGCTTTTGTATAAATAATGTGTTGGTCGTTGATGTGTTCGCCGCGGAGCGCCATCGTTGCGACCCTGATAAATTCAGCAAGGTTTGCTTTCTTTAGTATCATCAAATCAAACATGCCGTCATTCAGGCTGGAATCTGGCGCGAGTTTTTCGAACCCGCCGACGGAATTTGTCAGCGTGACCAAAAACAGCATGATTTCACCTTGAAACAGCTTGCCGTCATATTCAATCTCGACTTCTGTCGGACGAAGTGAAGGCAGCATTTCCATTCCCTTTAAATAATAGGCAAGCTGGCCGAGCATCGTTTTGAGTTTGCTTGGCACGTCGTACGTCAGCTCCGTCAGACGGCCTCCGCCGGCGATATTGATAAAATACTGGCCGTTGACCTGTCCGATGTCAATCGGGCGGGCAACGCCGTTAATGACCGTATCTGCCGCTTTTAAAATATCCTCACGCGGAATATTGAGCGCTCTCGCAAAATCATTCGTTGTACCGACAGGAATCACACCGAGTGTCGGACGGTTGTCTAAAGGCGCAAGCCCGTTGACGACCTCGTTGATCGTTCCGTCTCCGCCTGCCGCAACGATTAAGTCAAACTCACGCAATGCCGCTTCCTTGGCGGCGTGCGTTGCGTCTCCTGCGCATGTCGTGGCATGGGTGGAGGTTTCATAGCCGGCTTGTTCAAACTTTTGCAGGACCTGGGCAAGATGCTTTTTAAAGATCTCCCGTCCCGAAGTCGGATTGTATATTATGCGTGCACGTTTCATTATCTCATCATCCTACTTAAGAGTATCCGATCCATTTTTACACTAACAACCTTTAATTATACTATGAGTTAAAAAAATCGCAACAAAATGTACATAATCTTACAGGTGAAAACGCACAAAAGCCTCAGCAGAGCTGAGGCTTTTTGTTTTTTTACTCTTCTTCCGTTCCCGGTTTTTTCTTGCGGAACTTCGCCAATACTTCGTATACGATTGGCACGATTAAGAGCGTTAGGAGCGTCGAACTGATTAAGCCGCCGATAACCGTTACGCCAAGTCCTTTTGAAATGACCTGGCTTCCGCCTTCGAAGCCTAGCGCTAACGGAATCAAGGCGCCGATTGTCGCGATGGCTGTCATCAGGATCGGACGGAGTCGTGTAGAGCCGGCTTCTAAGAGCGCTTCTCTCGTAGACAGTCCTTCCGCTTCCTTATGGATGACGCGGTCAATTAAGACAATGGCATTCGTGACAACGATACCGATCAGCATGAGCATACCGATCATTGCGTTCAGACTGATCGTTTCACCTGATACATAAAGTCCGACCAGGGCACCGATGACTGTGAACGGCAATGAGAACAGAATCGCAAATGGCGCTAGTGCTCCGCCAAATGTAATCACAAGCACGAGGTAAACGATCGCTATTGCTGCCAGCATCGCTAAACCGAGCTTCGTAAAGGAATCAGCGATATCTGCTGATACCCCGCCTGTATCGATCGTTACGTTATCAGGCAGGTCAAGCTTATCAATTTTCTTCTGGACATCAGCTGATACGGCTGTGACGTTGTCAGATGTAACCTCACCCGTGACATCTGCATAGACTTTTCCGTCACGTTTGGAAACAGTATCAGAGGTTGATCCTTCTTTCACTTTTGCGACATCGCCGATTTTGACTTCCTGGCCAGTCGCAGAAGTAATCTTTTTGTTCTCTAAATCTTTCACACTCTTATACTCGTCTTTTTCCGTCTTAATGTTCACATCAAGCTCTTTGCCGTCTTTTTTCACGGTTGTGAGCGGTTCTTGTGATGTTTGTGTCATTAAGGCCTGAGAAATTTGAGACGCAGTTAAACCGAGTTTGCTTAATTTTTCTTGGTCAGCGACAAATGTGTATTCATCGTATTTGCTGGAAAGGCCTGAGTTTACGTTTTTCAGATCCTTTTCATCTTTCATGATTTTTTCAATGTCTATGACCGTGTCTTTAATGTCGTTTTCAGAATCGCCATACACATAGTATGTTAATTCATTGTTATTGCCTGAAGAGCTGAAGTCCTGTGACTTCCATTCTCCGCGGTCAGATTGCTTTTGGATTTCCTTCAGCACGTTGTCTTTTTCTTTATCAAAATCAGGCGTGTCGGTTTCATATTTGATATAGAATAACGCGCCGTTTGAATCTCCCCCGGCAAGCGGGCTGCCAGAGCCTAATGAATACTGAACCGTATCGACATGCTTACGGTCAAGCAGGATTTTTTCCGCTTTTTCAGCTTCATCTTCGGCTTCTTTTTTTGTTTCACCCGGTTCTGGGCTGTATGTGAGCTGCATCGTTTTTTCTTCCTCGGACGGCAGGTAGCTGGCACCGATTAACGGTACGAGGAACAAGCTTCCAAGCAGCATCAGAATGGCGACGATAGACGTGATCCATTTGTGGCTCAGCGCCCAGTTCAATACTTTTTTATAGATGTTTGCAAGTCTGCCAGGTTTGTGCTCTTTCGCTTTGATTGGCGCGCCCGTTAATGATTTTTTGAACAGGCTGTGCGCCAGCATCGGCACAAGCGTGATCGAAATCACCAGGGATGCGGCAAGCGCAAAAACAATCGTTAAGGCAAACGGAATAAACAACTCACCGATTTGTCCGCCTACAAGTGCGAGCGGCAGGAATACCGCAATTGTCACAATCGTTGATGACATGATCGGTTTAAACATTTCCTTCGTCGCTTCACGAACCAAGGCTTTTCCGCGGAGCGGCTCATCCTTGAGTCTCATGCGGCGGTAAATGTTTTCGATAACAACGATAGAGTCATCGACAACCCGTCCAATTGCAACAGTCATTGCGCCGAGCGTCATGATATTCAATGTGATATCAAGCTGTTGCAGCACAAGAAGTGCGATGAGCAGTGATAATGGAATAGAAACAACCGAAATTAATGTTGATTTGATATCTCTTAAGAATAAGAGAATAATCACAATCGCAAAAATAGCACCGAAAATGGCTTTGCTTAACATCGTGTCAACTGACTGTGTGATCGGCTCTGCCATGTCGAGTGTTGCGCTATAGTCGAAGCCTTTATGGTCTTCTTTGAACTGCTTCAGCTCATCTTTGACATCGTCAGCAACCTCTACTGTATTCGCATCGTTTGCTTTGACGATGTTGATGCCGATGCTGTCTTTGCCATTTGTGCGCGAAACGGACTCAGCTTTTTTCACATCTTTCATTGTAGCAATGTCAGAAAGCTTAACCGTCGGCACATCTGTGCTTGCGCTTTGCTGCGCCTGTGCTGCCGCTTGCGCGCTTTGAGCTGCTTGCGCACCCTGCGCCGCCGCTTGTGATGCTGCGCTGCTGCCTGCACTTGAAGCTGATGCCGTCGGGATTCTCATATTCTTTAAATCTTTAATTGTTTCGATATCGCCGCTGACGACGACAGATTTTTCTTCATTTCCGAATGTGTACAATCCAAGCGGAGTTGTCACATCTGAACCTTGAATCACTTGTTTGACTGTATCTTCATCAAGGCCGTATTCTTTCAGTTTGTCTTCTTTGAAAGAGAATTCAACCTCTTCCACCTGCTGGCCTGATACTTGGACTGAAGCAACGCCTTCTATGCCTTCAAGCTTAGAAACGAGGCTGTCTTCCACTTGTTTTGTCAGTTCTTGCAGGTTGTCTTTATCACTGGACACGCTCAGCGTCAGAATCGGGAAAGAGTTCAAGCTGTAGCGTGAAATTTCCGGATCCTTCGCGTCATCAGGCAGGCTGACGTTTTCTAAGGCTTCAGCCGCTTCTGTTTTCGCTTTGTCCATATCTTTCTCATAGTCATATTCAATCATGACTGACGATGCGTTTTCGTAGGACGTTGACGTCACAACGCTGACTCCGTCCAAATTCTGCACCGCTTGTTCAACCGGTTTGGTCACCTCATCAGCCACTTGGCTTGGGGTCGCACCCGGATATGTCGTGCTGATCGTCAGGTAAGGCATGTTCACGTCAGGAATGGATTCTTGCTTCATATTCATACCCGCATACAATCCGGCTGCTGTTACAATAATCGTCATCAGCCATACGGCGAATTTGTTTTTCAGAACGAAATTAATAACGTGATTCATCATATCCTCCATTACATTTTTTATTGACTGACTGGTCATTCTATATAATACTAAACGTTATAATGCAACAACGTCAACTCATATACCAGAAAATTTTACTAAATTTTTCAAGGATTAAGGGGAAGCACGTCATGAATGAAAAAAAAGAGAGAATCATAAAAACCAGCATTCATTTATTTGCGAAAAAAGGATTCGCAGCTACGACGATCCAGGAAATCGCCAGTGAATGCGGTATCTCGAAGGGCGCTTTTTATTTGCACTTCAAATCAAAAGAAGCGCTGCTGTTATCTGCCTGTGAATATTACATTGGCATGTCTATGAAAAAAATGAAGAATATAGAAGAGAATCTCGCCGGAAAACCGCCTAAGGAAGTTTTAAAAAAACAAATTGGCGCTCAATTTGATGATTTCCGTGATCATAAAGATTTTATCGTTCTTTTGCTTACCGAGAATATCATTCCGGAGAATCAAGAAATCAAGCAATACTTTTACAAAGTAACCGCGGAGACGGATAAACTGTACCGGAACGCCTTGCTGGCGTCCTATGGCGAAGGAATCGAGCGGTACGTCGCAGACCTCTCCATCATGGCAAGGGGCATTGTGCATTCCTATATGAATGTGATGGTATTTAACGGAGAGCTCAATATCGATGCAGAAGAAATTTCAGCCTTTATCATCGAGAGATTGGATGACCTCGTACAGGGGCTGAGCCGTTCATCCCTCAATCCCATTGTGCCAAAAGACATTTTCAGCCCGATGCCTGCGGGGAAAGATCAGCTGCTTGAGGACATACAGAAAATAAAAGAAAGCAGCACGCTGCCTGAGGATATCGTCGTGTCGCTGGATGTCATCGAGGAAGAACTGTCTCAGGATAAACCGCGCAAGCCGATTATTAAAGGCATGCTGTCCAATTTGACCGGGACCAATGACAAAGAAGTTGAAAAGCTTCGGGCTCTGATCTCTGTCTTCATCTCGATTTGACCATCAAAAAAGCAGCCCCTGCGGGCTGCTTTTTTATTAGCGCTTTTTAATTTCTTCAAGCAGGATTTTATTGACCATCGGCGGGTTGGCTTGTCCTTTGGACGCTTTCATTATCTGTCCGACAAGGAAGCCGATCGCACGGTCTTTCCCGTTTTTATAGTCTTCGATTGATTGAGGATTGTTGTCAAGCGCCTCTGTGACAAGCTTCAGAAGCACGCCTTCGTCAGAAATCTGCACGAGGCCTTTTTCTTTCACAATCTTCTCAGCGTCGCCGCCTTTTTCAATCAATTCCTTAAACACTTTCTTCGCGATCTTAGAAGAAATGGTTCCTTTTTCAATCAATTTGATCATGCCGGCAAGGCCTTCAGGTGTCAGCGCAACGTCAGCAAGCTCTTTTTGCTCGGCGTTCAGATAAGCTGACACTTCACCCATTAGCCAGTTAGACGCTTGTTTGGCTTCAGCGCCTTTTTGAACGGTTTCTTCAAAGAAATCAGCCATTTCTTTTGTCAGCGTAAGAACCATCGCGTCATATGCAGGCAAGCCAAGCTCATCGATATAACGCTTGCGGCGCTCATCTGGAAGCTCAGGAATACTTGCTTTTACGCGTTCCTTCCATTCATCATCAATGTAAAGCTCGACAAGGTCTGGCTCCGGGAAGTAACGGTAGTCGTCAGATCCCTCTTTGACACGCATGAGAATGGTTTTCTTCGTTGATTCATCATAACGGCGTGTTTCCTGCTGGATAACGCCGCCGGAGAGAAGAACCTGCTCCTGGCGTTTTTCTTCATGCTCAAGGCCTTTTTGAACAAACGCAAAGGAGTTCAAGTTTTTCAATTCTGTTTTTGTGCCGAATTCCTCTTGGCCGATCGGGCGAAGAGAGATATTGGCGTCACAGCGAAGTGAGCCTTCTTCCATTTTACAGTCAGAAACGCCTGTATATTGGATGATGGACTTCAGCTTTTCCAGATACGCGTATGCTTCTTCCGGCGTGCGGATATCCGGCTCTGACACGATCTCAACAAGCGGCGTTCCTTGGCGGTTGAAGTCAACAAGAGAATAGCCGTCGCCTGTATGCGTCAGTTTTCCGGCATCTTCTTCTAGGTGAAGGCGTGTGATGCCAATTCGTTTTGTTTTTCCGCCGACTTCAATTTCGATCCAGCCGTTTTCGCCGATTGGCTTATCAAATTGAGAAATCTGATACGCTTTCGGGTTGTCCGGATAGAAATAGTTTTTGCGGTCAAACTTCGTATCTGTTGCGATCTCACAGTTGAGCGCCATAGCGGCTTTCATTGCGAATTCAACAGCTTCTTTGTTCAGAACAGGCAGGACACCCGGGTACCCGAGGTCAATGACGCTTGTCTGCGTATTCGCCTCCGCGCCGAATGGCGTCGGAGAGCTTGAGAAAATTTTTGATTTTGTTTTTAACTCGACGTGGACTTCAAGTCCGATTACCGTTTCAAAGTTCAATTCTTTTCACCCCTTACAATTCAGGTTTTGCTTTATGATGGTCTGTCGCTTGTTCAAATGCATGAGCAACACGGTATACAGTGCTTTCGTCAAAGTGTTTTCCGATGATTTGCAGGCCGAGCGGAAGTCCGTCTGCTAAACCGCATGGCACGCTGATTCCCGGTACGCCGGCAAGGTTGACCGGAATCGTTAAGATATCGTTTGCGTACATTGTGAGCGGATCTTTCGTGTTTTCACCGATTTTAAACGCAGGTGTCGGTGTCGTCGGTCCGACAATGACGTCATATTTCTCAAATACGTCTTCGAAGTCTTTCTTAATCAAAGTACGCACTTTTTGCGCTTTTTTGTAGTACGCATCGTAGTAGCCTGAGCTTAAAGCGAACGTTCCGAGCATGATGCGGCGTTTGACTTCATTTCCGAAACCTTCAGCGCGCGTTTGCTTGTAAAGGTCGATCAGGTTTTCCGCGTTGTCTGTGCGGTAGCCGTAGCGGATGCCGTCAAAGCGTGCAAGGTTGGCTGACGCTTCAGAAGATGACAGCAGGTAATATGTCGCAAGCGCATATTTGCTGTGCGGAAGAGACACTTCTTCCCATGTAGCCCCGAGGCCCTCAAGAACTTTCAGCGCGGCAAGAACAGATTCTCTCGCTTCTTTGCCGACACCTTCACCAAGGTATTCTTTCGGAACCGCAATTTTCAGTCCTTTGATGTCGCCAGTTAATGAAGAAAGAAAATCAGGCACGTCCACATTTGCGCTTGTAGCGTCCATTTTGTCTACACCGGAAATCGCTTGAAGCAAGAATGCGTTGTCCTCAACCGTACGGGTAATCGGCCCGATTTGGTCTAATGAAGACGCAAATGCGACCAGCCCGTAACGGGATACACGTCCGTATGTAGGCTTTAAACCGACAACGCCGCAGAAAGATGCCGGCTGACGGATGGAACCGCCTGTGTCAGATCCAAGAGAGAACGGAACTTCTCCCGCAGCAACCGCAGCCGCTGAACCGCCGCTTGAACCGCCGGGAACTGTATCCAGATTCCAAGGGTTTTTCGTCAGCTTGTAAGCTGAGTTTTCAGTAGATGATCCCATGGCAAATTCGTCCATGTTCAATTTTCCGATTGTGACCGCTTCAGCGTCTTGAAGGCGCTGAACGACAGTAGCGTCGTAAATCGGATCGAAGTTTTCGAGAATTTTGCTGGAGCATGTTGTGCGCAGCCCTTTTGTTACGATATTATCTTTTACGCCGATCGGCATACCGAAGAGAAGACCATGCTCAGAACGGCCGTCAACCGCCTCATCAAGCTCCTTCGCGTACGCGCGCGCTCTTTCTTCATCTAATGCCAAAAAGGCTTGTACCTTATCATCAACCGCTTGGATGCGTTTATAAGATTCGTCAACCAGATCAGAAATTTTAATCTCTTTTTTATGTATGAGCTGTTTTAATTCTGTGATTTTGTGATCAAATAATGACATTCTTGTGTCCCTCCTTTAGTCCAGAATTGATGGCACACGAATATAGCCGTCTTTATGGTCAGGCGCATTTTTCATGACGTCCTCAACCGGAAGACCTTTACCCGCTTCATCTTCTCTCATGACATTTTTCATTTTCAGAACGTGAGTTGTAGGTTCCACATTGTCTGTGTTGACCTCATTAAGCTCCTCGGCAAATGAAATGATGCTGTCGAGCTGTTCAGTGAACATTTTTGCTTCTTCTTCAGTAATCGCAAGTCTTGCAAGGTGCGCAACGTGCTTTACTTCTTCTATTGAAATTCGTGACATATGATCCACCTCCACATATTTCTCCGTTAAGTCATATAATACTGATCATATCAAAAACAAGCCCTTTAAAGCAACAAAACGCCTTAGGACAGGCCTGTGTTTTCGAGACAATACCCTATATATTTTATACTAAAAAGAGGCGAAGGAGAAACGAAATATTTTTCTGAAAATTTTTACTTTAATTATTTTTTGAAAGCGTTTTAATCTTTATTCCCTTCTAGGTTAGCAGCGGTATTTCCCTCTGATGATCCATGTTTCATCGCTTGAATGGCCGGGAATACTTTGTTAGGTTAAGTTACCAAGTGCACCCGCAAAAGAATTGCTTTCGGTTTGCACTTGCGCCAGGCTGCTTAACTGGCACCATCAATTTGAGAGGTGATGCAACATTATTAGAAATGAAGAGAGGGTAAAACGTGAGTATTGAAATTATTATATCGTTAGGAATTTACTTTATTGCCATGCTGTTAATCGGCTGGTATGCATTTAAGAAAACCACTGACATCAACGATTACATGCTTGGAGGAAGAGGTCTCGGACCGTTTGTCACTGCTTTGTCTGCCGGCGCGGCGGATATGAGCGGATGGATGCTGATGGGTGTTCCCGGCGCGATGTTTGCGACAGGGCTGTCAACCTTATGGCTTGCTTTAGGGCTTACAATCGGGGCGTACTCAAACTACTTGCTGCTGGCTCCAAGACTGCGAGCTTATACGGAAGCGGCGGATGACGCCATTACGATTCCTGATTTCTTTGATAAACGATTCCAGCATTCTTCATCACTGCTGAAAATCGTATCTGCTTTGGTTATCATGATCTTTTTCACATTATATACCTCTTCGGGTATGGTATCTGGCGGACGGCTGTTTGAATCTGCTTTTGGCGCGGATTACAAATTAGGCTTGTTTCTGACTACCGCAGTAGTCGTGTTATATACACTGTTTGGCGGCTTCCTTGCTGTCAGTCTGACTGACTTCGTGCAGGGTGCGATCATGTTTGCAGCACTAGTGCTTGTGCCGATCGTTGCTTTTACCCATGTGGGCGGCGTTACTCCAACTTTCCATGAAATCAGCGCTGTTAACCCACACTTATTGGATATCTTTAAAGGCGCGAGCGTCATTAGCATTATTTCCTATTTAGCCTGGGGCTTGGGCTACTACGGCCAGCCTCATATTATCGTCCGATTTATGGCCATTAAAAACATTAAAGATTTAAAGCCTGCGCGCAGAATCGGCATGAGCTGGATGATCATTTCAGTTCTCGGTTCCGTGCTGACAGGTTTGATCGGTGTTGCTTATGCCCATAAATTCGGAGTTGCTGTAAAAGATCCGGAGATGATATTCATTATCTTCTCTAAAATCTTGTTTCATCCTTTAATTACAGGATTCCTATTGTCAGCTATTTTAGCTGCGATCATGAGTTCCATCTCCTCACAGCTCTTGGTAACAGCAAGTGCTGTGACAGAGGATTTATACCGGACGTATTTCAGACGAAAGGCTTCCGATAAAGAATTGGTCATGATCGGGCGTCTGTCCGTCTTAGTGATTGCCGTTATCGCGGTTCTCTTATCATTGAATCCGAGCAGCACCATTCTTGATTTAGTCGGATATGCTTGGGCCGGCTTCGGTTCAGCTTTCGGGCCTGCGATTCTGCTCAGCCTGTATTGGAAGCGGATGAACGAATGGGGCGCGCTTGCTGCGATGATTGTCGGGGCTGTGACCGTGTTGATCTGGATTACAACCGGCCTGGCAAAATCAACCGGAGTGTACGAAATCATCCCTGGGTTCATCCTCAGTATGATTGCCGGCATCATAGTCAGCATGATTACAAAGCGTCCTGCAAAAGCCTCTTACCGATTATTTGGTGTTATGGAAAAGCTGTTAAAACGCAAAAAGTAATCAAAAAGCCATCAAGCGCAGCTTGGTGGCTTTTGTGCCCTTGTTTTGCTATAAATACTGTGAGAAAATCATATTTATTTAAAAACACCTTAGATAAGGGGGAAGTTGCTGTTGAGCTGGTACATTGATCCTGATATTTTATTAAAATTGGGCATTGCCACGTTGATTGGCATGGTCATCGGGCTTGAGCGCGAATTAAAAAATAAGCCGCTCGGATTAAAAACCTGTATCGTTATCGCCGTCAGCTCATGCATGCTGACGATCGTCAGTATTAATGCGGCATATCATTTCCCTAAATACTACCGCATCATGATGGACCCGCTGCGTCTGCCGGCACAAATCATCTCCGGCGTCGGGTTTATCGGAGCCGGTGTCATCTTGCGGAAAAGCAACGATGTCATTTCCGGCCTGACGACATCGGCTATGATCTGGGGGGCTGCGGGGCTCGGGCTGGCAACGGGAGCCGGATTTTATAAAGAAGCGTTTGCCAGTCTTCTGTTCATCCTGATCAGCGTAGAATTTCTGCCATGGGTGGTCAGAAAAATCGGTCCCGACCGCCTGCAGGAAAAAGACATCCGCATCAGAATGTCGCTTTCTGATAAGGACAAAATGACAGAGATTTTAAAAGAAATGAAAAGAAGAGATATCAAAACACACTCCGTCCGGATCGACGACCTGGGCGAAAAGGAATTTCCGATCATGGAAGTAAAGGTCCGCGTCCATAAAAACAGATACACGACCGATGTCTACTATGACATTAAAGACATTGAAGGCGTAGTCGGCGTAAAGTGTGATACATTATAAAAGCCAATGGGACATGAATCCCATTGGCTTTTCGCTGTCATCGAAAAAAACATTGAAGTCTCTATTACTTTCAAATAAAATACATATTAGTAAATAAATATAATAAAAGGAGATGTTCCTCATTACCAAAGCCCGGTTTACAGTAACTGTCGCCCTCATTTTGACTGCTTTCTTAAGTATTTTTGCCATAACAGAATTCATATCCCCTCCTCAATCTCAATCATCCAAGAGCAGCAAGAATCCTAAAAATATTATCTTAATCATCGGAGACGGAATGGGTATGCCAATGATTAACAGCTATAGGACATTAAAAAGCGAAAAGCTGAACACTCCCGTCCAAACAGCATGGGACTCTTATTTAACAGGCATGCAGATGACACATCCTAACGATCCCAGAGACAATATTACTGACTCTTCGGCTGCTGCAACCGCCATGGCAACCGGAACGAAAACGTATAACGATGCCATTGCTGTAGACAACAATCATCAGCAGCTCAAAAGCGTAACAGAAGCTGCCAAGGAGAATAAGAAGTCCGTCGGCTTTGTCGTGACTTCGGACTTAACCGACGCCACTCCCGCTGCTTTCGGCGTACATAACATCTCACGGAAAAACTACACTGAAATTGCTGACCAATACTATGATGAACGGATTAATGGATCTCATAAGGTTGATGTTTTACTGGGAGGCGGAGCGAAATATTTCATTCGCAATGACCGAAATCTTGCTGAAGAATTCCAAAAAGACGGCTATCATTATGTGACCACAAAGCAAAACCTGAAAAAAAATCAGCACGATAAGCTGCTCGGACTGTTTGGAGAAGTAGAATTAGATAAAGCGATTGACAGAGAGAACAGTACACCTTCTCTAAAAGACATGACAGAAGCGGCACTCACTCAGTTACAGAAGAACGAAAACGGTTTTTTTATGCTTCTGGAAGGAAGCAATATTGACAATGCAGCCCATGAAAATGACGTGGTGAGCGCTTTGAGTGAAATGGAAGATTTCGAGAAAGGTGTTCAAGCTGCTCTGGATTTTGCGAAAAAAGATAAAGAAACGCTGGTTATTATTACAGCTGACCACTCTACAGGCGGGTTCTCTTACGGCGCAGAGGGAATGACGCGCGAGACCGGCTATAAATGGGATCCTTCCCCAATCATCGCCGCTAAAAAAACGCCGGGCTATATGGCAGAGAAGATCGCTGAAGGCCAAGATGCCGAAAAAGTGCTCAGCACTTATATTGATATGAAGCTGACGGAAAATGAGATCAATCAGGTTAAAAACGCAGCCTCACAATCGAATACAGCTGCTGTCCAAAAAAGCATTCAATTGATTTTTGATAAACGGTCTTTTTCAGGCTGGACGACGTTAGCCCACACCGGGGAAGACGTACCGGTTTATGCTTACGGTCCGGGAAAAGAAAAATGGAAGGGGCTTATCGACAATACGCAGCAGGCAAAAAACATTTTTGCCATTTTAGAACAAAAATAAAAAACTCCGGCTCACAGCCGGAGTTTTTTTATTAAGGAGCGCCGCCCCAGAAAGGATCGGCGCAAATTTCTTAAGCTAACTTCGAAAAGTCAAATTCGGTTATCGGCGTTTGATTTTCGATATCGTTTCTGAATCCCTTCAGCATTTCTTTTTCTTCTTCTCCTATTGAATCAAGGTCAAACATTTGGTGGAGCAATCCATAAATCAGCATATGGCGCAGGCGGAGGAAATCCGGGATTTTCTTGAGCCATTCGGCGGCAATTTCATTTTCCTCCCTGTACCCTTTCATAAAATGTGTCATAAATTCTTCTGTAAAGGCTGCTTTATTTTCATATGGGACAACCGGATACCATAGTACATTGTAGAGAAGAATGCTGATGTCATTCACAAACCAGTTGTACCCGATATCATCAAAATCAAATGTAGTGATCTTCCCATGATCCCAGTTAAAATTACCATGGTGAAGATCTGCGTGAACAAGGCCGTAGCTGTCACGTTTTTTTGGCAGTTGCCGCAACTCATTCATTAAATCGTCTGCCTGCTGAAAAACCTTTGTCTGATCTTCAGGGACATATTTTCTGAGCTTCAACTGCTCTTCTTCATCCCACTCTTGTCTTTTAAATCTTGGATTGCTCAGTTTATAGCTTTTTGTCAGGCTGTGCATTTTCCCTGTATATCTGCCAAGCTCAAAAAATAGGGTTTCGTTCCACTCAGATTCGTCTACTTTATGACCCGGCGCCTTTTCATACACTCTCAATAAAAATGCTCCGCCGTTTCCGTCCGGCACTTCCTCAACATCCTTCCCGTTTAACGACGGGATCGGTTTGGCGACTGAAAGCCCGCCTTCAGCAAGATGATGGAGCCATTCCATCTCTCCCATAATATAATCCGGCGACCGGCGAATCGTGTGTGTAATCTTTAAAATATAAGATTCATTGTCTTTGGCAAACTCATACACATAGTTTTCCGCATCCGCTAAAAACTGTACTTGATCTCTAGTAAATCCATATATAACGGCAGCTTCTGCCAAAACCTTTTCTTCATCAAATATTGCTTTAATATCTTTATGCATGCTGATTCTCCCTCTTCATATATTTAGATAATTCTCTTATCGTGTGTTTTTTCGCAAGATTCAAATCATCAACATACCAGCCTTTCTTTTCCATCTCTACTTCCATTTTGACAGCGAGCAGCGAATTTCCTCCTAAATCAAAGAAATCGTTGTCAATTCCTACATAATCCAGGTGGAGAATTTCCTTCCAAATATCTAAGAGAATTTTTTGCTGTTCTGTCTCCGGCCCGCTATCTTCTGTTTCAGCTCCTACATGTTCCTTCACTAACAGAGCCCGCAAATGCTCCGGCTGATTGGTATCTAAGGCCATTAAATATGGAGAATGCAAGGATTTTTCAGCATGCAGCACTTCCCAATGAGCGTTTGTGTTTTCCATTAAAGCGGATTGCAATACGTTATCAGCAATCACTTTCGCCTTTTTGCGAGGCGCGGGCTGTAAAGAGGACGCCCATTCGATATGTCCGCTTTGATCCTCTACCTCATCGACGGTTATGTGATAAACCGTTTTTAACAGGCCAGCCTCTTCCTTAAAGTGATGCTCAGCCAAAAACTCAGAAAAAGCCCGGTTCTTTTCTGATTTCTTATACTCCAAGGACAACGTCGCAAGCTGTTTATCCCGTGCATAAGAAGCAAGGCCTGACAGCACTTTATGTTCAATTCCTTTGCCTAGTGCGCGGCAGCTGAGCAGAAAAGTATCTAGCTTTAATGAATCTTCTGTTCGGATTCCCATGATTGCACCGACGATGCCTTCATCACTGAATCTGTCCGCTGCTTCAACGATCCAGCCGATATGGCCGTCCGTATTGAGCCGCTGGGCAAGCTGCTCTTCACGATAGACTGACGGATTCATATTGAACTGATTAATTCTCGCACTCATCTGAGCAACTCGCGGCAAATGCTCTTCTGTCATCTCAGTCAAGGCGATACGCAAGTGTAAGCCGGAAAGAAAGTCTTCAAGCGAACGGGACGTATTCAAATCTATTTTTCTTTCTTGCGCTGCCAAATATCGTTCCGTGCGCTTTTGATCAGCTTCTGTCACTCTGAATCTGTCAAATGCCCAGACATGGTCTAAGAACATCGGAATAGAATCTGTATCAGACGGCAGAAGCAAGGTCAGAACCTCTGGCAGGCGTTCGTTCATTTCCAGGCATTGAGCCGGATCATCATCTAAGAATATGAACCGATCCACTGAAATGTTCAGCTCATCGGCCATTTCTTTCATGTTTCTTGCTTTCTCATTCCAATTAATGCGGGACAGGACAAAGTCCTCTTTCTTCAAAATCATATCTGGATGACGTTCAAACACATTCCAGACGTCTTCTTCATTATTTCTGCTTGAAAGCACAAGGAGCAGACCCTCTTCTTGTTTCTTCTTTAAAAATTGCTGCAGCGCTCGGTGGGCAGGAGTAATCATGACTCCTTCCGGACCAACTTCAGACACGGTACCGCTCCACAAAGTGCCGTCACAATCGATGGCGGCCGCTTTAAATGGCGGTTTGAGCCATGCCGCAAACTCACGTGCCACCCGTGTTCCCATCGCCGCATAAAATTCTTCAGTAAACGGTATTCTTGCCGCTCTTTCACTTTGCGGGTCAAATATGGCATCAAGCTGGTATGTTTGATGCAGCTGGCGGAGATCAATCAAATGTACATCCGTTTCTCCAGCAAGCTGCGCGATCCAATTCTGCTGGGATTGCACAAGGATGTCCCGGAGCTCCTGCTCTTTCACATTTTCCAGCGGCAGCAATCCAATGAAATAAGGCACTTCCTTTTTCTTTTGTTTCATGATGGCGAGCAGTTCATCTGAATTATATTGAACGTGAGCCATTCTTTCTTCCAAAGAAAGACCTGAATCCCCTGCCATATCCTCAAGGCGAATCAACAGCAGGTTAGCACCATTTTTTTGCCGTGACAGCAAGCTTTCTTCATTAAGCAATTCTTGAAACACCTGACCGTAAGGAGACAGCTTTATATCTAGATTGATATCAAACTGTTCGCCCCACCATTTTAGGTAAGGCACAATCGGATCAGCCGTAAAATTGGAACAGATGGTTAATGGGCACGAGATGACTCGGTTTGACTCTCTCTCCCTTTTCCGCTCGGCCTCTTCCTGCTCTTTTTGGCTCAGCACCGGAATGTCCTTTATGCGTTTTTCAGGCTCTTCTGCAGCTTTTTCAGCAAGAGAGATAAAATGAGAAACAAATGCCTGCATGGATTCATGAGTGAAAAGGGACCGGTTGTATTGAAGCACACATTTAAGCTCTCCCGTCACTTCCTTCACGACGTCCATTTTCATATCAAGCTTTGAAATGCCCTTTGCGAATTCGTATGTTTCAAATGTTAATCCGCCCGCCTCTATTTTTATATTCGGGTCATACTCATTATGATAGATCAGCATGGTATCAAAGAAAGGGTTGCGGTTCGGCTTGATCACCGGCTGCAGCGCTTCTGCCATTTGATCGTATGGATAATCCTGATGGTCATAAGCTTCAAGCAGAGTTTGTTTTGTGTGTTGAAGGTTGCCGGCAAACGACTCTTCAGGATTCAAATGAATTTTGATCGGCAAAAAGTTTGTAAACATGCCGATCGTATTCTCAATATCCGCATGTCGCCGGCCTGCCACCAATGACCCAATCATCAGCTCCTGCTGTTTTGTATAGCTGGACAAAAGCATGGCATAGAGCTGAAACAGTATGACATTGTTGGTCAGCTGCTGCGCCTCTCCGATTTTCTCAAGCTTTTCTAAAACGCGAGGCGGGATTGTAAACTTAATTGCCCTGCCTAAAAAGCTTTGTTCTTTTCGTTCATAATCAAGAGGCATATTCAGCACGGGCACTTCGCCCTCAAGCTGCTTCAGCCAATACTCTTTTTGTCGTTTAAACATGTCACTATTAAAAAATGCCTGCTGCCACTCCGCATAATCTTTATACTGAATGATTTTTTCCGGGAGCTGTTCCCCTCTATATAAATGGGTAAATTCTTTTATAAAAATATTCATCGAGGCGCCGTCCGCCACAATATTATGCATATCAACAAGCAACGCATGTTTTTCTTCCTCAATTTTGACGAATTTCACCCGAATTAATGGAGAGACCTTAAGATCAAATGGCCGTATAAATGAACTGATTTCGTCATCAAGCTCATCCATTTTCGCTTCGGTTTGTTCAATCGAAAAATCAAAGTTCTGATGGATTCTCTGCACAGGTTCTCCATCCTTAATTTCAAACGTTGTACGCAGTGTTTCATGCCTTTCGATCAGCTTTTTGAATGTGTCCTCGAAGCGGGCGGCATCAATTTTTCCGAAGCACAAAAGAGCCATCGGCATGTTATATGTGGTGACTTGCCCGATTCTCTGATGAATCAAATACGTTCTCCGCTGTGCCGCTGACAGCCTGTATACGTCTTTTTTCTCTGAAGGCTGAATGGATGTATATTGATTTCTGTCAGAGCGCTCAATAAGTGCGGCAAGCGCACGGATTGTTGGGTGCTGGAACACGTCGCTTAGCGTAAGCTCCGCTCCAAATTCCTTGTGAATGCGGGAAATCAGGCCAGTGGCGTTCAATGAATGCCCGCCTGTTTCAAAGAAATGGGTATCTAATGTGACACGTTTGACTCCGAGAATGTCCTTCCACGTAGCTGCCAAGACCGCCTCTGTCTCATTAAATTGAACATCTGATTCTGTATCCGCTGTCTGCCCGTCATTTGCTTGCTCAGGCACCAAAAGCTGAAAATTTTCTGCCACCGGTGTTCCCGACTGTTCATTTGTCCGGCCAATCCAATATCTTTCTCTTTCGAAAGGGTACGTTGGAAGCGGAATAAGCTGGCATTGCTCTTGATCATAAAAAGCTGTCCAATCGACCGGCACCCCGTGCAGCCACATCTCACCCAGTCTGCTCAGCAAGTAACGGTAATCAGAAGCTGCCTCCTTTGGATGCCTCATCAGCTGGATTGCAATGTGCTGCTCGTCCTCTGCCTGATACAATTTGCTGACAAACGAACGCAGCGCATTTCCAGGGCCGACCTCTATAAAAATTGGATCCAGCTCTTCTTTTAAGCGTTTTGCGCAGTTCATAAATCTGACGGTTCCCCGCAAGTGATCAGCCCAATATGACGGATCTCCAGCTTCCTCATCAGTGATCCAGTCTCCTGTTACATTTGAGACAAACGGGATCTTTTGTTTTTTAAATTGATAGGCTGAGAGCTTTTGTTTCATGCTTTCTAAAACCGGTTCCATCATATACGAATGGAAGGCATGTGATGTATGAAGCTTTCTGCAGCTGTGTCCTTCCGCGTTCAGCTTCCTTTCCAATGCATCAATCGCACTTGATTCTCCTGATACAACACATGAATCCGATGCATTCACAGCAGCGATTGAAATGGTTCCGTCTGTATACGATTTGATGTCTGCTTCGCTTAAAGAAACGCTAAGCATAGAACCGGACGGCAGATTTTGGAGTGCTGCCCCTCGATAGCTGACGATGTCAAGAGCATCTTCCAATGAGAGCACACCGGAAATGGCTGCAGCCGTATACTCACCGATGCTGTGTCCCGCCATTGCTTTCGGCTTAATTCCCCAGTGGATCAGCATTTTTGCAAGTGAATATTCGATACAGAACAGAAGAGGCTGCGTATATTCAGTTTGGTTAATCAGTTTTGCATCATGCTGATTATTGTCAGAGAAAAGCACCGTGCGCGGATCTGTGTCCATATGATTTTTTAATATGTCAAAACAGGCATCGAGCTCTTCCTTAAAAATCGGTACAGTATCGTAAAGCCCTTTAGCCATATCAACATACTGCGCCCCCTGTCCCGGAAAAAGAAAGACAACGGGCCGGCTTGCAGATTGAGAGCTGCCGGTTTTAACAGACTCATAGTCATTTTCATGAATAGCCTGAAGAAGCTCAGGCACATCCGCTGCCACAATCGCTTTTTTATAAGGAAACGAATGACGCCCTACTTTGAGGGTATATGCCGCGGCTGCCAAATTGGCCTGCGGATTTTTCACGAAATAGTTTGACAGCCGGTCTGTCATGCTGTTTAAAGCGGCCGGTGTTTTGGCTGACAGCAATAAGAGTTCAGCGTCATGTCTTTCCGCTGCCTTTTGCTGTGCCGGCGCTTCCTCTAAAATGACATGGGCATTTGTTCCCCCAATGCCAAATGAGCTAACGCCCGCTCTGCGCGGGAACTCATTTTCTTCCCAAGGGGTGAGTTTCGTATTGACGACAAATGGTGATTGCTCAAAATCAATTTTGGCGTTTGGCTTTTCGAAATTCAGAGTCGGCGGAATCACTTTGTGCTTTAAGCTTAGAACTGCTTTCATAAATCCAGCTACACCAGATGCATCATTTAAATGACCGATGTTGGATTTGACAGAACCAATTCTGCAGTAGCCGCGACGGTCCGTTTGGTAAGCTTGTTTTAATGCTTCAATTTCTATCGGATCACCGAGTGTCGTCCCTGTGCCGTGAGCCTCGACATAGGTAATGGTTTCAGGCTCCACCTCGGCCATGTGCAGGGCTGTTTTGATCGCTGTTACCTGGCCTTTGGTGCTCGGCGCTGTATATCCAACCTTTCTGCTGCCGTCATTATTGATCGCAGTACCTTTTATTACTGCATAAATATGATCTCCGTCTGCTTCAGCATCTTCAAGCGTTTTTAAAATGACCGCTCCTGCCCCGTCTCCAAATACTGTGCCTGCCGCCTCATCATCAAAGACGCGGCAATGCCCGTCTGGAGAATGGATCATACCTTCTTGGTAGAGATACCCGGATTTTTGCGGCAGGCGGATAGAGACCCCGCCTGCAACCGCCATATGGCAGTCCCCATTTAACAAAGCCTGAGCAGCAAGGTGAATAGAGACCATCGAGGTTGAGCAAGCAGTCTGCACCATCATGCTCGGCCCTTTCAGGTTAAGCTTATAAGAAATAAGTGTTGCCATGTAATCTCTCATATTCAAAACAGCTGTTTCCAGCGTCTTTGAGTCTTCTCCAGACTTTGCTCCCTGAAGAGCCCTCAGCACCCATTCTGCATTGAGGCCCGCTCCGGTATAAAGGCCGATCTGCCCTTTATAAGTGAAAGGATCGTAGCCGGCGTCTTCCAAGGCCGTCCACACGCATTCATGAAAGATACGGAACTGCGGATCCATCATGGCAGCTTCCTTCGGCGTATAATCAAAGAAGCCGGCATCAAACAGATCTACATCCTCCACAATTCCTTTTGCTTTGACAAATCGCGGATCATTCAGCAGCTCTTCATTAACTCCCTCTTCTCTCAGCTCCTCATCAGTGAAAAAAGAAATCGTCTCTTTCGCATTTTTTAAATTGCTCCAAAACTCCTGCACGTTTTTTGCTCCCGGAAATCGGCCTGCCATACCGATTACCGCAATTTCAGCTCCATGATTCGCATAATGAGAATTACTCATTCTATTCGCCGCCTCTCAATCTTTTATCTCGCTGATTGCGTATCCGCGTTTTTCTCCGTCCCTTGGATACAGCTGCCATTTCTTCTTTATCCTCTTCACTTTCCTCTTGATCAGGACTGATAAATTGCGCTAAAGCAGCTACAGACGGGTATGTGAATAAAGTCACCACAGCCTCGTTGGTTCCCAATTCTTTATTTAAACGGTTTGTCACTTGTACAATGTCTAAAGAGCTGGCTCCCAAATCAAAAAAGTTATCATGTATGCCGACTTGCTCCAGACCCATGAAATCTTGCCAAATGCCGCATATGACCTGTTCTGTTTTGTTGCGGGGGGCGACATACGGATTATTCAATTCAGGTCGGGTGTGTAAGGCGCCCGTCTTCTTCTCCTCTTTCGCTATGCTATCGGCATTCATGGATATCCATTGCTTCATTCTGTGTCCCAAATCACCTGTTGAAACTAATAAATGGCGATTGTTGATATCTGACAGCACATATTGAAAAAGAGCTGCTCCTTCTTCAGGCAAAATGGCAAGTTCAGCAATAGATTCTCCGATAGTAGATTCAAGCTGGCCCCAGAAGTTCCATGCATCCCAGTTCACGCAAACCCAAGGAGTCTTGCTGCGCTGATTCACCCTCGCCGCAAAAGCATCCATATAAATATTCGCTGCTGAGTAAGCTGAGAAACCGAGACCTCCAAGCAAAGCACTAATCGATGAAAATAAGAAACAAAAATCTATATTTTCGTTTTCTAATAGAGATTCAAGCACTTTCAATCCCCTGACTTTAGACTGGAACTGGTCTTCTCCGCCTTCAATCGTTGCAGGTATATCTGTAATCGCCCTGAAAGACGAACTTCCCGGAAGCCCGGCAGCGTGAAAGACGCCGTTCAGCTGTCCAAACTCAGTATGAACCTTTCTCATAACAGCCTGCATATCCGACAGGCTTCCCGCATCTGCCTGAAGAGCTGTCACCTTTGCGCCTAACCGTTCCAATTCTTTTATTTTCAGGATTTTCGCCTTAATCGGATCATCTTCCTCATGTTTCTCGCACCAGCTTTCCCACTGGCTGCGCTGCGGAAGTTCACTTCTTCCTGTCAGAATCAGACGGACGTTTCCTTCTTGTGCAAGCAGCTTTGATAACACAAATCCGATTCCGCCAAGCCCTCCCGTAATAAGATAAACACCTTTCGGGCGGATCATATTCGGCAAGCCGGACGCTTTATTTAACTGAACAGGCTGATACATCTGCACCCATCGGCGGCGGTTTCGGTATGCGATAATTTGATCCTCGCCCGCTGCATCAGTTTCTGTCAGGATTTGGTTAATCAGCTCCTCTTCTTTCCATGTCAATGTATCCGGTAAAGGAGGAATGTCGATGTTCCAGCACTTCAAATGGTTATATTCCTGCGGGATGACTTTCAACGGCCCCAAAATTGTCGATTTTTCAGCATTGATTTGTTCTTCTCCAGTCACCTCATGAATCCCGCTTGTCAGCACAAACATGTTACATTCGTTCATTTGTTTTTGATTAGATGCCGCCTGTGCAGTAAAAATCAAACTATAATAGCCGTTTTCACTGTACGTGCTGAAAGTTTTGGAGGATTCCCCTTGCTCCGAAACGCTCCACAGATGCATCATACAGTTTGGAAGAAGCCCGTCTGAAGCAAGTGAAGAAAATAAACGCTCATAATGTGTCCCATCAGCTGGATTGATGACATACAATCCGCTGTTTATTTTTTTGAATTGCCGGTCTCTCGTGACAATTACGGTCTCGTGTCCTTGGCGGCGTATCGCTTGCACCAGCCGATCTCCAAAGGCTGTTCCTTCATGGAAAACCAGGGTTTTTCCGCTTTCAGCTGGCTGCTCTTTCTTTCGGCTGTCAGCGGACTTGATCTTTCTTTCCCATGACGGCAGATAGAACCATTGATCCATCGGTTTCTTTTTATTCCATTCATCAACTGCGGTGAAAGCAGCCGCATTGTCAGCCGCTTCAATCCAATAGCGTTTTTTCTCAAAAGGATAAGGCGGAAGCGATATCAGACGCTTAGGCTTATCACCGCCATACTGCCTCCAGTCAATTTTACAGCCGCAGACCCAAAGCTGACCTAATTTCTTTAAGAAATAGGAATGATCATGCGCTGGTTCTTGAACATGTCTGACGAGATTGACGATGTCATGCTGGCTAGATCTCTTCTTATGCCTTCTGGCAAATGTGCTTAACGTGCTGCCCGGTCCGACTTCTATTAACAGAACGTTATCGTCACTCAAAATCTGTTCTAATCCTTCATGGAAGCGGACTGTGCCTCTTAAGTGCTGAGACCAATAAGCCGGGTCTGCTGCTTGTTCCGGTGTTATCCATGTTCCCGTTACATTCGAAACAAATGGAATCCGAGGGGTGTTCATATCCTGTTGCTTTACAATCGCGGCAAATTCCTCAAGAATGGGTTCCATCATATAAGAATGAAAAGCGTGAGAAGTATGCAGGTGGCGGCCGGCAACGCCCTTTTCTTCAAGAAGAACCGCAAACGTCTCAATGTCTTCTCTTTTTCCGGATACTACGCATAAGTCATGAGCATTGACAGCCGCAAGTGACAGACTGTTCGTAAGCAGCGGCTGCAGCTCTTCCTCTGATAGCTGAACACTCATCATTGCTCCAGATTCCAGCTGCTGCATCAGCCTTCCCCGCTCCATTACGAGCGTTAAAGCCGTGTCTAATGAAAACACGCCTGACAGGCATGCAGCAGTGTATTCACCAATGCTGTGTCCAATCATATAATCCGGTGAGATGCCTGCACTTTGCAGCAGCTTTGCGAGCGCGTATTCAAAGATGAACAGCAGCGGCTGCACAACAGCGGTCTCCGTCAGCTTCGCCCCATCATTTGAATCTGGGAAGACGATCGCCTTCAAATCAATTTGATGTGACTTCTGTGCTAAGGCAAAACAGCGGTCCGCTTCTTTCTGAAATACAGGTTCAGCTTCATATAAATCTTTCATCATATCAATATACTGAGAGCCTTGCCCGGAGAACATAAAGGCAGTCGGGCGCCCACTGTGTCTTTGATAAGCTGTGAGCTCTGCACCGCTTTCCCATTCCGTTGATTTTGACAGCACGACCGCTTTTCGGTATGAAAATTGTTTTCTGCCAACTTGCAAGGTGTATGCCACATCCTCTAACGGAACGTTTGGATGCATTCGAAGAAATTCCTTCAATCGATTTGTCATCCGCTCTAAGGCTGTGTCTGTTTTTGCTGACAGAACTAGCAAATACCGCTGGCTCTCGGAAGCTTCTCTGCCTGACTCCGGCTCTTCTTCCAGTACAATGTGCGCATTTGTGCCGCCAATTCCGAAGGAGCTGACACCCGCCCGCCTTGGATCAGCGGATTCCTTCCAGTATGTCGCCTCGGTATTGACATAAAATGGCGTCCGGTCAAAATGAATATGCGGATTAGGTGTTGTGTAGTTCAAGCTTGGCAAAATTGTTTTATGTTTTAGCGATAAAACGGCCTTAAAGAGTCCGGCAATCCCGGCAGCGCTGTTTAAATGTCCGACATTGCTTTTCACTGACCCGATTGGAATTGACATTGGCCTGTCACTTTTAAAAACCTGGCTCAGCGCTTCCATTTCGATTGGATCACCCATTTTTGTACCGGTTCCGTGAGCTTCGATATACCCTACTGTGTTCGGATCAATCCCTGCATTCTCGTATGCATTCTTTAACACTTCGGCCTGGCCTTCTACGCTCGGGGCGGTAAAACCGACTTTTCGGCTTCCGTCATTATTCATTCCGACCCCTTTTATGACCGCATAAATGGTATGCCCTTCTTTAACGGCGTCCTCATATCTTTTTAAAACGACAATCCCCGCGCCATCGCCAAAAACTGTGCCGCCTGCATCCTCATCAAAAGGACGACAATGCCCATCAGGTGATTGAATCATGCCATCTTGATAAACATAGCCTGACCGCAAAGGGGTGCTGACAGTTACGCCTCCCGCAAGCGCCGCGTCACATGCTCCGTTTTGCAGCGCTTGACATGCCGCTCCAATATTGACTAAAGAAGTGGAGCAGGCTGTTTGCATTGTGATGCTCGGCCCATGCAGGTTTAATTTATAAGCAAGCTGGGTACTGAAAAATTCTCTGTCATTTAACAGCATGGAGCTAAACTGTTCAGTCCCATCCAGTTTCCCTGCGAAACGTGTAATCCATTCGAGGTTCGGACTTGTCCCGGTGTAGACGCCGATTTTCCCTGTTGTCCGCTCAGGGTCGCAGCCCGCATCTTCTAAGGCCTCCCAGGCACATTCATGTAAAAGCCTGAATTGCGGGTCCATCAATTCTGCTTCTCTTGAGGAATATTGGAAAAAATCCGCATCAAACATATCAGAGTCCTCGATGATCCCCTTCGCTTTTACATAATCGGGGTGCTGCAAGAGCTGGTCATCAATGCCTGACGCTTTTAATTCTTCATCCGTAAAGAAGCTGATAGTTTCTTTGCCGTTTACGAGATTATTCCAAAACTCATCCAAATTGCCGGCTCCCGGAAAACGCCCTGCCATACCGATAATCGCGATATCAGATCCCTGACCGTTCAGACGGCTTTGCGACACCTTTTGATGCTGCGTCATTTCTGGCTGCCCGGCCTTCGTTTGAACCTGTTGATGAAGATGCTTCGCCAGGCTGCGAACTGCGGCAAATTGATAAAGCAGAACTGGTTCCACCTTCCAATTCAACTGATCTGTTAATTTTGCCGCTAATTGAGAGATATCAAGCGACGTAGCCCCCAGCTCAAAAAACGGCGTATCATCGTCAAGCTCATTGAATCCAAAATGCTTTATGACAATTTCTCTGATTGTCTTTTCAATAGCAGATAACGGCATTGCACGAAACGGTTCTGCCGACTGGTGAGGCTCATCTTCTTCAAGTTCAGCCCGTACTAAGCCGTTAGGCAACGGGAAATGCTGCTTTGTAAAAGGGTAAGTCGGCAGAGCTAACCTTTTATTATGCTGAGGTTCATGCAGGACGCTGAAATCAACCTCAGACCCGAGACTCCACAACGCTCCGTATATATGTAACTTTAAAACGTCTGTGTGTCCTTGTGTGCCGAGATCACCTGTCATGCCAATTGCTTGGCGCTCTGTAAACACTGATGCCCCCTGAGTCAAACGCAGGTCTATGCAAATAGCAGGTTCCTCCCGCAAACAAGACGAGATGTGTTCAAAAAACCGTATCGGCTTGCAGATTTGGCCGGCCCAATAACTGGCATCCGCTGCTTCGTCATCTGTTATCACTTTTCCAGTGACAGATGAAACGACTGGAATGTCTGGTGACTTCATGTCCAGCATGCCAAGGAAGTGCATGAATTCTTCCGCTGCGTCGACCAGAAGATCCGATTGAAACGCAATATCCCCATCAAATAACTCAGCAGCTATCCCTTTTTGTTCAAGCCGCGCCTTCAGCTGATACACATCCTCTGGCAAACCGGAGACGGCACAATACCGCTCATCAATCAGCGCAAGGGATAATGATTTTTCTAAGTATTGAACGATATCCGGTTCTGACAGGCTGACACCGAGCATTTTTCCTGCCGGCGACATTCTGATTAACTCTCCGCGTTTATATGCGGCTGCGGCCCCTTCTTCAAAGGAAAACATCCCTGCCGCGCAGGCCGCCGTAAACTCCCCGAATCCCCGCCCGATAAAGCGGTCTGGTGTTATGCCGATGTGCTGTAAGAAACGGACTGCGGCGTATTCCATGATGAACGACAACGCATGAACCAATCCCAGATTTTCCTCTTCCCGGTACGTTTCTGGAGCAGAAATACATGCTTTAAAGAAGCTGAGTACATCCTGCTGAAAAGCATTTTGCACCTTTTCAAGGCAAGCATCTACTTCTTGTTTGAACAGGTTTTCCGTGCGGTACAGCTGCGCATATCGGCCAAAGCCCTCTTGAACGTCTCCCGCAAATACAAACATAGTGCTGCTTGGAACAACCGCCGATTCGGTGATTTGTTTTTTATGCCGATGATCAGAAAGCTGATCAAGCAGATCCTTTTGATGTGAAGCGACAAAGGAGATTCTGTACTGGAATTGCTTTCTGCCAAGCTGTAGCGTACGGGCTATGGCTGGCAGCGGCGCTTCCGGGTTCCGGCGAAGAAAATCAGCCAATTGATCCATTGAACGGGTAAGCTCCTGTCTTGTTCTCCCAGAAAGAACAACGAGCTCAGGACCGCCGGCTGGCATTTCATCAGTATGAGATGGGGGCTCTTCAAGGACAACGTGAGCATTAGCGCCGCCGATTCCAAAGGCGCTCACGCCGGCTCTTCTCGGTCCTTGCAGAGATTCCCATTCAGTCAGCTCTGTATTGACAAAAAACGGCGTGTTCTCAAACTTGATGCGCGGGTTCGATTTTTGATAGTGAAAAGCGGGCGGCAGCATTTTATGATGGAGCATCATAACGGTTTTTATAAATCCCGCTACCCCGGAGGCGGCGTCCAAATGCCCGATATTCGCTTTGACAGAACCAATTCGGCAATATGCTTTTTTATCTGTATTGAAAGCACGGGTCAGCGCCTCAATTTCAATCGGATCTCCGACAGGCGTTCCTGTCCCGTGGGCCTCAACATAACCAATGCTTTCCGGTTCCGTTTCCGCCATCTCCATAGCTGTGGCAATGACATTCGCCTGGCCTTCAGCACTTGGAGCCGTATACCCAGCCTTATTGTTTCCATCATTATTAATTGCAGAGCCCTTGATGACCGCATAAATCACATCACCGTCAGCTTGTGCGTCTTTCAATCGCTTTAACGCCACCACTCCGGCTCCTTCACCAAAAATGGTTCCGTTCGCCTTTTCGTCAAACGGGCGGCAATGACCATCTGCTGAATAGATCATTCCTTCCTGATAAAGGTACCCAGATATATGCGGCAGGCTCAGGGTAACACCTCCGGCTAATGCAAGGTCACATTCTCCTCCAATCAAACCCTGACACGCCATATGTATCGCGACAAGAGAAGTCGAGCAAGCGGTTTGAACCGATACACTCGGCCCTTTCAAATTAAGTTTATAAGCGATTCGTGACGCAAACGACGAATCATTTAAATGCATGATTTGAAAAGCGTCTTCATTCTTATGAAGGGAATACATATGACGGCCCATCCAGGACAAATTGCTGGAAGCACCAGCATACAGCCCGATCAGCCCGTTAAACCGTTCAGCGTCACAGCCCGCATGCTCCAGCGCTTCCCAGGTACATTCATGCATGAGTCTGATTTGCGGGTCCATCAAGGCAGCTTCTCTCGGTGAATAGCCGAAAAACTCCGCGTCAAAGTCCGAAACCTCATCAATGATCGGTTTTGCTTTTACATATGCCTCTTGACGAAGCAGCGTCTCATCTACCCCGGCTTCTTTTAGTTCTTCATCGGTAAATTGAGTGACCGATTCTATTCCTTTTGAAATGTTGCTCCAATACTCATCAATATTTGCCGCGCCTGGAAACTTGCCCGCCATACCGACTACCGCTATTTCCAGTCCTGTTTCTGTCCATTGTTTCTCGTCAGCCATGGAAATCAGCCTCCCATCTATTTTCGTCTCATTCGCTGTTTTCGCCGTTTTTTCCCTTCATTTATGGCTTTTTGGCGATCTGGCTCTATTCCTTTTATGTGCAAGTCATCACCGCTTTGCTGTGCTTTGACGGCTTGGGTTAATGCTGCAACCGTCGGGTGGGCATACATCATCACAACCGGGATATCCACGCCAAGCTCGTTTTTGATTCTCCCGCTCACCTGAAGCAGATCAAGTGAAGAGGCTCCTAATTCAAAGAAATTCATATTTACATCTGTCTCAGAATGAAAATAATCTTTGAAAATATTCATTAACCTTTCTTCAAGTGTGTCCAAGCGGTCTTTTGTCAGCACATGCGCTGCGGTTTGTCTGTCCTTTTTCACATAACTGTCTTTCATTCGTTTGTTTACGTCCTGCAGCGAAATTAGGACTTGCGGATAGCGCAGCTGCAAAGCTCTCATAAACGCTTTCGCTCCTTGAGCCGGCAGGATTCCTTGGTGTTGCTCCTCTTTGTCCGCTATCTTCGAAAGAATGGCTGCCGTTTCTGATTCATATGCCATCCCTACTTGTTCCCAACGGTCCCAGTTAACCGTCACCATGTTTTCACCTTCTTTTCGGCATGCGTGAGCATAACTGTCCAAGAATGCGTTTGATGCAGCGTAGCCGACTTGGCCCCCCGCTCCTAAAAATGAAACAAGAGAGGAACAAATGAAGAAGAAGTCCGGCTGTTTGTTTCTAAGCGCTTTTCTTAACAGAGCGGTTCCTGTTATTTTGGCTTTCGCCATATGCCTCTCATCGTCTGGTGTCCTTGCGTGAATCACTTTGCCATCAGGAATGCCTGCTGCATGAATAACGCCATGAATGGCTTGTCCGAAACGAGATTCTGCCGTTTGCAAGGCTTTTTGAAGCTCTGTCTCGTCTGAAATATCCGCCTGCAATACCAGCACCTCGGCTCCAGCCTTCTCGAGCTCTTCCACAGCCTTGAGTTTTTTGGCTGTATCGTCATTTGCTCTTAGTTTATCGGGCAGTCCTGTCCGGCTTAGCAGCACAAGCTTTGCTTGAACTGTTTCAGCTAAATGAGATGCAAGAGATAATCCAATCCCCCCAAGGCCGCCTGTAATGATATAAACTCCTTTATGCCTGAGATTGCCGGCCATATCAATCTCATCTTGCTTGCGCGGCTGCTTCGCCTGCCGAATCCATCTGCTGTTTCCGCGATAAGCCACAATAGGCTGATCATCCTCTTTTTTAAGTTCATAAGAAATCATTTCAGGCCAGCTTGATTGACCGAGTCGCGGGTCCGGACAAAGATCAACAGCTTTACAGCTGATCTGCTTATACTCTTGCGGAATGGTCAAACAGACTCCGGTCAGCGCAGCCTGATGAGGCTGAAGATCCTCCATTCCCGTCACATCGTGAGCTTGATTGGTCACTACGGTCATGTTTAACCTTTTGTTGCTCTCTGTCCCAAGTAAACGGACAAGATCAAGGAGAGGAAGATAACCGGCTATTGTGTGCTCTGCAATATCTCCATCACGACCATCACAGTCTTGCAGCCACATCCAGATGATTTCATCAGGGATAAACCCCCTTGCATTCAGTTCATCCAGCAGCTTCCGAAAGTGGGCCGTATCACGATGGTTTACCGTAAACGTGTTTCTGTCTGTTTCCGCAAAGTAATCACCCGGGTGGACAGACACGGCTTCCGCTTGCTGTTTTAGGAGATATTGGCTGACATTACTGTTTTCTTCAAAGACAAGTATCCTCTTTCCTTGATGAGTGAATGTCTCATTGACTGGTTCCATTCGTTCCCAGAACGGTACGGAAAACCACTTATCAAAAGGAAGCTGTTTTTCACTTGAAGCAACGTTTAATCTCAATTCGTTTTTGATCTTTTCTTCCATGCCGCCCTGAGATGTTTGCGGATCGGGAAATACTTGATGCTCAAAAGGATAAGTCGGAAGCGGGACCCTTTCGTATGAGCCCCCTTGGCGAAAGTGCTCCCAGTTCATGTTTACACCATGCGTCCAAAGCCTGCCGATGCGGTTTAACAGATAGACACGATCAGATGATACTTCCTTTGGATGCCTGATCATGTTTACCGCAGCATGTTGCTCCGTCATAAAACCCTCATGTTTTCTCACAAACTGCGTCAACGTGTTTCCTGGCCCGATCTCAACAAATACAACATTGCCCATTTGTAAAAGTGTGTTCAGCCCTGAATGAAAATCAACCTTTTCCATGATTTGCGAAGCCCAGTATTTCGGATCTGCGGCCTGCTCTGCTTGTATCCAATCGCCTGTCACATTTGAAATAAACGGAAGGCCAGGTGCCTGGAATTCAATATTTTGCAGAATATCAGCAAAACGAGATGCTGCCGGCTTCATCATGCTTGAATGAAACGCATGGGACGTTTTTAAGTGCTGAATTGCCACTCCTTTCGCCTGAAGGCGCGCGGCAAAAGCATTGATTGGCTCCATAAGACCTGATACAACCGATAAATCAGAGCTGTTTGAAGCTGACAGCTCAACCCCCTCTGTCAATTCCATTTCTGTCTCTCTGCCAGACAGTCTGACGCTCAACATTTCTCCCTCCGGCATTTCCTGCATCAATCGGCCTCTCATCACAACCATATGAAGCGCGTCTTCCAATGAACAAATGCCTGACAGACAGGCTGCAGTTAATTCCCCTATGCTGTGGCCAATCATGTATTGCGGTTTTAAACCTTTTTTGCTCAAGAAGGACGCCAGCGCATATTCAAAAGAAAATAAAATAGGCTGCGTATATGAGGTTTCATGGATAAGCTGTTCGGCTTCTTTGCTTTCTGCCTCATTAGCCGGAAACATGATGCTTCTAATATTGAGTCCTTCCTCAGCTTGCAGAATGGTAAAACAGCGCTCCAGCTCCTCCTGGAATACGGGCTCCATTTCATACAGTTGTTTCCCCATATTGACGTATTGAGAGCCTTGCCCGGAAAACATAAAGACAACTGCCGGCTTCTCCAGCGCTATTGAAGAATTTGCCATATCGCTTGTTATCCCTAAAGGACCAGCCGTAAATGCCTGACGATACTGAAAATGCCTGCGGCCCTCTTGCAGTGTATATGAAACGTCTTGGAGCGGTACCTCTTCATTCTCTTTTATAAATTGCTTGACCTGATCCGCGGCCTTCATTGCAGCTTTTTCAGATCGGGCAGAAATAAGCATAAGGCAGTCTTCATGATCCTCTTGATGACGTCTTTCCTTCATCGGAGGCTCCTCCATGACAACATGAACATTCGTGCCGCCGATCCCAAAGGAACTGACGCCCGCTCGAAACACCCGGTCAGATGCTGTCCATTGTTTTGCTGATGTGCTGACATAAAAAGGACTGTTTTCAAAATCAATTTTAGGATTGGGCTTTTTGTAATGAAGGCTTGGCGGCAGGGTTCTCGCTTTGAGACTCAGCGCCGTTTTAATAAACCCCGCAATTCCCGCGGCGGAATCCAAATGACCGATATTCGTTTTAACAGAGCCGATCGCGCAGAATTGCTTCTTTTCTGTTTGAAACGCTTGTTTAAGCGCCTCTATTTCAACTGGATCACCTAACGAGGTGCCCGTGCCATGCGCTTCGACATAAGAAATACTTTCGGACTCTACACGGCTGATGTTCAGTGCTTTTCTAATGACATCTGCCTGCCCTTCGATACTTGGCGCGGTGTAACCGACTTTACGGCTGCCGTCATTGTTATATGCTGATCCTTTAATGACAGCGTAAATATGATCTTGATCCTTCAGCGCCTGCTTTAAGGTTTTCAGCACTACAACACCGCAGCCTTCACCCCCGACTGTCCCTTTTGCTTCCGCGTCAAATGCGCGGCAGCGGCCGTCCGGCGACATAATCATCCCTTCTTGATACATATAGCCCTTTTTATGGGGACAAGTCACCGTTACTCCTCCGGCCAGCGCCATTTTGCAGTCGCCGGTAAGCAAAGCTCTGGATGCGAGATGCACAGCGGTCAGAGAAGATGAACAGGCTGTATCCACTGCGATACTCGGCCCTTTCAAATTCAATTTGTATGAAATTTGTGTATTCATAAAATCCTTGTCCGTCAACTGAACAGCAGCAAACTGCTCAGAAGAACTGCTGCTTCTCAGCAGCATTGAACTTGCCTGCCAGTACAAATTCGCAGACGCAGCGCCGAATAAGCCGATAGGCTGTGAATAGGTTTCGGGATTATAGCCGGCGTTTTCAAGGGATTCCCACGCGACTTCATGAAACATCCGCACTTGCGGGTCCATTACCTCGGCTTCGCGCTGTGAGTAGCCGAAAAACGCTGCGTCAAAGTGGTCATGCAGGTCTACTTTTCCTTTGGCCCTGACATAATTCTTATGATCGAGCTGTTCTTTAGGCACACCGGCTTCCATAAGCTCTTCTTTTGAGAAAAATGTAATGGATTCCGTGCCCGTTTTGATATTCTCCCAAAACTCTTCAATATTTTTGGCACCGGGGAAACGGCAAGCCATTCCGATAACCGCTATTTCTAAGCCTGTTGTTTTACTCATCAGAAATCCCGCCTAACAGTTGTGCGACATTTTCTAAATCCTCCGCTACCTCTTCCCCACTCTCAGCATTTGCCTGAGAACCCTCAGACTCCGTTTGCCGGCTGAGCTGGGCAGCTATTGCCGATACGGAGGTATATTGAAACAGCTGAACAACAGACAGCTCTTGTCCAAACTGCTCTTTCAATTTGTTCGATAATTCTACGATGTGAAATGAGTTTCCGCCGATATCAAAAAAGTTATCTTCCATGCTGATATCAGATTCAGGTATATTCAAAATGCCAGCAAAAATGGACACCAGCTTTTTCTCAGTTTCATTGTGCGGTTTTATGACCTGCTCGTCAGATTCAGGCTCTTCCATAGGATCTGGAAGCTCCTTGAGATCAAGCTTCCCTGACAGGTTCATTGGAAATGAGTCCACGCGGATGAATCGTCTCGGAATCATATAACCCGGCAGCTTTTCTCCTAAAAACCCTCTCATTTTTCGAGTTTTCAGTTTTTGATCGGAAATGAGATACGCCACAAGAAACTGATCATCTGATTCCTTTTGAACTGGAATAATCACCGCGTCATGAATGATTTGTCCCGACTCCCGGTAATCAAGCAAGGCTTTTCTAATCTCATCAAGCTCTACTCTGAATCCTCTTATTTTTACTTGATCATCATACCTGCCAAAAAATTCGATTAAGCCGTCAGAACGCCATCTCGCCAAGTCGCCGGTATGATAAAGCTTGCCAGCAGGAATATGTTGCGGTTCTGTAAATTTTTCTGCCGTCAGCTCTGGCTGACAGATATATCCTCTTGCCACCCCATCTCCGGCAATGCACAGTTCTCCGTATACGCCAATGGGCACAGGCTGTCCGCAATGATCTAAAATATAAATCTGTTCATTCGGCATCGGCCTACCGATCGGTACGACGGGTTCATTCCAAGAATCAGGTATGGTAAAAGCCGCTGACTGTACAGTACATTCCGTCGGACCGTAATTATTTGTCATCACCGGCTTATCAGCACGAAACGTTTGTAAATATTGCTGAACCAATTGGGGCGGCAAAATTTCGCCGCCAGCCATTATTAACTTCAATTCGTCAACGTGATGCGGCTCTTTCTCAGCGGCTTTGAGCATTAGGCGCAAATGAGAAGGTGTCGCATCTGAAATATGAATGCGGTTCTCCTCATAAAAAGACCATAGCTGCTTTCCATCCATCCTTGCATGATCCGGTGCAATATATAAGGTGTGTCCAAGAAGCACTGCCGGAAATATCGTTTGCACGGATGCGTCAAAAATATGTGAAGCAAGCATGCCGATGCGGAGATGCTCTTGTGAAAACGGCTCAAAATGAAGGCTGTCTATGCCATATACTAAATTGATGACTTGACGATGCTCCACCATCACGCCTTTCGGTTTTCCTGTTGTCCCTGATGTATACAGCACATAAGCGAGATTTTCAGGAGACGGCAGACGCCCATGCTCCGCCGCCCCTTCAAATTTCATCATTTCCTCTATAAATAAGCTTTTTTGATCCTCAGCAGAAATGTCATAATCCTCGTTCGTGATCACAAACCGCGAACCGCTGTTTTTCAGCATATAATCCATCCGTTCGGACGGCATATTTAAATCTATCGGCAAATAAGGACATCCTGCTTTCAATATGCCTAATATGCCAATAACCATTTCTGCTGAGCGATGAACCATCAGCCCCACAGGCTCCTCATGACGAACACCTTCTTTTATCAAAAAAGTAGCAACCCGGTCTGACAATTCATCAGCCTCACCGTATGTGAAACTGACATCTTCATACACAATTGCAGGCTGATTAGGTTTGAGAGCTGCCTGTTCTTTGAAGAGATCGACAATCGATTTTTCTTTCGGATAGGGCTGATTTGTGTGATTAAATGTCGTGATGATTCTCTCTCTCTCCTCATGAGAAAGTAACTGCAGCTCAGAGACCAGAGTCTCAGGCGCCGACAAAGCCCGGTCCGCCAGCATACAAAAATGGCCGGCTATCCGTTTAGCAGTATCGAATGTGTAATGCTTCAAATTCCAGCTCAACTTTCCAGTCAATGTCCCTTCATCATACTGAATGGAGATAAATAGATTCGTGTCTAGCGCTCTCAATGACGCCGGCTGCTGAAGATCATTCATAGCAAGGGAAATGCCAAAGCGGGGCTCCCCTTTTTTATGCAAAGGATGAAGCTCGTCCAATAGTATTTTCACAGGATAATTTTGATGGGCATACACTTCTTGAAAAGCTTGTTTCACATGCTCTAGACAGTCTCTGAAACTCATAGAAGGCTTGATTTTCACCAGCAGCGGAAGAAGATCATTGATCACCGGCTGTGTTTCCCGCTGTCTCAACACAGGGGCCGACGCCATGATATCCGTTCTTCCGCTGTACCTGTGCAGCAATGTGACTGCCGCAGTCATAAAAATGATAAACATACGCAAATCTGAAGCTCCGGATGCCTTTAAGATGGCCTTTTCCAGCTGAGCCGGGAATGAAAAAGTGAATGAAGCTTCTTCATCGTTTTGATCAAGAAGCTGTGAATCATAAGGAAAACGGCAGTCCGACGGGATTTGAGATAATAGAGAAGTCCAATATTGCCGCTCCTTCACTTTTTCAAGAGCTGCGGTTTTCAATTGAAAGACATCGGTTTGGTTCATTGTTATTCACCTATTTCTGCTAGATTTTCAGATCGTCTAGTTCCAGCAACGATACCTTTTCTAAATCATTGATGCCTGAAGTCAGGTCAATATCCTTGAGAGCGGTTTGCTTACAATCAATCACGGCTGACAGCACCTTTTTAATCCCTTTCGCAACGCTTTCAATGGTTTCTCTTGTAAACAGCTCAGTGCTGTATTCAATGACAGAAGATAAACCGTTTTCGTCTTCTGAAGCGATCCAAAGCAAATCAAACCGGGAAACCGCTGTTTCATATTCATAGTCGGTTAGTGTGATCCCGTCTACCTCTAAAGCAGGCTGGCTTAGATTCTGCAGAGCAAAAACGGTATCAAAAATATGATTCCTATTTAACGTCCTATCTAACTTCAAATCTTGAACCATATGTTCATACTGATAATCTTGATGATCAAAGTCATCAATCACCA
Organism: Bacillus sp. TSO22; assembly: GCF_020223595.1. Lineage (NCBI taxonomy): Bacteria > Bacillati > Bacillota > Bacilli > Caryophanales > Bacillaceae > Bacillus > Bacillus sp. TSO22. The sequence continues at coordinate 245,890 of NZ_JAHAWO010000013.1, forward strand.
ACTGCTTGACATGGTGCAGAAATTGAGTGAACGTCATCTCTTTTTTCGGATAAAACCGAAGCGGAAGCATATTAACGAATATACCGATGATCCGCTGCAGTTCCTCCTGCCTTCTCCCTACGACCGGAACGCCGACTACAATGTCGGACTGTCCAGTGAGCTTGTGCAGCAGGATTTGATAGATTGATAAAAGTCCCATAAACAGCGTGGCATCTTCATCGGCCATAATGGATTTAAACGCCTCAAGCTCTTTTTTGCTTATATAAAAACGATAATGAGCGCCGGCAAAGCTTTTGACATCAGGTCTCTGGTAATCAGCCGGCAGCTGAAGCTCCCGGAAGCCGTCAAGCCGTTTCAGCCAATATGTTTTCACCTCATTCAGATCTTCAGACTGAAGCATCTGATTCTGCCATTCTGAGAAATCTTTATATTGCAGCTCAAGTGGTGCAAGCTCTTTGCCGTCATACAGATCCATAAACTCGCTGACCAAGATATCCTGAGATAAACCGTCAGAAATAATATGGTGCATATCGAGCATCAGAATATACTCGTTTTCAGAGTTCTTAATAACACCAGCTCTCATCAGGGGAGCCTGATCAAGCTGGAACGGCTTTAAAAAGCTGCTGATGACTTCTTGTTCTTTTTGGTTTTGCCCTTCCTGTCCTGCCACATTTGATAGGTCAAAAAAGTCTGCATGAAATTCCGCATGCTCAGCTATGCACTGCATAGGAACACCGTCTATTGCTTTAAAGGATGTTCTTAAACTCTCATGACGATTAATCAATTGCCGGAACACATTCTCAAGCCTTTGCATATCAAGCTTTCCTGCAATCCGGCCGGCAGTGAACTCATTGTAGCCAGTGCTTGTTTGATCTAACTGCTGAACAAGATAAAGCCGTTTTTGCGCTGAGGACAACGGATAGTAATCCCGTTTTTCAGCTTTTTCTATCTTTCTGTACATCTTCTTGTCGGCTTGGCTGATAAATTCAGCCATCTGCCTGATCGTCGGAATGTTAAAGAAATCCGGCAGCGCAATTTCCACATTGAATGCTTGATGAATAATGGAAATGAAAGTAATCGCTTTTAACGAATCCCCGCCCATCTCAAAGAAATCATCGTCTATACCGATTTGATCAATCTTGAAAAATGACTGCCAATGAACAAGGAGTTCTTTCTCCATATCAGTTACTGGTTCAACATATTCAGCGGTAAGTTCTGGCCGCCCGTACAGCGAAACGTCCTCTTGCTCTTCACCGTTAGGCTGCTGCAGACGATTCACATATTTTTGTATCCTCTCCTGCAGATCCGTGGCAGACACTACAATCTGATCCATAAGATCAAATGTGAAAATTTTCTCGAAAACCTCTTTGCCCTCATGCGCACGAATCAGGGTATTTTCTAAATCCCCTCCGACTGGAATATCCGGTTTTTTGCCGTCTTCAAATTCCCAGCCGTCTAAATTTAGGGCTGTCCACTGAACAGGATGCTGCGCATTATGTTTATATACAAAGGCATCAACAAACTGGTTAACCGCAGTATAGGCGGTAAATCCAAGTCCTCCCAATATCGGAGACAAGGACGAAATCAAAAAGCAGAAATCAAGCGGTCGATCGGCCAACACTTTTTCTAATACCGCAACGCCCGTCATTTTTGCTCGAAAGTGAGTATTCGAAAAACTTTTATCCGTTTGTTCCATCATCCTGAATGATTGTTCGCCTGTTATTCCAGCTGCATAAATTACACCATGAATGGAGCCGTACTTACGTTCAGCCACATGAACCAGTTCAGACATATCCGCTTCACAGCTTGCATCCGCAGCAACAGCAGTGACTTCTGCGCCTGTTTTTTCTATCTCATATATTGATTTTATTTTTTTAACGATTGGATCATCCTCAGCATGCGTGCTGATTAAGGACTCCCATTCACTCCGTGGCGGTAGGCCGGAACGGCTTGTCAGAATCAGTTTTCCTTTTGTTTTCTCAGCAATGGTTTTTGCAGCATGTAAACCGATGAAGCCCAGCCCGCCAATCAGAATATATACGCCTCCGGGACGAAGGTGCCCCTGCGATGATTCTGCAGGCACAGCTTTGTGAATAAAATTCCTGGTGTACCTTTTATTATTTCTGTAAACCGTTAGGAGATTGCCTGATTCGGTCATCAGCTCTGATCTGATGAGTCCCAGCAGCTTGTCTTCTTTCCAGGAATCTTCTTTCTGTCTGTCTATATCAATCACTCGATAGCGAAGGAACGGTGTTTCCTGAGATATGACCATACTCGGCCCCAGATGTACGGCTTTCTCTGGATACAGCATGTCTTCTCCGCCTAGCTGATACGTAAGGGACGATAACACAAAGATCGAAATGTCCTGCTTTGTTCCTTTCTTTTTCAATGCTTGCCCTAAGTAAAGCAAAGAGTAATAGGATTCGTTTTGCATCTGCTCAATCCACTCGGCAGCAGCGGTTTCATTCTTCTCTGCCAGCCCCCAGAGGTGCAAAATCCGGCTGTACTGAATCTTTTCCTTCTCCAACACTTCAAAAAGACGGCAGTAATCTTCCGCAGAGTCTGGGCTGAGTGTGTACACTCCTTTTTCAACCTGCTGAAAGTTATGTCCTTTTTTAACGATGACACAAGAAGCACAGGTGGATTGCAGCCCCTGAATAAGCCTATGGGAAAAATATCCATCCTCCATGAAGACAAGCAAACGTTGTTCCGTCGCTTCAATCTCGCGGGGAATCGGCAGGATTTCTTTTTCCCATTGCGGCAGATAAAACCACTCCTGAAGCGGGAGCTTTCCTCCTGAATGTTTTTTGCCTTTTCCGCTGGCGGTATGTTTCCGTTTGTGCCAGAAGGATTCCTTTTCAAAAGGATATTGCGGCATAGTAATCTTTTCAGGATGTCTGCCCTCGTGCAGCCCGCGCCAATCAATGTCCGCGCCATACATCCACAGCGTGCCAATTCTGCTGAGTAAAAATTGGACATCTGACATACTCTGTCTGCTGTGTTTCAGCACATTGCAAGCATGCTGGCGCAGCTCATCGTTAATCGATCTCTTCACCAGCACACTTAAATCTTGCCCCGGGCCGATTTCGATAAAAATAGCATCTTCCTGCTTCGTTAACACGCCAATACCCTCGGCAAAGCGAACAGTTTCAGTCATGTGCCGCTTCCAATAGTCATAGTCCGCAGCTTCTTCATCCGCTATCCAGTCTCCCGTTAAATTCGAAAAGAAAGGAACATCCGGTTTTTGATAAGAAATGCGCTTAGCCGTATTTCCAAATCGTTCAGCGGCGGAAGCCATGACGTGCGAGTGAGCAGCAATTGAACCTTTTACTCTCATACAAAGCACTTTTTTGGCTTTTAACTGTTCTTCAAATGCGGAAATGTCAGACTCAAGCCCCGACACAATGCAAGAAGCGTCATTAACAACAGCCAATGAAATGCAATCAGGGAGAATCGCTTTCAGTTCTTCCTCTGGCATTGGCACGCTTAGCATGATGCCTGACGGCGCTTCGTGCATCGCTTGTCCACGTAAGCTGATTAGCTTGATGGCATCGCTTAGCGTAAACACTCCCGATACCGCGGCAGCCGTTAATTCACCGAAGCTGTAGCCGATCATAGCCCATGGCTGCAGCCCCCACTTCATCAGCAAAAGTGACAGCGCATATTCCAGCATAAAAATAGCCGGCTGGGCATATTTCGTCTCTTGAAGCTTCATCGCGGCAGCGTCTTCATCCTGCTGGTCAGGGTATAGAATATCCTCAAGCCTCTCACCGGTCGCTTCATAGAATTCTTGAAAACAGTGATCCATCGTCTCTTTGAAAAACGGCTCCTCCGTGTATAAATCCCTGCCCATGTTCACATATTGACTGCCTTGGCCCGAGAACATGAAGATCAATTTTTTCTCCTTTTTTTCCTGAATCCGCGACATTCGGCTGAGTCCTCTGTCCTTCTTCTCGGAAAGCAGGCGGATGACATCCTGTCTGTCCTTTGCCACAAACATTTGCCTATAATCAAAGTGCTGTCTTCCGGCCTGCAGCGTATAAGCGGCGTCTGCTGCATTAAGCTCAGAGTTCCTTTCCATGTGTTCGAGCAAAAGGTCTTTCGTTTTTTCTAAAGCATTCATCGTTTTTGCTGAAAGAGGAAACAGCTGATACGAACGCGAATGTTTTTCACGTTCACTGACAGGCGCTTCCTCCAGAATCACATGGGCATTGGTGCCGCCCATACCGAATGAGCTCACGCCTGCTCGTCTTGGGGTATTTGTTCTCTTCCACACTCGGAGCTTGTCATTCACTAGGAAAGGACTGTTTTGAAAATCAATATTCGGATTCGCTTCTTTAAAATGAAGACTAGGCACAAGTTGTTGATGCTGCAGAGAGAGAACTGTTTTAATGAGACCCGCCGCTCCGGCAGCAGCATCAAGGTGTCCGATATTCGTTTTTACGGAACCAATCCGGCAAAACGCGGTTTTATTCGTTTGAAACGCTTTAGTTAAGGCTTCAATTTCAATTGGATCACCGAGAGCTGTGCCTGTCCCATGGGTTTCCACATAGCTGATGGTTTCCGGTTCAATCCCCGCGTCGGCAATCGCATCTCTTATAACCTCTGTCTGGCCTTCCACACTCGGCGCATTGAAGCCTACCTTTTGGTCACCATCATTGTTGACCGCAGATCCTTTTACAACCGCATAGATTCTATCGCCGTCAGCCAAAGCGCGGCTCAACGATTTCACTGCGACAAATCCGACACCATCGCCTCCTACAGTGCCTTTCGCGTCTTTATCAAAGGCTCGGCAATGGCCGTCTGGTGATTTCACCATATTCTCTTGATAGATGTAGCCTGACTTAACCGGATGGAGAATGGACACACCGCCTGCGAGAGCCATATCAGATTCTCCATTCAGCACTGATTTGCAAGCCAAATGCAGCGCGACCAAGGAGGTTGAACAAGCTGTCTGCAGGGTAATGGCTGGACCTTTTAAATTAAGTTTATGAGCAACCCGCGTGCTGATCGTATAGGTATCATTTAAAGAGCCGATTTCAAACAGCTCTGACATCCTGCCGTCTAATGAGTCAGCGAAATGCTGGAGCCATTGAAAATTTGAGGTTGTTCCTGTAAACAAACCGATTTTTCCTTCATATTCAGCTGAAACACACCCTGCATCCTCCAGCGTTTTCCATACATACTCATGAAGAAGACGGATTTGCGGGTCCATGACCTCTGCCTGTCCCGGTGAATAGCCGAAGAAGGCGGCGTCAAATAAATCGGGGCCGTCGATGATTCCTTTCGCCCTTACATAATCAGTTCTCGTAAATGTTTGTTCATCAATGCCTTCCGCAAACAGCTCTTCATCAGTGAAAAAAGAGATGGATTCCTTGCCATTTTGCAGGTTATGCCAAAATTCATCTATGTTTTTAGCTCCGGGGAAACGCCCGGCCATCCCGATGATGGCGATGCTGTCATCTGAAGGATCCTTCCGCTTTGATATGAATGGTGTTTTCTTTTTTGATTGCTCTTCATCATGACCTGATAAGAATTCAGCAAGCATCTGAACTGTTGGACGGCGGAACATCTCAACCATCGGAATACTTTTTCCCGTTTCCTTAGAAAGCTGCTGATTGACTTGGATCAAATGCAGGGAAGTGCCGCCGATTTCAAAAAATTTATCCTGAACATCGATGCTGTCTTGACCAAGTACACGTTTCCAAATCTCCAGCACCATCTTTTCTGTTTCAGAAGCTGGTGCTGCCGCAAGTGCCTTTCGTTTTGTCTCTGCAGCAAGCTCCGGCAGTGCTTTTTTATCCAGTTTTCCATTGGCCGTCAGCGGCATCTCATCCATCACAATAAATCGGGATGGAATCATATATTCCGGCAAATGACGGCGCAAGTATTCACGCAGCTGCTTTTCATCAATCGTCTCATCAGTGAAAAGATAAGCAGCCAGGCACGGTGTCTGGGACGCGTCCTTCTTCACGACAGCCGCCGCCCCTTTTATACGTCCGTACCGGCAGAGCCAGTGTTCAATCTCCCCGCTCTCAATCCGATAGCCTCTAAGTTTGATTTGGTCATCGTTTCTGCCTAAAAACTGAATGGTTCCATCCGGTAAAAAGCGGGCTGCGTCTCCTGTTTTATACATTTTTTCTCCGGGTTTAAAAGGATGAGCCACAAAGCGCTCTGCCGTCAGTTCCTTCCGGCCTAAGTAGCCTTCTGCCACTCCTTTTCCGGCAATATATAGTTCTCCCGCTGCTCCCTGGGGCAGCAGGTTCATATGTGAATCAAGAATGTATATATCAGTATGTGCTGCAGGCCGGCCGATCGGCACATACAGATCTTTATCCCTTTCAGATGAGTAGCGGTGAATCATGCAGCCGACTACCGTTTCCGTCGGGCCATATTCATTAAAAATTTCAATTTTCCCATCGAAGTTCTCTTCAATTTTCGCCGCCAAGGAGGTTTCTAATTGCTCTCCCCCCAGTATCAGGCACTTCATCACACTGTCCTGAAACGGCATCCCGGAAATGAAATGCAGATGGGACGGCGTTAACTTCATAACGTGGGCTCGATTATCTTTCAGAATTTGTTCCACAAGAAGCTGCTTGTTTGTATTCCGATACACAATAATTGCGTTTCCGGTTATAAGCGGGGTAAAGATAGAAGTTACTGTTAAATCAAAAGATAAAGACGTATAAAGGGCAAAATCTCTATTATCACCTCTTACATATTGCTCGGCGGCCCAGGAAATATAATTTTCAAGACCAAGATGCTTAACAAGCACCCCTTTTGGCCTGCCTGTTGTTCCAGAGGTATATATACAATACGCAATATCCTGCGGACCGTAATGTTTCACCAGATTGCTGTCGTTTCCTTGATAAAGACTCTGATCGGTAATATCTATTTTCACACCATCGTACGAGTAAACCAGCCCCTCAATATCCTCTGTCAGCAGCAGGTGTACCCCACTGTCCTGAAGAAGATATTCAATTCTTTCCGGAGGATAATCGGGATCAACCGGAACATAAGCGCCGCCCGCTTTTAATACAGCGAGACACGCGATCACCATTTCAATTGAATGTTCTGTTAAAATACCGACTCTTTGTGCGGGTTTGACTCCCTGACTTTCTAAAAAGCGGGCAAGCTGATTCACTTTTTTATTTAATTGATCATAGGTCAGGGATTCCGAGCGAAATTCCACAGCAAGAGCGTCCGGCGTCTTTTCTGTCTGCCGTTCAAACAAATCAATAACAGTTTGATGTTTGTTGCCGGTCAGACCTTTATAATTGCAAAACTCTTCAAGTTGATAATGCACTTCATCTTCGGAAAGCATATTCAAGCGATGCACAGATCTGTCTGCCGGATACTCAATCACTTCCGATAACAGGTTGAGAAAATGATCCCTCAGCTGCTTCACTTGAAGAGCAGACATGACACCAGGATTGTATATAAATGAAAAATGGATATGTTCATCAAAAGCTTGTACACTCAATGTCAAATCAAACTCAGTTTGCTCAAACATGTCATATTGTTCGATTGAAAGAGGAAGACTGTTTGACTTAAGCATCTGATCAAGCGGATAATTTTCAATCACGACAATCGTGTCAAATAATGACTGCTCAGCCGTCAGCCCCGCATATGTTTTTAAATCAGACAGCGGTGTATGTTCATATTCACTTCTTTTGGCAATCTGCTCATGTGCAAGCTGAATCACATCTAAAGGCGTGGATTGAGGCGCAAAGCGAAGACGAAGCGGAATGGTATTAATAAACAGCCCCGTCATTTGTTCTATTCCCGGTACATCGGCGCTTCTTCCTGACACGGTTGTCCCGAACACCACTTCTTCTTGATCAGAATATTTCTTTAGCAGCAGACCCCAGACACTATATAGAATTGAAGCAAGCGTAACTTGCCGTTCAGAAGCGAGTGAGCGAAGAGCTTTTCCTGCTGAAACCGGAAGCTGTATTTCATGTTTAGAAAAAATAGCATTACGCTTCCCTGGTCTTTCTGTATTCGGCAGCAATTGTACAGGCTCCCAGTCTTTCAATAACCCTTTCCAAAATGACGCCTGGCTGTCTTTTGTTTTACGCTGCTGTTCCTGCTGCCATTTCACAAATGCTTGATATGACGGTTTTTGAGAAATAACAGGTGTTTGACCCATGGATAACGCTTGATATGACTCCATCCACTCTTTGAGGACAATCCCCATGCTCCAGCCGTCCATCAGGATATGATGAAAGCTGATCATCATCCAGATCCCGTTTTCTTCTATTTGATAAAGCGTGACACGAAAAGGTACTTCTTGAAGCTGAAACGGCTCTTTCCGATCACGCGCCGCAAGCTTCTCCTTCAGCTTTTCCTGGGAAATGCCTTTCTCGAACGGAATGCTCTGATAACGGATATCTATTTTATGATGCTTTAATATAACTTGAATGGGCTTAGCTGTTTCCTTCCACCTAAACACCGTCCGCAGCATTTCATTTTGCCGAACCGTTTGCTGCCATGCTTTTTCAAAAAGATCGCGGGCTGGTTCGCTCTCCAGTTTTATCAGCATTTGTTCAAAATAAGCATTACCTTCCGGCTCCATTAAATAATGAAAAAGCAGACCTTCCTGAATGGTTGTCAGTCCGAGAATGTTGGCTATGTTATTTTTATCTATTTTATTCATTTGCTCACTCACAGAATCCTCTCCATCCTCTGCCTATATATGTTTGACAAAATATCGTCTCAATCCATAATTCGCTATAACTTGCTGCTGAATTTGAGATGTTCCTTCAATGATCTCCAATACTTTGGCTTCTCTGTACAGGCGGGCAGCTGAATGATCTCTGCTGAAGCCGCTTCCTCCATGGATCTGCACATTTGAATTGGTAATTTCAACAGCAACCTTTGAAGTGAAATATTTCGCGATAGACGTTTCCGTCACGGCCTCTGGATCTTGTTTCATCCGCATTTCGCCGGCTTTCATACATAAGGCGCGGGCTGCATGCAGCTGTGTTACGGCATCACCGATCATTCCTTTAATCATTTGATGTTTGTAGAGCTTCTCTCCGAATTGGCTTCTCTTCCGTGAGTATGTTACTAAAGAATCGACGGCTTCCTGTGCAATCGCCAATCCGGCCCATGCTACACTGTATCTGCCATGATCCAAAGCCAAGTTAACGATGTAATTAAAGCCGCCCCCGATTGGCCCTAATATCTGGTCATCAGAAACCTCAACGCTATCAAACTCTATTTCCGCAAGATAAGAAGCTCTATTGGCCATCATGCCTTCCATTTTTTTTACCGTTACGCCACTCTGGCTGCTGTCTACAATAAAGGCTGTAACCACTTCTCCATCACGGGCTATGACCAGAAAAAAGTCAGCAATGGCCCCAAAGGAAATCCATTTTTTTCTGCCGTTGATGACATAGCAGTTTCCGTTTTTTGTATACGATGTTTCAATGTGGTTTGCGTCTGAACCAATGTTTGGTTCAGACAATGCAAACGCTCCGATTTTCTCTCCTTTTCCGATGGGGACAAGCCATTCTTCTTTTTGGCGCTCAGTACCGTACCGCAGCAGAGATTCACCGACTAACGAATTCACAGTCAAAAGGGTTCGAATATTACAGCACGCTTTACCTGCTTGTTCAGTAAACAAACCGTACTCGACAGGGTTCAATCCCAATCCGTGATAGACCTCCGGAATACCCGCAGCAAAATAAGATTTGCTCCCTAACTCTTTTATTAATTCTGCCGGGATGCATTCCTTCTCATCAAACTCGCCTGCAAAAGGTCTGATTTTTTCGTCACAGTAACCCCGGAAATCTTGAATGATGTCGGCTTTCATCTCAGCTGTTTTCATTAGCAAGCGCTCCGTTCTGTTTCTTTTCAATTAGGCTGACGATTCGGTTAACTGTGCTGAAGTTAGCAATATCTAAATCTTCGTTATCAAGCTGAAACCCAAAGTTTTGCTCAAGAAATGTTACAAGCTTCATCGCAAATAAAGAATTCACAAATCCCATTTCAAAAATGTGATCATCATTGGTTAATTCGATTTCATCGTCAAAGACCACCAAATTTTGTTCAATATATTCTCTAATTTGTTCATGAAGATTCATCTATTTGCTCTCCCCGCTATTTAGATTAATTGCTGCTTCCCGCAACAGGTGATTGGCTGAATTCCGTTTTGACCTCGACATACGCAGGATACGGCTGAATCCGGCTCAGGTCATTTTCAAATAAAATGAAGCCGTCCGGGCCCTTCGTATGTTCTTTGAAATTGGCAAATTTATACGTGATATACATGACTCTGTTTCGATCTGTTTGTTTAAAATCAGCAAACAGTTTTTTCCCTTTTTGTTTCGCTTCATTTAAAATAGCTGTCAGTAAAATCGTACCGACACCGCGGGACATAACCCGGCATGACATTAAAAGAAGATTAATATGCCATTCATCTCCCTTTTCTTCTATTAAAGAGAGTCCGATCTTTCCATAAGAGCCGTACTTGTCCTCAAGCTCGCAGACTAGCAGCATATGAGAATCTGACTTTCGGAAATAATTTAATTCCTGATAATCGTATGTTTTTCCGCTTGCATTCAGCTGGTTTGTACGCACCGTAAGCTCTTCTGCCCGCTGCAAGTCGCTTTCTTGCGCATGGCTGATCGTAAACTTCATATTCAGAGTGGCAAGAAATTGTTCGGACGGTCCTTCAAACTGCTCTTCGTCCTCTTTTCTGCGATCATCCTCCAGATACATCTGCCGGCGTCTTTTGGCATCCTCCGTTACAAATGCAGGCTTCAGCAAAGGATCGACGATTAGATCCTTATACCGAACGGCATCCCAGCACGAAATCTCCGGATGGGCATTTTTCACTTCTTCCCTTTCAAACGCTTGGTCGTCAATAAAGAGAAGCGTATCCTTATGGATATTGAGGTTTTTGCTGATTTTTTCCAAAGAAACCGATTTGGCATTCCAGCTGATTTCCGGATATAAAAAGAAATGGTCAATTCCAAATTCCTTTAATTTTTCCATAACAGCAGCTTCGTCATTTCTGCTTGCGACAGACAGCAATATGCCGCGTTCATCAAGCTCAGTCAAAATTTCTTTGATATTGTCCTTCAGCTTTACATCATCAGATTCAAGCAGAATACCATCCCATAGCGTATGATCTAAATCCCAGACAACACACTTAACTCCCTTTTTCAATGGTCTTCTCCTCCTTTAACTGTATTGAAAGAATCCTTGTCCTGACTTTCTCCCTAGCTTTCCTGCGTCTACCATTTTCACGAGCAGCGGACATGGCCTGAATTTTGAATCTTTGTAGCTTTCATATAGAACCAGCAAGGAGTTAAGGATCGTATCAAGACCGATTAAATCCGCAGTCGCGAGCGGACCCATTTTATGCCCAAACCCGCCGCGGAAGATTTTATCCACATTGGCTGGTGTCGCCACTTGATCTTGAACCGTCCAAATGCTTTCATTAATGGTCAGCATTAACACACGATTTGACACAAAGCCAGGCAAATCATGAACAACGACAGGATTTTTGTCGAAAGATTTCAAAAACTCGACGGTTGCATTGACAGTCTCATCAGAGGTGGCATCGCCCCGAATCACCTCTACAAGTTCTTTCAGAGGAACAGGATTCATGAAATGTGCTCCAATTACCTTTTCCGGACGATGCATCAGTGAACCGACCTTCGTAATTGAGATACAACTTGTATTTACAAGGTAGATGGTATCCTCTCGGCAGATATCTTTTAATTGTAAATACACTTGTCTTTTTATCTCCCAATCTTCTGTTACGTTTTCAATGATGATATCAGCCGGCTCCACATTGTGCGGCTCAGTCGTGAATTGAATGTTATCAAGCACATCTTCAAGTGACATGCTGAACTTTTCTTTCCGCATCAGTTGAACAAGCCTGAATGTCTTTTTAATATTTTCCTCTGCGGCTTTCAGTTTTTCATCACTGATATCCAGCAAAATCACTTGATACCCATTCGCAGATAAATCAAGAGCCATATCGGCCCCCATGACGCCTCCTCCGATAACACCGGCAGTTCTGAAATCCATTTCATACCACTCCTGTCTGATTCAAAATATGATTGATTTTAGCTGTCACTTCTTTTATCTTCTGATTAATGAAAAAATGATCTCCTTCAAATTCGTAAAATCTGCATGTCTGATCGGTGTACTGATTCCAATCAGATAAATCAAACAGCACTGACGGCAGATCACGTTTTCCGTAAAAAACCGAAATATCGCACGATAAAGGAGCAACAGCTGTATTCCTGTATGTTTCCAGCAACTCAAAGTCAGCTCTTAAAATAGGAAGGAAAAAGTCAAGCACCTGCTCATTTTTGCTGAATTCTTCGGGTACACCCCCCATCTCAATAATCGCTTGTTTTAAAGCGGAATTTGAAAGCTGATGAAGCACTTTCTTTTCCGGGATATGAGGCGGGAAACGCCCGGAAAAAAACATATGGATCGGCTGTTTATTTTCCATGGTTAATTTCTTTTGCAATTCGTATGCAAGCAGCGATCCCATGCTGTGTCCAAAAATGGCATAATCCGAATCATCCAAATGGGATTTTGCTTGCTCAAAAAGATCTTCCGTCACGGATCCTGCATGATTCAGCAATGGCTCAGACATTCTCGTTCCATGTCCCGGAAGCTCTAAGGCCACCAGTTCAACTGATGCATCAAGAAATCTTTTCCACCCGCTGAAGATGGTGCTCGAACCCCCGGCATACGGCAGACAGAATAATTTGATCATTTGACCCTCTCCTCTTTACCAATATCCTTCAGGCATTCAATATGGGCTGCTTCAAGTTCCAGCACTTTTTTCAGTGAATCTTTGATCCGGTCTTCATAACCAGAAGAAGATCCTCCCGAAAAATAAAGCTTAGCCGCAAGATGCCGCGCTGCTTCCCACTCATCAATAATGTCAGACGTCACAGCGGCAAGCTGTTCAAACGCCGGAAGAAATGCGAGGCGGTATTGCTCTGTTTTTTTCACATTTAAAATTCCATTAAATGAATGAAGGAGCTTTTCGCTGTCTCTTATGCTGTGAAATTGCTCAGTAAACCGGCTGAAGGACGCCAAACCGGATAACATCCGATCTACATGCTCGGTGATGTTATAAACAAAGAAGGCAGCAGCATCCTTGAAAATGCTTTGCCCTGAGCGATCCCTGCCCGGATCATAAGAAAAGGAGGCATAAGAATGAAAAGCGGCAGGAGGCTGAAAATAACTGTGAAAGCCTTGATAGGCTTTGGCCAAATGCTGATATGAAATATGTCTGGCTTCATATGACAAGTTATCGGGATAACGGTTTTCAATAGCAAGAACAGTCTGATCTACGTCATGAAAGCCATAAATCAGTATGCTGTTCCGGTTATGCTTAGACATATATTCCTGTCTATAAGGCTGTGCATATGAATCCAACCAAATGATGACGGGTTTATTTTCAAGAACATCCCGTTTCACATCATCTATGAGACTGCTGCTCACCGATTGCTTATCCACGCTTATTCCCTGCTGATTCATGACATACTCAGGATCATAAACTTCAGTCCGATCAATCATTGGATAACCGTCTTCATCCAATTGATACGAATATATGTCATTTAAAAGATAAGGATAGATTTCTTGCTGAAACGAGCGAACCACTGAAAAATAACAGTTAAAAAAACAGCTGCGATAAAATAGGTCGTTAAACGGCTGAATATCAGGGATGGATGTTTCACATTTCATGCGTCTCACTCCTTCTTGCGGCACGGTGATTGAAAAAACAAGCGGTTAAACCGAATATACAGGAGGCAAGGAGCAGCACATAATAAATCGCCGCCAAATAAAGAAGAGAACCGGGCCCCCAAATAAATATCATGCTCCAAGGCAAGCCATTAAAGGCGAAGACTGAAATGAGCTTAGGCGCCAATATTCCAGCTGCGAGCAAAATCACCCAAAGCAGCGCCTTTATTCTTGTTCGCTGCTGAGCGGGAACATTTTTCGATTTTACGCCTTTTAGAAAAATATAAATTCTCCACAGCAGAACAATAAGCAATAAACTGAATAAAACCAGCATGGCAGCCGCAGCTTTATCAATGAACTGAAACGGATCAGTGACAGAACCGTCCTGTTTTTCGCTTTGATCGGTTATCACCTGTAAAACAGAACGAGCGATTTTCTCAGGATACGCGCTGTTCATATTGGCCAAAACCCCTACAGCCGCATTATCGTCAGGGCTGACGATAATAAACGAAGAAAAGTTAGGGTTGGAGCCGGCATGGAACACTTCTCTGACTCTGCCCTTTTTTTCAAAAATTGACCATCCCGCACCATAATACACACCCGGCTCTTCGGTTTTTACGCTTTTATCAGGCAGGTGGCTCTGCTCAATCAAGCGGCTTATATCACCGTCGCTGTGATTCAGCTGAAATCGAAGCCATTTGGATACATCCTCTGCGTTCGTGATAATATATCCGGCAGGCGTGTTCCCCCTATACTCAGGCGCTTTATAGGCTCTGGCTTTTAAAAATCCAATTTTAAAACCTGATGATACATCGCCGGCATGACCAGCGTGCCGCCCAGCATACGTGTTTGACATATCTAACTGCTTAAAAACGTGCTCAGCCATATATTGCTCGTACGGCTGGCCTGATGCCTGTTCAATGATATATCCCAGCACATCATAATTGATTGTGGCATATTCAAATGTGCTTCCCGGCTTATGACTAAGTTCAACTCCCTTTAATCCCTTCGCCGTTTTCTCCAAAGCATCTTCCTTTGAATCAACTTTGATATCCGCTATCGATAAAAAAGGAATTCCGCTTGTATGATGCAGCAGCTGTTGAATGGTGATATCTGTTTTCTTTCCGTTGTAAACTGCATAAAATCCGCTGATATACCGGCTGACAGGGTCATTTAGATTGATTGCCCCCGAACGTACAAGCTTAAGCACACCCAGTGCAGTAAACGCTTTAGAGGTTGAGCCCATCTCAAACAATGTCGAGGCGGTTACAGGGCGGCTATGTCTTTCACCGGCATAACCAAACCCCTTTTCGTATACCACATCATTTCCTTTTACCACTGTCACTGAGATCCCCGGTATTCCGCTTTCCTTCATCTGCTTTTCGATCAGAGCGTCAATGCGCTTATCAACTGGCGTCTGAGCGCTTGCCTGTCCGCCACCCCAGATTTGAATTGACAGGATACAAAGGCATAAAATCAGCCATACGTTTCTCATCATTTGAACAAGGAATCCAATTCTTCAATAGATAATGAGGCGGTTTCGAAATCTGATGGCGTATATTCGACAGACTCTTGTTTACAGCAATGTTCAGTCAGCTCCTTCAGCTGTACAAAAAATTCATCTAAAAGCTGTTCCATATCCTCTGTCTGATAAAGATCGCTGCAGATTAAATCCAACGTTAGCTGTCCGTCATAGATTCCCGCAGTCAAATCAAGACTGACTGTCAGACTATTTTCAGGTGATGACTCGGCGCCTGAATTTAAATAAGTCATGCGGTATTCTGATTTGTCTGCTAAAAAACGGTCAACTTCTCCCAGATAATTAAAGCGCAGCTCAGGCTTCCTGTGCTCCGGCATTCGTTTACTCAAATAGGTGAGAGCGCCGTAGCCAATACCCTTATTGGGAATATTCCGCAGGTTTTCTTTCACTGAACGGATTTGCGCCGGCAGATCAGCCTCTGCCTGAAACACGGCGGGATACATTGCTGTAAACCACCCGAACGTTCTTGAAAAATCTAAGTCTTCCTTTAATGTCTCTCTTCCGTGACCTTCCAATTCCAAAGAAATAACCTCTTTGCCTGTGCAATGATGGCAAGCCCGGATTAACGCAGTGATAAGCAAATCATTTGTTTGGGTTTGATACGCCTCATTTGCTTCACTGAGCAGTTTTTGAGTCATCTGGCTGCTCAAAGACCGTTTCAGTTTTATGCTATTTTCAACTTTGGAATTTTCCGGACAAATCCCATAGAGCGGCTGAATCTTTTTCACTTTTTTATTCCAATAGCTGCATTCTTCTTCCGCCTCACGCGAATAAGCGTATTCATGGATCGAATTTGAAAATTCCTGATAAGAATGTGTCTTTAAAGGCAGTCTCTTCTCTTCCTTCTTATCTATTGAATGTAAAAGAGCAAGAAAATCATCAATCAGGATTTGCCATGATACACCGTCCGCGATCAGGTGATGGGCTGTAAATAACAAATGCGTTTTTTCGTTTGCCTTGATCACACCGGTTTTAAAAAGCACTCCATTGTATAAGTCCGTGCTTTCTCTCATTTCCTGCCCGATCACCGCTATTTGTTTGGTTTGCTCTTCCTCGGAAACATTAGACAGATCATGGTATTCGATATAAGGTTCGATATTTGTATTGTGATAGACCAGGGTATTCGTTTCTTTTTCTACATTCATTCGCAAGCTGTCGTGATGATTGATTAAAAGAGACAGAACCGCCTTTACATCTTCAAGGTGAACCTCTTTTTCAGCAGTTAGCATAACCGATTGATGCCAGAAATGAGCGCACTTTAAATCCAAGGACCAGAACCATTGGGTAATCGGCGTGCCCATCACTCTGCCTTCTGCTTGTTGTTGAGAAATTGCAGGCGATTGTTTGCTAGTCACAGCACTGACCAGTTCTCTAAATACGGGATAAGTCATAATATCCTGAGTCTTAATAAAAAGACCTTTTTCTTTCATTTTCGAAACGAATTGAATGGCTTTGATAGAATCTCCGCCAAGCTGATAAAAATGATCCTCTGGGCAAATATCAGTCTGGCCGAGTATCTCCTTCGCGGTTTCCAAAAGAACCGCCTCTGCTTCCTTCTGCTCTTCATTTAACAATCCGTAATCTGTCTGTTCTTGATACAGTAAAGGATCAGGAAGTGCTTTCTTATCTGTTTTTCCATTTTGCGTAAGCGGAATATGATCCATCTTGATAAAGTAGGCCGGAACCATAAAAACGGGCAGTTTGCCAGAAAGCTTTTTCCTAAGCTCCAGCACTGGCGTAGGTGCAGAGCTCACTACATATGCCGCCAATTGCTTTCTGCCCTGTGAATCACCAAAATCAATGACAACCGCTTCTTCTATTTCCTCGAGAGAAAGCAGGGCTAATTCAATTTCTCCCAGTTCTATACGGTAGCCTTTCAATTTGATTTGGTGGTCTTTACGCCCTGCATATTCAAGCAATCCATTATTCGTTCTTTTCGCCAGATCGCCTGTCTTATACATTTTTCTGCCCTTCATGAAAGGGTTATCCAGAAAACGCTCGGTTTGCAAATCCGGACGCTTCCAATATCCTCTGGCGACATTATCGCCTGAAATATACATTTCACCTTGAGTTCCCGGCAATACAGGCTGCAGCTGTTCATCTAATAAATAAATTTCTGTATTCTGCAGCGGAACCCCAATTGGAACCGAAGCTTGCTGATCCTGTTCTCGGTCATATTTGTGGATCATACACCCAACAGTCGCTTCTGTCGGCCCGTATTCATTAAAGATCTCGATGCGGTGATCTGATGCTTCTGTTATTTGGCGTGCTAAAGAAACAGGCAGCTGCTCTCCGCCAACGATCATTCTTTTTATAGAGGAATCTTTTAAGTTTGCATCTTTCAGCAACGCTAAATGCGCTGGTGTCAGCTTGATGACAGCTGTTTTCATTTCTTTTAAGATTTGATGTAGTATAAATTCCGGGATATCTTCTTGTCTGTAAATGACAATCTTATTTCCTGTCACTAATGGGGTGTAAATGGATGTAACGGTTAAATCAAAAGCTATGGATGAGTACAGCGCAAAGCTGTCCTCTTGGGAAGAAGTATAATTCTGAGAGGCTGATGTAATGTAGTTCACAAGGCTTTGATGTTCGATCATCACGCCTTTCGGCTGCCCTGTTGATCCAGAAGTGTAAATCATATATGCGATGTCGGAAGGATCGTTCCTGATGTCTAACTGTCCCGTATCTAAATCATTAAACATGGTGCAGTCAATACTGATTTGTTTTACGTGCCTTGGCAAACGGCAGTCTATTTTAAAAAGAGGGTCTGTAATAAAAAACGCCGCTTCACTATTTTCTAAAATATACTTGATTCGTTCCGCGGGATACTCGGGGTCGATCGGCACATAAGCGCCGCCTGCTTTTAAAATGCCCAGTAAAACAGCAATCAACTCCGGTGAGTGTTTCATGCTCACGGCAACAAAATCACCGCGGCTTATTCCTTTATGTATAAGGCAGCGAGCAATTTGGTTCGAGCGTTCATCCAGATCTTGATAAGAAACATGTCTCTCGCCATCCTCTATCGCTGTGCGAAACGGATGCTGCAAGGCTGTTGCTTGAATTAATTGATTGATTGTCTGCTCTTTCGGATAGTCGGCCTTCGTCTGATTCCACTTAAATATCTCGTCCCTTTTTTCTTGTTCAGTTAATATAGACAAATGTCTGAATTGAATGTCTGGATCCTCGATAAGCAATAAAATCAGGCGGAGTAAACGGTCTTTCAATTGCTGAATTTCCGCTTCGCTGTAATCCGCAACCTTGTAGTCGAACTGCAATTCGATTGCTCCGCCTTCGTCCCATTCTTTAACCGCAATTTGAAGGGAATAAGGCTGTGATCCGTTATATAATTCATCATATTCGACATGGCATCCATCTATATCAGAAGCAAGATCGGTGTTGTATGAATTGATATACATTTGGAAGAGCTGGTCGTATCCCTGTTTTGCCAGCTGTAATTCCTTTATCAGTTCGTCATAGGGGTACCGTTGGTGGAGAAAGTATTTCAGGTAGTCTGAATTGACTTCTTGTAAAAAGTCTGAGAAACGCTGGTCCAGGTCTGTTTTCTTTCTGAACGGCATCGTACTGACAGTCATCCCCGCCGTGCTTTTTTCCTTCTTTCCAGACCTGTTTAGTACCGGCGTGCCGATAATGAAATCATTCTCTCCCGTTGCTTTGCTTAAATACCAAAACAGCGATGCGGTAAACAATGCGTTTAACGAAGAGCCTTGCTTTTGAATAAATTCATAAACGGCAGCAGAATGTTCTTGGTCAAGTTTAAATCGTTTGCGTTTTCCCGCAATGTTCGCTGAACTTTTTGACAAGAAGCTGTCCGGCAAATGAGAAAATTCCTCTTTCCAAAATGCGGCATCTTTTTGATATCGTGGCGAAGAAAGGTATTTTTTCTCTTTTTCTATGAGAACCGAATAGTCGTCAGCGGCTTCTTCAGGCAGTTCTCCATTTGCCAGAAGCATGTACAGATCCTTAATCTTATCAATGATGATTTTCATAGACCAGCCGTCAGCAACAATATGATGGCATTTGATTAAATACCCGCAGGTTGCTTCATCTGTTTGGAAAACATAAAATTGAACAAGCGCGCCATCATATAAAGAGAAAGGTATTTTAAATTCCCGTTCGGCCCAATCTAGCATTCTTTCATATGGATGGTCTGCTGAAGTAAAATCGACTGATGGCACACGGGCCTGCGCTTTTTCGTCTATGTATTGAAGAACTGATCCTTCCTGCTTCATGAGCCGTATTCTGAGGGACTCTGTCTGTCTGATACAATGCTGAATGGCTTTTTTTAACGTCTCAAGATGAAGTTTTCCATTGATTTGGATGAGGCCGCCAATATGATTAATAGCTGTTTCTGGGTATAAATTTTCGATATTTAATATCCTTTTTTGATGATGAGAAAGAGGAAATAAATTCAAGTTACCATTCAACATATCCACCTCTTTACAAGTAGTATTTTACATCACCAATTTAAACACACAACAAATAATTTGTAAATATTTATAAAACATTGTCTATATTTGTTCATTTTTTAGTTTTAAAGATAAAAGCGCTGAAACGGTAAAAATGATAAAATTCAAGAAAAATACATATTGAACACCCAGCCAATCAGTAAGGCTGCTCATAATTAAGATCGATGCGCCGTATACAAATGTACTTATTGTATGCTGAGCCGACAGTATTTTCGGAAGCAAAGTTTCGTTTATGCTCTCCTGCACATAAGTTCTGATCGCAATTCCCCGGAGCTGAAATGAAGGTCCTAAAATAAAGACAAAAAGCAGCGATGCCAACGCATACTTGTTAAGCGCAAGGCATAGTGTGCAAGCCCCGATGGCAAGTGATGTCCATAAAATCATCGAGAACAGTTTTCCGTTCATTATTTTTGAAAGTTTCCAAACGATTAAACCGCCTGTAATGGTGCCGGCGAAATAGCTCGCATTAATAAACCCCCACCATGTTTCGTTTTGATGCAGCACTTCATCGACATAAACAAGGATAATGGCTCCTGTCCAAATACTTCTGCCGAACATGGATAAAAGCTCAAGAACAGTCAGCATTCTGATAACGGGCATTTGATAAATTGCTTTCCACCCGGAAGAAATTTTATCCATAAAGGACTCGTTTTCTTCCTTTTCGGCATCTCCTTTTCCCGCATCCTTGACAAAAAATAAAGATACTGTAGAGGTGCCATAAAGTGCAAAAGTCAACAATAGAAGCAATTGCGGCCCGAGCCATTTGATCAAAATACCGCCGAGCAGCCAACCGAGCAAAAGCACGATTTGATCAGAGGTCAGCACCAGGCTGTTTGCTTTCAACAACATGGATTTTGGAACAAAACGGGGAATCATTGAATTTCTGACCGGAATAGTTCCTCCATCTAACAGCGACATTAAAAATACAATAAAGAAAAAAATAAAAATAGATTTAAAATCTATCATAAATATGAGAAGCAACAAAGATAACAGAATGGTTTGCGTTAACTGTAAAAAAATCAAAATGTGCTTTAATCTGTATTTATGAATAAAAACCGGTATAAATACTGCGCTTAATGACTGACCCACGAACTGCATCATGGCTACCAGCGAAGCCAAAAAGGCCGAGTCTGTGACTTGATACGTAAACAGGGTCAGTACCAGCACGTATAAAGAATCTCCTAAATTGGCAATTGACTGGCCCGCCCATATGAAATAAAAGGATTTATTTTTCATAATTTCAACCCTTTTCTATTTTTAGAACATCATAACATAAATAAATACCCTCTCCAATGCTGCTTAACCTTCAAAAAAACGCAAAAAACCCCTGCGCCGCAGCGGCACAAGGGGTCATCCAATATTAGTCATAAATGTGAACAGTCGGCTCTTTATCTCCCGCATTGCGGATAATGACCGCTTCCTGTCCGTCTGAGGATGTGATATTGACTTCGACATCAACTGAGCTCTTGGAGTAGTAATCCATCACTTCACCCGTTAAGAACTGGGTAAACGCGACAACTTCACTTTTTCCGTAGAATTGCATTGGAATATCAATCTTCATTTTCGTCATTTCATCTTTTTCATACAGGGCAGTCCCTACAACGCCAGTGTAGTTCGGGAAATATTCTTCAATTGAGTTTTTGAACCGCTTAAAGACCTCGGTGTCATCCGGGTATTTTTCTGCTGTGGTTGTATCCGCCGGGTAGAATACATATTTTTCGTTTATGTCATCCCAGTTTGAGATATCCGTGGAGCCTGCTTTGACTTCTGTTTTGGCGATGAAGTTCCCCGGCACAATCGATGTTTTTGACGCCTGCTTGTAGAGCGCGACGGTAATCGGCACATTCTTCAGGTTATCTTTTTTACGGAGGCGGTTAATGACCTCTTGTGCGATTTTTTCCCCCTGCTCGCGAAGCGTGCTTTCTTTAATCTCCACTTCTTTTTGAGGGTCGCCTGTTTTTTCACGATAGTAATACACAGAGTTTAACGCCAGTCCGATCATCACGCCGCCAAGCTGGATGGAATTCTTGTCTTTTCTGACTAAATAATCGTGCTCCAGCATAGACGCTAAATAAACCGGGCTGCTTTCGTTCTTTTCTTCTGTTGAACCGGAGCTCGGAAGCGCTGGGTTCAAGCCTTCATTTTTGAAGTTTTTATCTTCTTTTTGGGCTTTTTTCAGATCAGAGCCTGTTTTTTTCCGTGCCAGCCAGCTTAATACTGTATCTTCATCTAAATATTGCCCTTCTTGGAACAGATAATCGTCAGTAGAGAAAGAATCTTGGGCAAGACGCATCAGCCCTGTTTCAAACTCATCAATGTCCAGTCTTGTATTCAACTGTTCCGTCGTCAAGCCGCGCGCTTTTCCCGCCTTAAACGGCAGCACCATTTTGTAATAGGAGTCAGAGATATTATATTTCGGGACAATCGCTTTTTCTGACGATTTCGCCGTCTTTTGCGTGATCTCTTCCTCCTTCTCCCCCCCAAAACCTGACGAGCAGGCAGACAGCATTAATACTGCCGCCGTTGCCGCCATTACCAACGTCTTTTTCAATAGAAAACACTCCTCTTATTTCTTTAGCTCTCCCATTAACTGTTCTTCATTCCATACTTCAATGTTCAGCTCTTGCGCTTTTGTCAGCTTGCTTCCCGCCGCTTCTCCGGCGATGACCAAGTCTGTGTTTTTGCTGACGCTGCCAGTCAGCTTGCCACCGAGCGCTTCGATTTGCGCTTTGGCATCGTTTCTTGACAGTTGTTCCAGCTTTCCTGTCAGGACAATTGTTTTACCGGCAAAGTAAGAATCGCTGTCCTCTGCTTTTACTTTTTTCGGGCCCTTATAGAGTGTGTTTACACCCAATTCCTGAAGTTCATTCAAGAGATCAAGCATTTCTTCTTTATGAAAATAGGTGATGACCGCGTCAGCCATTTTTTCACCGATTTCATCTACCGCGAGAAGTTCCTCTTTAGAGGCTTTTTTCAGGTTCTCCAGGCTTTCAAAATGCATGGCGAGCGTCTTTGCAGCCTTCGAACCGATAAAGCGGATGCCGAGTCCGAATAGCAAGCGCTCTAACGAATTTTCTTTTGATTTTTGGATAGAGCTGATCAGGTTTTCTGTGGACTTTTCGCCCATGCGTTCGAGCTGAATGACCTGTTCCTTCGTCAGCTTATACAAATCCGCGACATTGCGGACGAGGTTCTCCCCAAACAGCTGTGTGATCACTCGTTCGCCAAGCCCGTCAATGTTCATGGCATTGCGGGAAACGAAATGGATCAGCCCTTCTCGGATTTGCGCCGGACATTCAGGGTTAATGCAGCGAAGTGCCACTTCTCCTTCGATACGGACGAGTTCGCTTCCGCATTCAGGACATTCCGTCGGCATGCTGAATTCCTTTTCTTCTCCTGTGCGCTGTTCAACGAGGACATTTACGACTTCCGGAATGATATCGCCCGCTTTTTTGACGACGACCTTATCCAATATCCGAATGTCCTTCTCTTTAATTAAATCTTCGTTATGAAGGGATGCTCTTGAGACCGTTGTGCCGGCAATTTTTACCGGCTCAAGAATCGCAGTCGGCGTAATCACACCCGTTCTGCCGACATTTAATTCGATATCGAGAAGCTTTGTCACGACCTCTTCAGCAGGAAATTTATACGCGATGGCCCAGCGCGGGCTTTTCGCCGTAAAACCAAGCTCTTCCTGCTGATCAAGGGAATCTACCTTAATCACGATGCCGTCAATTTCATATGGAAGGTCAGCGCGCTTAGCCTGAAACTCATCGATCAGCGCAATGACTTCTTCTATGCTGCCGCATTTTTTTCGTTCCTGGTTCGTTTTAAATCCGATTTCGTCGAGAAAATCAAGCCCCTGGCTTTGCGTCTCCACACCCATCTCATCAAGCTCCGCTATACTGTAGACGAAGATATCAAGATTTCGTTTCGCTGCAATTTTCGGATCGAGCTGTCTGAGTGATCCCGCGGCGGCATTTCGCGGATTGGCGAACGGTTCTTCTTCGTTTTTGATCCGTTCCTCATTGAGCGTTTCAAACGAACGCTTTGGCATATACGCCTCGCCGCGCACTTCGATTGACAGATCACGTTTCATTTTAAGCGGAATATTGCGGATCGTCTTCAGATTCTCCGTAATATCCTCTCCCGTCGTTCCGTCACCCCTTGTGGCCCCTCTGACAAAATAGCCGTCTTCATAACGGAGAGAAACAGCAAGACCGTCTATTTTCAGCTCCACATTATACGCCACATCGTCACCGACGGCCTGGCGCACCCGGCGATCGAAATCACGGAGATCGTCGGCGTTAAAGGCGTTGCCTAAACTGAGCATCGGCGTGCCGTGAGTGACTTTTTGAAACGCTTCAAGCACGGCTCCGCCCACACGCTGCGTAGGAGAGTCAGGCGTTCTGAGGTCTGGGTGCTCCTCCTCGATCGAAATCAGCTCCTGCATCAATCTGTCGTATTCGGCATCAGGGACGCTCGGTTCATCTAAGGTGTAATATTCATAGCTATACTTGTTGATGGTGCGGCGCAGTTCGTCTGCCCGCTGCTTCGCTGTTTCTTTGTCCATCTGCTTCTTCCTTTCCTCTTCAATTACTGCTTTTCAATGGGAGCGAATGCTGCTAACAGGCGTTTCACGCCGACAGGGCTCGGGAAGGCAATATCGAGCTCCGTTCCTTCTCCTTCGCCTTTCACACTGACGACAGTTCCTGTTCCCCATTTTTTATGGCCCGCCTTATCTCCGACTGCCCAGTTTAAGGTGTCGCCGCCTGTTTTGCTGGCGTAGGATACCGGACGTGAAACAGGGCCGCGTCTCGGCTGCATTTTTCTCGCAGACGGCGCTCTCGTTTCTTTGTTCTCATTTAGGTTTTCCAATAAATCATCCGGTATTTCAGCAATAAAGCGAGATTCCGGGTTCATATTTGTTCGGCCAAACAAGGTGCGCATTTTAGCGTTGGTCAGATAAAGCTCCTGCTCCGCCCTTGTAATCCCAACGTAAGCAAGACGGCGTTCTTCTTCCATTTCCGCTTCCTCCATGAGAGAACGGCTGTGCGGGAAGACGCCTTCTTCAAGCCCCATCAAGAAAACAACCGGGAACTCCAGTCCTTTTGCGGCGTGCAGTGTCATCAGGGTAATTGCATCCTTGCCGCCGGACTCCTCTTCTTTCTGATCAAGCTGATCGATGTCTGCGATCAGCGCCAAGTCTGTCAAAAACGCAACAAGTGTCTTGTCTTCACTTTTCTGTTCAAAGTTTTTCGTAACAGACAGGAACTCGTCGATGTTTTCTAAACGGCTTTGGGCTTCGATTGATTTCTCGGCCTTCAGCATTTCTCTGTATTCCGTTTTATCAAGAATTTCTTCTGTCAGCTCTGTAATGGATAAATAATCCTGCATATTGGTCAGGTTCTCAATCATCTGTCTGAAACTGTCGAGCGCGTTGGCTGCCTTGGCGCTGACACCGATAAAATCGACCTGCTGAATCGCTTGGAAAAAGGACAAGCCGTTCATCGCCGCATACGAAGCGATCTTTTCAAGTGATGTCGCGCCGACTCCGCGCTTCGGCACATTGACAATACGCGTGAAACTGATATCGTCATCCGGATTGGATACAAGACGCAGGTACGCGAGAATGTCTTTAATTTCTTTTCTGTCATAGAACTTTGTGCCGCCGACAATGTTATAGTTCAAGCCTGCTTTGAGAAGCGTTTCCTCAATCACACGCGACTGCGCATTTGTCCGGTACAAAATGGCGATATCCGACAGCTTCCGCTTGCCTGTGCTGTGAAGCTGATGAATTTTACCGGCCACAAACTGTCCTTCGCCGAACTCATTATCTCCGCGGTAATAAGAAATTTTGATGCCTTCATCGTTTTCCGTCCACAAATTTTTCGGTTTACGGTTTGAGTTGTTTTTGATGACCTCGTTAGCCGCGCGCAAAATCCGTTTCGTTGAACGGTAGTTTTGTTCAAGCAGTATCACGCTCGCGTTCGGATAATCTTTCTCAAAGGAAAGAATGTTGGCGATGTCCGCTCCGCGCCATCTGTAGATCGACTGGTCAGAGTCCCCAACAACGCAAAGGTTCTGGAAGCGCTCCGCAAGCTGCTTCACGAGCATGTATTGGGCTCTGTTCGTATCCTGATACTCATCGACGTGGATGTACTGGAATTTGCGCTGATAAAATTCAAGCACTTCCGGCACACGGTCAAACAGTTTAATCGTTGTCATAATTAAATCGTCGAAATCGAGCGACTGGTTTTTTAAAAGCTTCTTCTGATAATCAACATACACATCGCTGACCACCTGATCGTAGTAGCCGCCGGCAACTTTAGAGAATTCCTCCGGTTCGGTCAATTCGTTTTTGGCACTGCTGATCGTGCCGAGGATGCTTCTTGGGTCAAACTTCTTTGGATCAAGATTGCGCTCCTTCAAAATTCCCTTGATCACTGAAAGCTGGTCAGCCGTATCAAGGATGGAGAAATTGCGGTTGATCCCAATCCGGTCGATATCTCTGCGCAAGATCCGCACGCACATGCTGTGGAATGTAGAAATCCAGATATCGTCCGCACCCGGTCCAAGAATGCTTTCCACACGTTCTTTCATTTCGCGTGCCGCTTTATTTGTAAATGTGATCGCCAGAATATTCCACGGCGCCACATGCTTTTCCGCCATTAAATAAGCGATTCTGTGTGTCAGGACACGCGTCTTTCCGCTTCCCGCTCCGGCCATCAGCAAGAGAGGCCCGTCCGTTGTTTTGACAGCTTCCTGCTGAACAGGGTTTAGTCCGCTTAATAATTGATTGCTAATGTAATTCAAAATTTGTTCACCCGCCTATACAAAACATATGTTCTATCATAAACCAAATCCGTTCAATTTACTACTCGCCTTTCACAGCCACTACTGTTTTCAAAGCCCGGTCAAAATCCTCATACACCGCATTGCCTACAACGATCACGTCGGCATGCTCTGCATATTGCTTTGCCGTTTCCGCATCCTTGATGCCGCCGCCGTAAAACAAGGTGGACGTTTCCAATACAGCCTTCGTTTTCTTCACGGCTTCTATGTCTCCAAGCACGCCGCTGTATTCTAAATAAAAAATCGGAAGATGCAGCAGCTCAGACACACGCGCATAGGCGACAATATCGTCAATACTCAGATCGGCTTGCGCTTCAGTCAATGCCGCGGCTTTGCAATCCGGATTTGCAATGCAGTAGCCTTCCGCCACGATTTCTTCCATAGACATCAGTTCTCCGAATTCCTTCATGGCTCTCTGGTGCATTCCGACAATCCAGTCCGCATTTTTACTATTTAATACACTCGGAATAAAATATAAGTCAAAGCCGGGAACGATCGCTTCAATCGCTGACACCTCAAGGACACACGGCACTAAAAACCGTCTCACCTTAGACATCATCCGCAGGACATTGTCCTCTGTCACACCATCGCTTCCTCCGATTATGACCGCATCCGTTCCTGATTCACAAAGAATCTCCAGCTGTTCATCAGGCAAATCTTTATTTGGATCGAGTTTAAAGACATGCTTCCACTCCGTTACATCGTACACGTCATACGTTCCTCCATTCGTTTGTTACCATTTAAACATTATAACAAATTCACATAGCGCGGAAAAACGGAAAAAGCCGTTAATCTCGTTATTCACTGAAAAAGGTGTTTTGATTCTTTTTTCATAAAAAAAGAGAGCGCTCATGAGCATTCGTATGACATGTGGAAGCACCTGCGCTGTAAGTCCCCCAAAAGAGTTTCTGTAATTTCTTCCGTCCAAACTGTTATTGTTTGGAAAGCGTTCAACTGTGGAAATGATTACATAAAAAAGGGAGGCTGACAGATGGAAACCATCATCATTGCACTCATCGCATTTATCATCGGGATCATTGCCATCCCCATCATTTTGTTTGTCTGGATCTACATAAAGGATGAAAAACAGCAGGAGCATTCGATCCTTCGCAACTATCCTGTGATCGGAAGGTTTCGATATATCCTTGAAAAAATCGGGCCGGAGCTCAGGCAGTATTTATACAGCAATGACAATGAGGAGCAGCCCTTTTCCAGAAAGGAATATGAACAAACCGTCATCTCAGGCAAATACAAAAGCAGAATGATGGGCTTTGGATCTGTAAGAGATTTTGACAAACCGGGCTATTATATCCGTAACGCTCTGTTTCCGAAACAAAAAGAAGAATTGCGTGTAAACCAAACGCCTAAAATTGAAACCCAAATCTATCAACTCGATGCTGACAATCTGTTCAAACGCAAGGAACACGCCGAGCACATCAAGGCCGATCCGTATTTTCTCCACCCTGATGATGTACAGGTGATCGGCGAGCATACATGCGAGCAGCCTTTTTATGTGAAGGGATTAGTCGGCCAGTCTGCCATGAGTTACGGTTCTCTT
Source organism: Bacillus sp. TSO22 (assembly GCF_020223595.1). Lineage (NCBI taxonomy): Bacteria > Bacillati > Bacillota > Bacilli > Caryophanales > Bacillaceae > Bacillus > Bacillus sp. TSO22. The sequence continues at coordinate 274,061 of NZ_JAHAWO010000013.1, forward strand.
GGAGAACGGGCAATTACAGCGCTCTCAAAAGGGCTTCATCAGGCAGGCGGCACTTGGATGAATACCGGGGAAGGGGGATTATCTGAGTATCACTTAAAGGGAGGCGCCGATATCATTTGCCAAATCGGGCCGGGTCTTTTTGGTGTGCGCAAAAGAAACGGGGAGTTTTCGTGGGAGGAGTTTAAAAGAAAAAGCAGGCTCGACCAAATTAAAGCGTTTGAGCTAAAGCTGGCGCAAGGAGCCAAAACCCGCGGCGGCCATGTGGATGGCGCCAAGGTATCAGAGGAAGTGGCAGACATACGGAATGTTGAACCCGGGAAGTCGATTGACAGTCCGAACCGCTTTCATGAATTTTCAAGCATTCCTGACATGCTCGACTTTATTGAGAAACTTAGAGATGTCGGACAAAAGCCAGTCGGGATCAAACTTGTCGCAGGCCATCCTGACGAATTACACGAGCTTTTTTCTTATATGAAGAAAAGCGGAAAGCATCCAGATTTTATCACGATCGACGGGAGTGAAGGCGGTACCGGCGCTTCCTTTTATGAGCTCGCTGACACAGTCGGCCTTCCGATTATGACAGCACTGCCTCTTGTTGATACGCTGCTTAAACAATACGGCTTGCGCGGCCAGCTGAAGATCTTTGCTTCCGGGAAGCTCCTGACTCCTGACAAAATCGCGGTTGCCTTAGCCCTCGGCGCTGACTTTGTTAACATTGCACGCGGCATGATGTTTTCGGTCGGCTGCATCCGCGCTCTCGTATGCCACACCAACACTTGTCCGGCAGGTGTGGCGACAACAGATCCCAAACTGCAAAAAGCACTAAGCGTCGAGGAAAAGCAGCACCGTGTCTGCAACTACGTCATTTCGCTGCGCGAGGGGCTGTTTAACCTCGCTGCCGCAGCCGGCATTAATTCGCCGATCCACTTTTCCAAGGAGCATGTTGTCTATCGAAAAGAGGATGGCAGCATCGTCGACATCGACAAACTCATTCACCAATTTGTTTCATAAAGAAACCGCCCTTGCCGAACGGCAGGGCGGTTCTTTGTTATTTCGAAGAAGACTCTGTTTCCGTCTCCTTCACACGGTCAAGCGCCATTTCATAAGCGTCATTACCGTAATTTAAGCAGCGTTTCACACGGGAAATCGTAGCTGTGGAAGCGCCTGTTTCTGTTTCAATCTTATGGTACGTGTTTCCTTCGCGAAGCATGCGCGCCACTTCAAGGCGCTGAGCCAGCGATTGAATTTCGTTAATTGTGCAAAGATCATCGAAGAACCGGTAACATTCCTCCAGGTCTTTCAGCGATAAGATCGAGTTGAATAACTGGTCCAGCTCTTTGCCGCGTAATTTATCGATTTGCATCGTTACACACCTTCTCCTTTACTAATGGAAGCCGCATCGAGATCAGGCACGATATTAATCCAAGTCTTTCCTGGCACAAACGGCAGCCATTTGCCGTCTTTCACCGGCACAATTCTTCCGTTTACTTGTTTCCAGTCTGTCTCAATGACGTTTCCGTGCTGAAACAACAGACCTTTCCCTCCTGATTCTAGATCGATGTCCCGCCTTCCATCTTGATCAATAGTATGATGGCTGGCTTCAACAATGAAAATATTTTGCATTGCAACCGGCTTTCCGGTTTCCCGGTCTGTCGTTATGACACCATCAGAGCTTCTTTTATAAGCTTCAGCTTTTTTATCATAGTTGTATTCGACAAGATTTGTAACGTTCTTTGTTCCATAATCTACCCGAACATTGTAAGATTCATTTACAGGTTTTGCTTCTGATGTTTGAAACAGCAGCGGATCTGTTTTCCGCTTCAGCTCATATCCCTTTTGTTCCGCCGCCTTTTTTATGTAATCATAAGACGTGTAGGAATTGTGGGGCGGTTTGCTGAAATCGGCTCTCCAAAATAAGCTTCCGTCAAAATCCAATCCGTTAATATAATCGGCAGCTCCGGATTCCAGCTGCTCTTTGGCGCCGGGACTCCAGCCGTGATGGACAAATATGCTGTCAAAGCCATTGCTGAGAGTGACGAAATATTCCCGCGCGCTCCGCACAGGGCCGACAGTTTCAGGCATCTGGCTTTGAAAAATGGCCAGAAATCTTGTAATTTGCCCTTCGGCAAGCGCTTCTATGACAACGTCGGCTTTAGACAGTCCTGACTGCGGCCTCGCCTTCGGGTGATTGTTCACCACAACAGCAACAGGCCGGCGTTCAGTCACCTTCTGTTCAGTCGCCAATCCCGTCAAAGGAGCTTTCGGCTTCTTTGCAGAATCAGGGACAGCATCCTTCTGCTGACAGGATACAAGCAGAAAAAACACGAAACACAGCACGCAAACTGTCATCCATTTTTTCATATGTCGGCTCCCCGCTCTTTTATATTTTAACGCATTATCGATGGAAAGAGTACAGTTTTTTTCATGACGTCGAAGATTCCTCTCGGCGTAATGCGTATATACGGAAGGTGCGTACTTTGCAAAAAGAGCAGCGTATAGACGGGATCACAAAATTCGTAGCCTCTTTCAGTCAAAAGATCTTTCAGCTTTTGTTCCTTCTCAAGTACATCTTCATACGTTTCCGAAGAGGCACAGCCGCACAGCGCAAGCGGAATTTCATGCAGAATGTTCCCGTTTTCCGCAAGAACAATTCCTCCTCCGATTTCTTTCATGCGAGCGAAAGCGAGCAGCATATCCGCTTTATTTTTTCCAATCGCGACAATATCCCCCGTCGTCGTAAAGGAGCTCACAAATCCCTGCACGCTTGAGGCAAACCCTTTTATCATCGTATTGACGCGCCATTTCCCATGTTTGTCAAGCATCGTCAAATAACTTTCATCATGGTCAAACGAGAGCTGCTCCATCGAATTGTCGATCTCAATCATATACGGCTCCATAATGACCGCATTCCGCATTTTCACGCCCATCGGCATCGAAAACTGTAAATCATCCATCGTCATATCATATGAAAGCTCAAGCGGGACAAGACCGCCTTTGTTCCAGTCCGTCTTTGTAAACGCCTTCATATCACTGCCGTCTTCACGAAGGATAATCCCTTTTGACAGAACGGTCACAGGATTCGGATTTAACGGATCTTCAAGTATGTTCAGCGATGCCAGTCTTCCCGGTCCGACAACTCCTAAATAGTCATCCATTTGGTAATACTTCGCGATATTAAATGATGCCATATTGTAGGCATCGATTGCCGGAACTCCTTCTTCTAACGCGATGCGGATCAGCTCGTTTGTCACGCCGCCTTTATAGAAATTCGGCGTCGCGCCGTCTGTCGTATAAAAGAAGTGGTCATAATAGCGGAAGCCCTTCTCATGCAGCTCCTGCAATATGTTTCTTACATCAGGGCGAATGGAAGAGTTCCGAAGGGAAACATAGTAGCCCAGTTCCAGCCTTCTCATCACTTCATCACCTGTCATCGCTTCATGATCACAATCCGCTCCGAACAGCTTCATTTTTGTAAGCGTTTTATCTGAAGCGCCGGGAAAATGCCCTTCAATACGTTTCCGCTGTTTCTTTGTAGCTTGCATGCAGTGAAGCATTAAATCATCACCATCTACCAAACGAGGCCATCCGGTCATTTCTCCGCCTTGAATGACATCCGGGTGTTCAATCCACTGTTTTCTGACGTCAAACGGAAGAACGTGATCCTCGTTCAAAACCTCGGTCTGGAGGTCATAGCGTGACCACCAAAAATACTGGACCGGCTGCTTTTTGAGTTCATTTAAAATCGTAAGCGCTTTCTTTTTTCCGCTTTGTAAAAGCAAAAATAAGTTATCATTCACAAATGTCGTTGTTCCGTATTGAGACACATATTCCGCCAGCGTTTGGGGATTATATATTTGAAAAGGATGTGCGTGCGGTTCGATATACCCTGGCACAATGTATTTTCCTTCACAATCAATCGTATGAATTTCTTCGGCTCTATTCGGAAGTTCATGACCTACATAAACAATACGGTCCTGATAAATCCAAATGTTTTTTTTCAGCCATTGTTTTACATATGGATTTAAGACAAGAGCATTCCGTAAAAGGAGCGTTGGAAGCAGCTTTGAGTCTACAACATCAACCTGTGCCCTGATGTCTTTGTTTTTCCAGTTAAAGGTGCGTTCGGACATTCACATACTCTCCTTTACATGTATTAGACTCATGTTATCACATCCTTACTCATCACGCACGATAAAAACGTTACAAATTTTTGAAGGTTCAATTTAAAAAACTTTTTCAAGTAAAAAGGAGCGGATTTCCATGAAGCCAAACATCAGTCTCATCAATGCCGTCTTCAGAATCGCCTGCGGACTGACGATTATGTCAGCCGCCAGCGCAAAGTTTACGAAAAAGCCTTGGTGCAGAATGCACCTCTTTTACATCTTTATGGGGGCCTTGAAAGCAGGTTCGGGAATCTTGCGCTTCTGCCCTGTGACCTACATGTTTCAAAGCGGCGCTATCGGAATTAACGAACAAGAGCATCAAGACAGATAAACGGAAAAGCTTGATCACAAAACATGATCAAGCTTTTTCTCATGACATCCCGTTGTCTTCATATAGAGATACCCTGCGGCTGCCAGCGCTGCCGGATAAAGGAGTGCCCAGCCGCTGAACGTGTAAATCACTGCGCACGCCATAAACGCCCCGAACGCCATCCACCAGCCTGAATCTCTCCATTTCAGCAGTTTCAGTGCTGCTGCCATTGTACATATGTAAGAGGCAATGAATGCCGCACTCGGCCCTTTTAACAGAGCCGTCAAATCGATTTGAAACAAGCCATGCGCCGCAAGCACTAAGCCAAACACTGCGGCCAGCACTATCAATACACGGATAGGCGTATGTTTTGTCTCACTGAGTTTCCCGAAATATAAGGGGATGTGCCCCTCTCTCGCTAATGCGTATACCATTCGGGAAAAACCCGCAATATTGGCGTGAATGGTGGCGAATGTAATAAACAGTGCTAAACATACCGTTACATATACTCTGCTTTCCCCGGCTCCTTTTGAGATAAGCATCGCAAGCGAGGCGATTTCTCCATTCTCTCCATAGGAATGAGTCCCTATCGTGACAAAAGACAGCATGATATACAGCCCTGCCACACACGCCGCTGCCAAGAACAAGCTGAGCGGGACATCTTTCTCAGGGCGATGAAATTCCTCAGCCAATGGGGTAATCATTTCCCAGCCTACAAAAGAGAAAAAAATCATAACAGAAACAGACCCTGCGGCAGACCAGCCATGCGGAAGTAACGGCTTAAATTCTGCTATCCTGACGTGAGGCAATGACACGGCAATAGAAGCGACAAGCAGAAATACGATGACACAAATGACGAGTGTACTGATGTTTGCAGATAGTTGAATGCCTCTTATATGAAGCAAAATGGAGACAGCCAGCATGCAACCTGCAATTAAAGTAATCTGCCAATCCGAAGCCTCTGTAACGTAACTGACGTAATGCGCGCCAGTCAAAGCGATGACAGGAACGCCGATCGGAACGGACCCTAACATGATCCAGCCCAAAATCGCTCCGGCTTTTTTCTGAAAAGCCAGCTGCACATAAGCCGTGATTCCTCCCGCGCTGGGCGCTATTTTCACAAGCCGGGCCAGCGTGCCGACAAGAAGAAAAGATAAGAAAGACATGAACACCCAAACAAATAAAGAAGCGGGACCGGCTGCGTCAGCAGTGACAGACGGCAGGATTAATATCCCGCAGCCTAAAACGGCCCCAATCGTTAATGCCGTCCCTTGAATCCAAGTGATAGAACGCTGCAATTCTGGCAACATGATGCCTCCTCTTCCGTTGATGGATTTATTATAAGAAAAATAAGACGGCATCCATATGCTACAATTAAGCTAAATCAACAGCATCACCTTATGATAAAAGGAATTTTCACGAATTTGCTTAAACATGTAAAGGAGCCAGACAAATGGACGATACAGACCTTCAAATTCTCTCGCACTTGCAGCGAAATGGCAGATTAACGATGGTTGAGCTGGGAAAGCTTGTCGGACTCAGCTCACCAAGCGCGGCGGAACGTGTCAGAAAGCTGGAAGACAGAGGAGTGATTACCGGCTACAGCGCGAATATCTGTTACGAAAAACTAAACAAGCACGTAACGGCTTTTATCCTGATGGAGCCGAAAAGCTGCAAACACTATGCCGCCTTTGCTGCAGCGCACCCGGATGTGACAGAAAACCACCGCATTACAGGGATGTACAGCTATGTGACAAAAGTGGTGACAGAATCAGTACATACGCTTGAAGATTTTATTGACGCTTCGATGGCCCACGGAAAACCGACTACGCTGGTTGTGCTTTCTTCTTCCGCTCACCACCCCGCTTTTGTATAAAAAAACCCGCAGCTTAATCTGCGGGTTTTCTACATTTTATTTTTGGGCAGCTTTTAAAGCGCGTGCCCCAATGTCTTTTCTGAAAAAGAGTCCCGGCTTGATGATCTCATCAACGGCTTTGTACACTCGGTCTCTCGCCGCTTCAAACGTTTCATCAAAAGCAGTCACATTGGCGACGCGGCCGCCGTTTGTGACGAACTCTCCGCCTTCTGCTTTCGTTCCGGCATGAAAGACCACAACCTGCTCAGTTTCCGCTGCAAGGCTGCCGATCGGCGTGCCTTTTGCGTAGCTTTCCGGGTACCCTTCTGAAGCAAGCACAACACTCACTGCCGCAGTATCCTTCCATTTCAAGTCAACTTCCTTATCTTCTAAAAGATCAAGAAGCACTTGTACCAGATCAGATTCCATGCGCGGAAGTACGACCTGTGTTTCCGGATCGCCAAAGCGGGCATTAAATTCAATGACCTTCGAGCCGGTTTCAGTGAGCATCAATCCCGCGTACAAAACGCCAGTGAAGGAACGGCCTTCTTGTACCATTGCTTTTGCAGCGGGCTTGACGATTGTTTCTACGGCATGGCGGACAGTTTCTTCCGAAATTTGCTGAACTGGAGAGTAAGCGCCCATTCCGCCCGTATTCGGGCCTTTGTCTCCATCAAACGCCCGCTTGTGATCCTGGGCAATCACCATTGGATACACCTTTTCCCCTTTGACGAATGCCATAAGAGAAAACTCTTCGCCGGAAAGAAATTCTTCAATGACAACAGACGCGCTCGCATCACCGAACTTTTCATCCTCAAGAAAATCATGCAGACATGCAATCGCTTCTTCCTCTGTCATTGCAACGGTTACGCCTTTTCCAGCCGCAAGTCCATCCGCTTTTATGACAATCGGAGCGCCTTTTTCCTGCACATATGCCTTTGCCTCTTCAAAGGATGTAAACGTGTCGTATTCTGCAGTCGGAATGTCGTATTTCTTCATTAAATCCTTAGCGAACTGTTTGCTTCCTTCGATGATCGCAGCGGCTTTTGACGGGCCGAATACACGCAAACCGGCTTTTTCGAATTCATCAACCAGACCTTCAATTAAAGGAACCTCAGGGCCGACAATGGTCAGGCCGACCTGATTTTCTTTTGCAAACGAGACAAGCCCGGCGTGGTCGCTCTCCTCAATGTTTACAAGCTGTGCGGAAGCTGCCATTCCGTCATTTCCCGGAGCGGCAAATACCGTATCAACGAGGCTGCTTTGCGCCACCTTCCATGCCAGCGTATGCTCTCTTCCGCCTTTACCGATAATGAATACATTCACGTCGTTTTCATCCCCTTAATGTTTGAAGTGTCTAATACCGGTGAATACCATAGCAATGCCGTACTCATCCGCTTTTTTGATGGAATCCTCATCACGTACAGATCCCCCCGGCTGAATGATAGCCGTAACGCCCGCTTTTGCCGCTTCTTCAACAGTATCCGGCATTGGGAAAAATGCATCAGATCCAAGTGCGCTGCCTTTCGCTTTTTCTCCTGCTTGCTCAATGGCAATTTTCGCTGATCCGACGCGGTTCATTTGGCCTGCTCCAACGCCGACTGTCATGTTGTCCTTTGTGAGAACGATCGCATTTGATTTCACATGCTTTACGACTTTCCAAGCAAGCTTCAAGTCTTCCCACTCTTGCTCGTTCGGCTCTCTTTTTGTCGGAATGCTGATCTCAGCATCATCAAAGCCGTGCATATCTAAATCTTGAATCAGCAGCCCGCCTTGAACGGATGTCAGCTGTTTTTCTTTTTGAACGGCAGCTGTCACATCAAGCGTCAGCAGACGAAGATTTTTCTTCGCAGTCAGGATGTCAAGCGCTTCTTGGCTGAATGAAGGCGCAATGATGATTTCTAAGAAAATGTTGTGAAGCGCCTCTGCAGTTGCTTTGTCCACTTCACGGTTCAGCGCGATAATGCCGCCGAAGATAGATGTTTTATCCGCTTCAAATGCTCTGTCAAACGCTTCTGCGATCGTTTTTCCTGTTCCTACGCCGCAAGGATTCATATGCTTTACGGCAACCGCAGCCGGCTCAGTGAATTCACGAACGATTTGAACTGCTGCATCCGCGTCTTTAATGTTGTTGTAAGAAAGCTCTTTTCCGTGGAGCTGTTCTGCTTGCGCAATAGATCCTTTAACAGGAAGCGCGCTTTGGTAGAATGTTGCTTCCTGATGCGGGTTCTCTCCGTAGCGAAGCGATTGTTTTTTCTCAAATGTTACAGTGAATTGTTCCGGTTCTTTTTCACCGACAACATCTGTCAGATAATCAGCGATCAGTGCATCATATGCCGCAGTATGACGGAATACTTTTGCCGCCAGCTCGCGTTTTTTCTGGAGTGATACGCCGCCTTCTTCTTTGATTTGATTCAGCACTGGGCTGTAATCCGCCGGATCAACGATAACCGTCACATCCTGATGGTTTTTTGATGCCGCACGCAGCATGCCCGGGCCGCCGATGTCGATATTTTCAATCGCATCTTCATATGTGACATCTTCTTTAGAAATCGTTTCTTTAAATGGATAAAGGTTGACGACAACGAGGTCAATCGGCTGAATCCCGTGTTCATTGATCTGCGCCATATGCTCTTCATTGCCGCGAACTGCCAGAAGACCGCCGTGAATATTCGGATGAAGTGTTTTTAGCCGTCCGTCCATAATTTCAGGAAAGCCTGTCACTTCAGAAATTCCGATGACATTCACACCGTTTTCTTGAAGAAGCTTTTTCGTTCCGCCTGTTGAAATGACTTCAACGCCAAGCTCTGTTAATTCTTTTACGAAAGGAACGAGATTTGTTTTATCTGAAACACTGATTAATGCACGTTTAATGGTCATGCCTTTTCACCTCTGTTATTTAATCCTAATAGCTGTTTAATCACACTCGGATACCATTTATGCTCAAGCTTGTGAATCCGCTGTTCAATTGTTTCCAATGTATCGTGTTCGTCAATTTCGATTGCCTTTTGAGCGATGATCGGGCCTGTATCCATTCCTTCATCGACATAATGCACGGTGATCCCGGCAACCTTCACACCCGCGCGGTACGCCTGTCCGACTGCATCAATCCCAGGAAACGCGGGAAGCAGCGACGGGTGAATGTTGATGATTTTTCCTCCGTATGCCTGAAGCAGCGTGTCACCGATCAGCCTCATATAACCGGCAAGAACAATCAATTCAACGTCATGAAGGCGAAGCTGTTCAATAATGGCCCGTTCAAATGCGGCCTTGTTTTCATAAGACTTCGGCTCAAATGCAAAGGATGGAATATGGAACATTTCCGCCCGTTCGATGACTTTCGCCTGCGGTTTGTCGCAAACGAGGAGCGATACGGACGCATCCCAGTTCTCCTCTTTCAAACGCGTGACGATGGCTTCGAAGTTTGAACCGTTTCCGGATGCAAATACCGCAAACTTTTTCATGAAAGTGCCGCACCGCCGAATGTGACGCCTTCTCCTTGTTTCACACGCCCGATCAAATAGGCTTTTTCACCTTGGCTTTCAAGCGTTCCGATCACATCTGTCAGATGCTCTTCTTTGACTGCCAAAACAAAGCCGATCCCCATATTAAAGACGTTGAACATGTCTTCTTCCTTCAGCTTGCCATACTCTTGCAGGAAAGAGAAAATTGGCGGGATCGGCCATGAGCCGTTATCGATTTCCGCACTTAAACCTTCTGGAAGCATGCGCGGGATATTTTCGATGAATCCTCCGCCTGTCACGTGCGCCATGCCGTCGACTTTTCCGCTTTTCACCGCCGCAAGCACAGGCTTCACATAAATTCTTGTCGGTTCAAGCAACTCCTCGCCAAGGGGGCGGTCAAACGGTTCGTATGTTTTATCAAGATCCAGCTCCGCATCATCCAAAAGCACTTTTCTGACAAGGGAAAATCCGTTGCTGTGAAGGCCGCTGGAGCTCAGGCCGATCAAAAGATGACCTTCTTTGATGTTTTCTCCAGTCACGATTTCGTCCTTTTCCGCCACTCCGACTGAGAAACCGGCAATATCGTATTCATCAGCTGTATATAGTCCCGGCATTTCAGCCGTCTCGCCGCCAACTAAGGCTGAACCTGACTGCTCACAGCCGTCTGCTACACCTTGTACGATCTGCTCAATTTTCACAGGGTCCGCTTTGCCGACCGCTAAATAATCAAGGAAAAACAGCGGTTCTGCACCTTGTGCCAGCACATCATTGACACACATTGCAACAGCGTCCACGCCAATCGTGTCATGCTTATCCATGGAAAAAGCTAGCTTTAATTTTGTGCCGACACCGTCCGTTCCCGAAATTAAAACAGGTTTTTGATAAGAAAGCTCAGACAGGTCAAACATGCCGCCAAAACCGCCAAGGCTGCCCATTACGCCAAGCCGTTTTGTGCGCTCTACATGTTTTTTCATTCGTTTTACAGCTTCATATCCGGCTTCGATGTCAACTCCTGCGTTTTTATATGCTTCAGACATCCTATTCACTCCTTTAAGGCGCTTTTCAAAATATCTCCCCGAACGAGGGCAGAATGAGAAAGGCAGCCGAACTGCGCTGCCTTTATGTCATTTTCAAGTTTTATTTGGTTAATACCGCTTCTTTTACATGAGGAAGCACTGTATCCTGATAAATTTCAGTCGGATATTTTCCTGTAAAGCAAGCGAGACACTGTCCGCAATTAGAGTCATCGTATGTTCTGCCAATGCCTTTCAGCAGCCCTTCCACACTCAAAAATGAGAGGGTGTCGGCTCCGATTTCCTGACGGATTTCTTCAACAGAATGGGAAGACGCGATTAGTTCTTCATGTGTAGAAGTATCAATGCCGTAAAAGCACGGATGAGCGATCGGCGGTGAACTGATTTTGACATGCACCTCTGTCGCACCCGCTTCTCTGAGCATCGTGACAATCCGGCGGCTTGTTGTTCCGCGCACGATAGAGTCATCTACCATGACGACGCGTTTGCCTTCCACAACCCCGCGCACCGCAGACAGCTTCATTCTGACGCCTTGCTCGCGCAGAGCCTGAGACGGCTGAATAAACGTTCTCCCGACATAGCGGTTTTTGATTAAGCCAAGCTCGTACGGGATGCCTGTTGCTTCTGCATAGCCGATTGCCGCAGAAATACTGGAATCCGGAACCCCTGTTACGACGTCAGCTTCAACTGCGGATTCCTGAGCCAGCATTTTCCCGAGGTTTTTACGCGCACTGTGCACGTTAATGCCGTCAATGTTGCTGTCAGGCCTTGAGAAATAAATGTATTCCATACTACAGATGGAACGGTTGATATTCATGGAAAAACGCTCTGATTTCATGCCTTCATCATTGATGATCAGCATTTCGCCCGGTTCTACCTCACGAAGATACGTTGCGCCGACCACATCAAATGCGCATGTTTCTGATGCGACAACATAAGCGTCGCCCATCATTCCGATTGACAGCGGTCTAAGCCCGTTCGGGTCAAGCGCGACAATCATTTCTGTTTCGGTCATGATCAAGAACGCGTAAGCGCCTTTCAACATGGAAAGCGAGTTTTTAATTTGATCCTTCAGCGTGAAGTGGCCGCTTCTTTTGATCAGGTGAGCCAAAACCTCTGTGTCCGAAGAGGTCTGAAAAATGCTCCCTTGATTTTCAAGCTGCTGCTTCAGCTGAGTGGCATTGACGAGATTTCCGTTATGGGCAAGCGCCAGGCTGCCGTTGTTTTGGGACCGGAAGAGGAGCGGCTGAACATTTTCATATCCGCCGCCTCCAGCCGTCGCGTACCGAACGTGCCCGATTGCGCCTTTCCCCTTTACTTTGCTGAGCTCTCCGTTTTGAAACACTTCAGTGATCAGGCCTTGGCCTTTGTGCGCCGTCAGTTTTTCACCGTCAGTTGCTACAATTCCCGCGCCCTCCTGTCCTCTGTGCTGGAGGCTGTGGAGGCCGTAATATGTGATTTGCGGGGCTTCTTCATGTCCCCAAATCCCAAAAACGCCGCATTCTTCATTTAAGCCTTTGATTTCAGCAAGCATGGGATAGCTCCTTTCCATGCGCGCTCAAGCTCTTTCGTTTGCGCATGAATCAATTGTTGTCCGTCTTGGTTTTGAATCGCCAGAAGTCCGTCAGCTGTTACCTCACCGATATGAACCGCATCTTTCACCGCTGCTTCAAACGCTGCTTGATGTTCTTTTTTCACAGATACGACGAAGCGGGATTGAGATTCAGAGAATAATAACGCTGCCTCTCCTTCAACAGTCACGTTTGCGCCAAGGTTTTCCGTCGTCATGACACTTTCTGCAATCGCTACGCCTAAGCCGCCTTCAGACACATCATGCGCAGATTGAACGAAGCCTTTTTTAATTGCGTCAAGCAAAGCTTTTTGGCGTGACAGCTCTACATTAAGATCGATTTGCGGCGCTTTGCCGTAAATGCTGCCTTCTGTCATTTTTTGCAGCTCACTACCAGCAAACTCAGGTTTTGTTTCACCGATCACGTAAACGAGATCTCCCGCTTGTTTGAAATGCTGTGTTGTAATGTGTGCTGTATCTTCAATTAAGCCGACCATGCCGATAACAGGTGTCGGGTAGATCGCTGTGCCGTTTGATTCGTTATAAAGCGATACGTTTCCGCCGATAACCGGTGTGCTGAGAACATTGCACGCCTCACTGATGCCGTCAGCCGCTTTTTCGATCTGCCAGAAGATTTCCGGTTTTTCCGGGTTTCCGAAGTTAAGGTTATCTGTGACGGCAAGCGGTTCTGCACCTGAGCAAATGATGTTGCGCGCTGCTTCAGCGACAGCGATTTTTCCGCCGACTTCAGGATCAAGATAGAGATAACGGGCATTACAATCTGTCGTCATCGCCAGCGCCTTTTTCGTTCCGCGGATTCTGAGAACACCTGCGTCAGACCCAGGAGCGACAACTGTATTCGTCCGCACCATGTAGTCATACTGATCGTAAACCCATTCTTTACTTGCGATCGTCGGCTGCTGGAGGAGGGCCTTCAGCGTTTCATTGGCATCATCAATTTGAGGAGCCGGAACGTCTGTCTCTAAAAACTCGCGGTAGTATGCAGGCTCTTGAGAAGGCTTGTGGTAAACCGGTGCTTCTTCTGCCAAGGCATCAACAGGCAGCTCGCACACTACCTCTCCTTTATGTGTCAGGCGAAGCATTTTATCATCTGTCACACGCCCGACAGAAACCGCTTCAAGATCATACTTGTCAAAAATATCGATGATTTCCTGCTCACGTCCGCGTTCGATAACCAAAAGCATCCGTTCCTGTGATTCAGAAAGCATCATTTCATAAGCGGTCATGCCTGTTTCACGCTGAGGAATCAGGTCAAGATTCATCTCAATACCAGAACCGGCTTTACTTGCCATTTCGGCACTTGAGCTTGTTAAACCGGCAGCTCCCATATCCTGAATGCCGACTAACGCATCACATTGGATGACTTCCAGACATGCTTCAAGCAAAAGTTTCTCCATAAACGGGTCGCCCACTTGAACAGCAGAGCGCTTTTCTTCAGACGAATCAGACATTTCTTCAGAAGCAAACGTAGCGCCGTGGATTCCGTCACGCCCTGTTTTCGCTCCTACGTACATCACTGTGTTGCCGACACCCTTTGCCTGGCCTTTTTTGATGTCTTCATGATTAATTAATCCGACGCACATTGCGTTGACGAGCGGATTTCCTTCATAGCTGCTGTCAAACTGCACTTCTCCGCCGACTGTCGGGATCCCGATACAGTTGCCGTATCCGGCGATTCCCGCTACTACTTCTTCAAACAAGTACTTCACGCGCGGTGAAGTCAGTTCACCAAATCGAAGAGAGTTCAATACAGCGATTGGACGGGCACCCATTGAGAATACGTCACGGATAATGCCGCCTACGCCAGTCGCAGCGCCTTGGTAAGGTTCGAGAGCTGATGGGTGGTTATGTGATTCAATTTTGAACACAACCGCTTGGTTATCACCGATATCAACGATTCCGGCGCCTTCCCCCGGACCTTGCAGCACGCGCTCTCCGCTTGTCGGGAATTTACGCAGAATCGGCTTTGAGTTTTTGTAGCTGCAATGCTCTGACCACATGACAGAAAAAATCCCGATTTCTGTGTAGTTCGGCAATCTTCCAAGAATGGATTCAATCAATGCAAACTCATCATCACTGACACCCATTTGCTGATACAGTTTCTCTTCTTTTATTTGTTCTTTACTTGGTTCAAGCAGTAGTGACATGAGTTTCCCTCCAATTTTTCACGATAGACTGAAACAATTTAAGACCGTCGGCGCTTCCAAGCAGTTCATCGACCGCGCGCTCAGGGTGAGGCATCATGCCTAATACGTTGCCTTTCTCATTCACGACACCGGCAATGTCGCTGACGCTTCCGTTAATATTGGAGCCGTATGTGAAAGCAATTTGATTGTTTTCTTTCAATGAAGCAAGCGTTTCGTCATCACAGTAGAAATTTCCTTCACCATGGGCAACCGGGATGGTAATCGATTGTCCCTTTTCATAGGAAGATGTGAATAATGTTTTGTCGTTCTGCACAATTAATTCAACCGGACGGCAAATGAACTTCAAATCTTTGTTGCGTCTCATTGCGCCTGGCAGAAGGCCAAGCTCCTGTAAAATCTGGAATCCGTTGCAGACGCCAAGAACAGGTTTTCCTTCAGCCGCCGCCTGTTTGACAGCTGGCATAATATTCGCAAATCGGGCGATAGCGCCGCATCTCAAGTAGTCGCCGTAAGAAAATCCTCCCGGGATTAACACGCCGTCGAAGCCGTCAAGGCTTGTTTCCTCATGCCAGACGTATTCCACTTCATGGCCGAGCTCATCCTTTACAGCATGATACATATCGATATCACAGTTGGAGCCGGGTAACACAATCACCGCAAATTTCACTGTGCGACTACCTCCTCAACCTCGTATCTGTAATCTTCAATCACTGTATTCGCAAGAAGTTTTTCGCACATTTCTTTTACGAGCGCGTCAAGATCACGGTCTGATTTTTCAATGGTAAGCTCCATGTATTTCCCGATGCGCACATCTTGAACCTCGTTGTAAGTCATACTGTGCAAGGCATGCTGGACAGCGCTCCCTTGTGGATCTAGTACACTTTCTTTTAAGCTGACATAAATTTTTACTTTATACATGATGAATGCCTCCCAGTCTTTTGAAAATCTCTTCGTATGCGTCGGTTAAGCTTCCCAGATTGCGTCTGAATAAATCTTTGTCCAGCTTTTCGTTCGTGTCTTTATCCCACAAGCGGCATGTGTCAGGTGAAATTTCATCCGCCAAAAGCACTTTCCCGTCTGCATCTAAACCGAATTCAAGCTTGAAATCTATTAATCTGACATGACAATCGTCAAAAATGCTTTGAAGCTCTTCATTTACTGTTTTTGTAATGGACTTAATGGTTTCTACCTGTTCAGGAGTCGCCGCTTTTAAGAGCCAAATATGATCTTCTGTGATGAGCGGATCACCCAGCGCGTCATCCTTGTAGTAAAACTCGATAATCGGCTGTTCAAGCTCCGTGCCTTCTGGAATGCCGAGACGTTTGGACATGCTTCCTGCCACAACATTTCTGACGACGACTTCAAGCGGCACAATCGTTACCTTTTTAATGAGCTGCTCTGTTTCTGAAATGCGCTCGATAAAATGGTTGTTAATGCCTTTAGCATGAAGGTGTTTGAAAATTAAGCTTGAAATCTCGTTATTTAAGCGCCCTTTCCCGCTGATTTCTGCTTTTTTCTCGCCGTTAAAGGCAGTGGCGGAGTCTTTATACACGACATACAGCGTGTTTTCGTCATCGGTTTTGTAGATCTTTTTTGCTTTTCCTTCGTATAAAAGTTCTTTTTTCACAATATTCACGGAAGGCCTCCTAACCCGAATGTTGGGAATTTTCAAACTGCGGCGGCATAGAAGAAGCCGCCTAACAGCTTCTTCTATGCTAAACCTAAACGTTCAAAGATCAGATCAACATTTTTCAGATGGTAGTTGTAATCAAAGCAGTCAGCAATTTTTTCCGGAGAAAGACGGGAAGTGATTTTCTCTTCCGCTTCCACAAGCTCACGGAACGGCACTTGTTTTTCCCACGCTTCCATTGCCTTCGGCTGCACTGTATCATAGGCTTCTTCACGAGTCAGGCCTGTGTCAATCAAAGCAAGCAGCACGCGCTGAGAGTAGATAAGGCCGAGTGTGCGGTCCATGTTGCGTTTCATGTTTTCCGGGAAGACCGTTAAGTTCTTCACGATGTTAGAGAAGCGGTTCAGCATGTAGTTCAGCGCGATTGTCGCATCCGGAAGAATAATCCGTTCTGCTGAAGAATGAGAAATATCGCGTTCATGCCATAATGGAACATTTTCGTAAGCCGTCATCATGTAGCCACGAATGACGCGCGCCATGCCTGTCATGTTTTCAGAGCCGATCGGATTGCGTTTGTGCGGCATTGCAGATGAACCCTTTTGCCCTTTCGCGAAAAATTCCTCAACTTCGCGTGTCTCACTTTTTTGCAGTCCGCGAATTTCCACTGCGAATTTCTCGATGCTTGTCGCGATCAAAGCAAGTGTCGCCATATAGTCAGCATGGCGGTCACGCTGAAGGGTTTGAGTCGAAATCGGTGCTGCTTTCAATCCGAGCTTCTCACAGACATATTGCTCAACAAATGGATCAATGTTCGCATATGTGCCGACAGCGCCGGAAATCTTCCCAACCTCGATGCCTTCTTTCGCTTGTTTGAAACGCTCAAGATTACGTTTCATTTCTTCATGCCAAAGCGCAAGTTTTAAGCCGAATGTTGTAGGCTCAGCATGTACGCCGTGTGTGCGCCCCATCATGACTGTGTATTTATGTTCTTTCGCTTTTTCTTTTATAATGTCAACAAATCTCTCAAGGTCCTTGAGCAGAATATCGTTTGCCTGTTTTAATAAGTAAGAAAGAGCAGTATCAACAACGTCAGTTGACGTTAAGCCGTAGTGCACCCATTTTCTTTCCTCGCCCAGTGATTCGGAAACGGCGCGTGTAAAAGCGACAACGTCATGGCGCGTGTCCTGTTCGATTTCTAAAATGCGGTTAATGTCAAATGACGCGTTCTCGCGCATGAGCTTTACGTCTTCTTTCGGGATGACGCCAAGTTCCGCCCATGCTTCACAGGCAAGAATCTCCACCTCTAGCCACGCTTGAAATCTGTTTTCATCCGTCCAAATCGCGGACATTTCAGGTCTTGAATAACGTTCGATCATTCTGCTTGTCCTCCGTCTCTATTCATCCATTTATTTGTGATCTCCTGAATCCAGTGGTCTTCAGGTTGCTTCATAAATGTAATATGCCCCATTTTGCGGCCTTTTTTGATTTCGTGTTTTCCGTATATATATAGCTTTGCTTCTTTTAAAAGCTCCGGCTCCTCCTCAACAAGCTTCACTTCATCGCCGAGAAGATTCACCATCATGCCTGGCTTCAGCAAATCTGTTTTCCCAAGCGGAAGGCCGCATATCGCTCTGATATGCTGTTCAAACTGGCTCGTTTCGCAAAGGTCCAGCGTATAATGCCCTGAATTGTGCGGCCTTGGCGCCAGTTCATTGACCAAAAGCTCTCCGTCTTCTGTCAGGAACATTTCAACAGCAAGCGGTCCGACAAGGTTAAGCTCTTCTGCAAGCTTAACGGCCAGCTCAGCAGCCTTCTTCTGAATTCCTTCCTCCACCCGTGCAGGCACGATGCTTTGAAAAAGAATATTGTTGTGGTGAATGTTTTCAGCTGCCGGAAATGTTGAAATTTCGCCGTTTACCGATCTGATGACGATAACCGACAGTTCCATTTCAAAAGAAACCCAGCTTTCAAGAATGCAAGTTCCATGCTCTAAAAGAGCGGCAGCCTGCTCAATTTGCGCCTCTTCCTTGATGACAAATTGTCCTTTGCCGTCGTATCCGCCGCGGCATGTTTTGAGCACTGCGGGAAGCCCAAGCTCCTGTACAGCCTGTTTCAGTTCATCCTTTGTTTTGACGATGCTGTACGGCGCGACTTCACAGCCCGCGGCTTGTATTGCTTTTTTCTCTGTTTCACGGTTTTGGGTAATGAGCAGCAGCTCACTTCCTTGCGGGAGATACGCATGATCTTTTAGCCAATGCAGCGCATCATAGTCGATGTTTTCAAACTCATACGTGATGATGTCGCTGATTTCCGCCAATTTTCGAATCGCTTCACGGTCATTATAATGAGCGGTAATTTCGACATCCGCAACCTGCCCGCACGGCGAATCTTTCACCGGATCAACGACTGCGACTTTATACCCCATTTGTTTGGCGGACACAGCCATCATTTTTCCAAGCTGGCCGCCGCCGATAATGCCGATTACAGCTCCCGGATAGATGATTTGATTAGACAAGCTGATCACTGCTTTCTAACACCGTCTGTTTTGTATTTTCTCTTCTCTCATCCAGCTTACGGGCAAGATCTTCGTCAAAAGCTGACAAAATTTGCGCCGCTAACAGGCCTGCGTTCACAGCGCCCGCTTTGCCGATGGCTGTTGTCGCAACAGGCACGCCTCCAGGCATTTGGACGATGGAAAGAAGTGAATCCATTCCGTTTAGCGCCTTGGACTGAACCGGAACTCCGATGACCGGCAGTGTTGTTTTCGCAGCCGTCATCCCCGGCAGATGCGCTGCTCCTCCGGCACCAGCGATAATCACCTTGATGCCTCTCTCTCTGGCAGTTTCAGCGTATTCAAACATCAAATCAGGCGTCCGGTGAGCGGAAACGACCTTTTTTTCGTACGGAACATTGAGTTCGTCAAGAATATCGCATGCGTTTTTCATTGTCTCCCAATCGGAAGTGCTTCCCATGATGATTCCTACTAGCGGCTGCATTCTGTTCCCACCTTCTAATGCTTTAGTTTTCAGAAAATAAAAAATACCCGCTCTGCATTGCACTTATGAGGAAGCAATACAAACCGGGCATGGTACATGTATCGTCAGTCGTTCGCTTCTGCGATATATCCATGTCAGTTTTATCGATCACTTTCCTGCATAGTCCGGCAATTTACGGTTGCCGGGTAGAAACTTATGGGCCATATTCCCAAGATTATATGAGGTCGTGTTTTGATTTCATGTTTATCTTAACAACGGACATGGATAATGTCAACGATATTATCGAACGATACAAAAATTCATTCTACTAATGTTCGTGTTTAGATCAATTTCCCTTCAAATACGATTTTTTTCCCGCACGGAACGATCTGAATTGACCCATTTTCCTTTTTTTCCATAAAAATAGGCTCTTCCATTCGCCGTACAGGCAGATATCCTTCTTCTTTCATTTGCTGAAGCACCGCATCAATGGTTTGCTGCTCTGTCACTTCAAACTTCTTCTTCTTCGGCTTTGCCATTATTCTTTAATTCTCCTCTTCTTCACCGCTTTAACCCAGAAGCCGCCGTGAATTGTTTTGGGTTCATATGCAATAATAAATGCTTTTGAATCAAGTGTTTTAATCGTATCATACAGCTGGAGTTCATATCTTCTCGGTGTCAGAATCTGAAGAGCTGTGCGGTCGCCTTCAAGCCCGCCTGCCACCCAGTTCGTCACGCCGTAGCCTTTTTCACGAAGCTGCTTCGGAAGATCAAGATCAAGCTCCTTCGTAATCACGTTGACCATAATATAGCCAAGTGCCAATTTTTCTTCTATTTTCATGCCGGCAATCACGCCAAGACCGTAACCGAGCGCGTACGCGATTACATTTTGAATCTGGTCTAAGTTATCGAGCACCAGACTCAGTCCTGTCACATAAACCAGTATTTCAATCGTACTGATGCCGGCCGCTAAATACCGCTGGCCTTTCAGCGTTAAAATCATTCTTATCGTAAAAAATGACACATAGACAATATTAATAATGAGAATTATGAGAACCATGGCTATCCCATTTGATAAGATGGTTTGCATCATTTTATTTCATCCCCCTACTCTTCAGCTTGCATAAAGCATTCATATTCTACTAGAGAAACGAGTCATTTACAATCCGTTGCGGCCGTAAGCCTAAGGAAAATATTTCGACACACTTTATCAGGTTGAACAGTAGTAGTTTACCCTCTTTCTCACCTTTTCAAAATCAAAACAAAAAAGCCCGCTTTTCAGCAGACTCACCTCTTCTCATATATTGTCAGATCTCTTTTTTCATTTTCAGAAGGGACTTGTATTCTTTTTCAAGCTCACTCAGCGTATAATCAGCCAGCTGTTCCCCTCTTCCCTGATAAAATTCCGAGAGCAGTAATTTGGTTTTTAAAAATTGTTTCTTCCGATTAATCGCTCGGCGAAGTAAATCGGCCATGTCCATCATCCTCCTTAAACATAAAGGTTTGTGCGCTGGACGTTTACAGCATTTTCCCTATCATACATGGATTAATCCTACAAATCAACTGTGTTTTTTAGATATATTTGTAAAAAGTGTGACATAAAAAAACCGGCTATAAACAGCCGGTTTTTTTCATTAAAGCGGAATCAGCGACGCCGTGAAATACTCAGAAATCAACGGCCAAGTCACCGCCGTAAACAGCAGCGCTACCGCAACCACAGCAAGTACACAATAGATATAGTCAATCGGTGCATCGTGTGCCGCCTGATACAGACGCTGCACATACAGCGCCATCATAAAAAAGATCGAAAACAAGATAAGCACTGTAAACAGAACTGTCAGCATCGGGATATTCACGATCGCAAAGATCAGCCAAAGGATTGAAACAGCAATCACCGGTACAAGCAATGAACCCAAACCGGCAGCCGCTTCTCTGAACGTCACCTTCTGCTTCATCATATAGCGGGAGACGGCCCATACCGCTAAGACCATTACCGCGAAAAAGAGGAGCAAATACACAAGAACGACTAAAAATCCGTCATAGAAAGCGTGATGGCGTTCTCCAAACCCGAGCGGCCGATTCCAGCTCGCCTTTAACTGAAACCAGTTCCCGATTGAAAAGATCACACTGAATATAAGCATTGAAATCAGCCCATACTTATAATGAGAAAAACCATCCGCCACGACGGTTTTCGCCGGTGATTTTAAAATCGAGAACGCAAAACCGCAATATCTGTTGATGGCTGCCCATACAGACGCAAGCTTGTCTTTAGCAGTTGATTCACCGCGTTCCTGGTGCGGTTTCTGCTTTTGTTTTTGCTTCTGCTTGCTTTGTCGGCTCGCCTTTCTGGACATTCTCGATAGCGGTTCTTCATCTGCATCTATTCTTTCACTCTGGTTAACTTCTTCTTCAAACGTTTCTTTTCTTTCTTCCGTCATGTCAGCAACTCCTATCAAAAAAATACGGCGGAATACCATTCAGTAAGAAAATAAAACACTTATATAAGGTACCGAAGCCTTCCTGAACAGTCAAGTCATTTCCATTTAAGTAAAGCATGGCGGCACATCTACATGACGGTATATCGTATGAAATGGTTTTACCTTTTGCAACAAAAAAACCAGCTGCACCGGCAGCTGGTTTCCATTCCTTATTTTAAGAAGATAAAGTACAGGATAAATACGGCAAACAGTCCGTACATGATCGGATGAACCTCTTTGGCTTTTCCTTTGCACACCATCGTAATTGGGTAGAAAATAAATCCGATGGCAATCCCAGTCGCAATGCTGTACGTTAACGGCATCATGATCATGGTAAGGAAAGCAGGAACGGCCACTTCGAACTTATCCCAAGCGATTTTGCCAAGCGGCGCCACCATCAATGCACCGACAATAATCAGCGCCGGAGCTGTTACATTTGATGTAACGACTGACAGAAGCGGTGAGAAAAACGTAGCCAGTAAAAAGAGAATACCTGTTACAATAGCCGCAAATCCTGAACGGGCACCCGCAGCGACACCTGAGCTTGATTCAACGTAAGAAGTTGTAGTAGACGTACCAAGCACGGCACCGATTACAATGGAAGATGAATCAGCTAAAAGCGCACGGCCCGCACGCGGCAATTTGTTTTCCTTCATTAAACCAGCTTGAGTCGCCACAGCAACAAGTGTACCCGCTGTATCAAAAAAACCGACAAACAAGAAAGTTAAAATGACGATCAGCATTTGGACGGAGAAAATATCCGGCAGGTGAATCCATGCTTGTCCGAACGTCGGCGCAAGGCTCGGCACACTGCCGATGATTTGAGACGGAACCGGAACCAATCCGAAAATCATGCCGGCAACCGCTGTTAACAGCATCCCGATAAACACGCCTGCGTTAACGCGAAGCACCATTAAAATAACAGTTACAATCACACCGAAAATCGTTAACAGTACAGGACCGCTGTGAATGTTTCCGATGGTGACGAGTGTAGAAGGATTCGCTGTAATGATTCCTGAACCTTGTAATCCAACAAATGTAATAAACAGGCCGATCCCCGCGCCGACTGCCAATTTCAGCTCAGGCGGAATGGCGTTGATGATTTTTTCACGAAAACCTGTTAAAGAAAGAGCAACGAAAATAAGACCTGAAATAAAAACACCAGACAAAGCTGCCTGCCATGAAATGCCCATACCGAGGACGACAGAAAACGCAAAAAACGCGTTCAGCCCCATACCGGGCGCGATGGCAATCGGATATCTCGCTATCAATCCCATTAAGATACAGCCTGCTGCTGACGCCAGCGCTGTCGCTGTAAAGACCGCACCTTGGTCAATTCTCAGCGCCTCCGGAAAATCTTTCACGCTCTCCAAAGCAAGCGTAATCGGATTGACGAACAAAATATATGCCATAGATAAAAAAGTCGTTAATCCGCCAATGATTTCATTGCGATAGCTGGTGCCCAGCTCATCAAACTGAAAAAACTTTTTCAAGCTATTTGACTCCCTTCACTCTTTGCTATTTATCCTGCCCTGAAAACGCCAAATAAAAAACGCCCCAATACATTTTGGGACGCTTGACTACAGACGGGTTTCAGTTTGAATAAATAAACGTGTTTTATTTATATCAAACGAAAGAAATGTTTACGTAGTCAAGCCATTTACGGTAGCTTGGTAGAGACTTGCGAGCCATATCCCCGCGATTATACGAATTCATCTTATTTGATTTCTGTGTCTATTGTACCAACTTCATTTTGAATTGACAATATAAACAACGAACATTACTTATTAAAAAAATTGGTTTATTCGTCTATTGACTAAATTGGTAACAATGATAAAAACCGTATGTATGACTTCATACGGTTTTTCAACTAAAAATGATTTTATCTTGTAGGCTGACTCACCTGATGCACTGGTACAGTAAACGAGAATGGCTTTAGTTGAATCAGGTCATTTAAAACGCCTTTATCAATATACAGACCGTATTCATTAAACTCAAAATGCTTTAAAGACAGCTTATCAAGATATGCGTCATCCAGTTCAAAAGTAGATAGCATTTCGGCTGTGTCCATATTTTGCACTTCAGCTTTATTCCATTTCAAATAATAACCTTCTTCATAATAAGCCATTGGATCAGACCATGATTGCATTTTTTTCATATCACCAAGGCCAATCATTTCACCTATATTCACTAAGTCATCTTTTGACATACTTGAAGTATCAACTCCTGTGAAGCGGTAATGAACCAATACTTTCCTCCCTTCTTGTTTAATGTTCTTGATTTCAATCCCTATGTTTTGATGTTTTGTTTCAGAAAGACGATACGGCATCCCTGCATTTAGCGGGACTATTTCACTTCCCTCAGCCTCAGATCTAATATCTACTATTAATGTTAGCTTTTTCGCTTTTGGATTGATTGGTGATTTTAACTGTGTTTGGCCTTTTGCTCTTATCGTTCTCTCGTTGATTTTTTTGCGATCTCCAAGTTCGATGTTTGACGCTGACATCTCATATGTGTTTCCTAAATCATCTTTGACTTCGTTAATTTCAACCGTATCATGCTTTGCTATGCCTTGATAATCTATTGTAAATTGAAGGACAGATCCAAGTTTCCCGTTTTCCACTTGAATATTGGAAAATTGATAACGATTATGATAAGCCGATACAACTTTTGAGCTTTCTAAATAGTTCGCATTCTTTTTGGTAATAGGCAGTTTAAATCTCCAATTTCCCTGTATTTCATTGATATGAGTAATAACAAAAGGCACGGTATCCCCATTTTTTATTTCAGTACCATTTGTATAAATCCTTAATTGTCCTGCGTATTGTTTGTTATTTAATTTTTTGAGCATTAAGGAATCATAGTTGATTGAAACATTGTCGTTAAAATTCGCTTCGTCCACATTATAGCTGATCTCTTTTTCATCAGACTGGAAGTTATCAACAGTGAAATTATAGACAAGCTGTCCGGCATCGTAATAGGAGCTGTTTACAGACACAGTGATTCCCCTTGACTCAGCTTTTTGATTCAGAGCTGTGACCAAATTGCTTTTAAACAATGATAGGCCAACTTTATCTTGAAACTCCTTATAAATTTGGCCGACAATGGGTATGCTTCCCATCGCTTTGTTTACAGATGGCAGAAAAAGACCGGACGTTAAATACAGTATACATACCACAGCAGCAACAGCGATTCCATTTGTAATTGTTCGTGCCCATTTAAAACGGCGCCTTGTGTTATTTTCATTTTCAGCACGGACGACAGCTTGATGTATTGCTTTTTTTAGCTCTTTCTTTGGCACTTCTATGTCATCAAATATCTGCTTCACTTGGTGTTTGTCCATATGTTTTGATCCTCCTTTTCCAGCTCCTGTTTCAATGCTTTTCTCGCTCTATGTAAATGTGTTTTAATCGTGCCTTCTGCCATTCCTGTTTGTTCAGCTATCATTGAAATCGAATAATCTTGAAAATAATATAGCTGAATCGTGAGCTGAACATGTTCATCAAGTGAATCAATCGCATTTCGCAAATCTATGTATTCCTCAATATTTGCTTGATCGGTTCCAGTATCATGATGTTTCTCAAATGGGACCAATTCTCCTTTCTTTTTATTCATGGCAAAAATGGAATGAATCAGTATTCGAGTAAGCCACGTTAAAAAGTACTTTGGCTCTTTTAATTTTTCTATACTGATAAAAGCTTTATAAGCCGTTTCCTGTACAGCATCAAGTGCATCTTCTTTATTCCTTAAATAGAGATAGGCTGTTTTGTATAAAGTCTCCTGATGTGCCATCATAAGCTTTTCAAAGGCCCGAGCATTTCCTTTTCTCGCCTTTGTAATCAATCTTTCTTCCTTCACCTTATCCACCTCCTATGTTGTTAGATATGAAAACTGCCGAAACGGTTTCAAAAAGTTAACAAAAAAACGCCCCTTTTATAAAAGGGACGTTTTTCTATTAGCTATTTACTTATTCCCACTCAATCGTCGCAGGCGGCTTACTTGTAATATCATACACCACGCGGTTAATATGCTTCACTTCATTCACGATACGTGTAGAAATGACTTCAAGCACATCCCACGGGATACGTGCCCAGTCAGATGTCATGCCGTCAATTGAAGTAACGGCGCGGATTCCGATTGTGTAATCATATGTTCTCGCGTCACCCATAACACCAACGCTGCGGATGTCAGGAAGAACAGTGAAGTATTGCCAGATATCACGCTCTAACCCGTGATTTGCAACTTCTTCACGCAAAATCGCATCTGATTCACGAACGATTTCCAGTTTTTCTTCTGTTACTTCGCCGAGAACGCGGATTCCGAGTCCCGGTCCTGGGAAAGGCTGGCGCCATACGATTTCATCAGGAATGCCGAGCTCTGTGCCAAGCGCGCGCACTTCGTCTTTGAAGAGCGTGTTTAACGGCTCGATCAGTTCAAACTGCATGTCTTCAGGAAGCCCGCCGACATTGTGGTGAGATTTGATCGTTTGCGCCGTTGCAGTACCGCTCTCGATGATATCTGTGTAAAGCGTTCCTTGTGCAAGGTAGTCGATGCCTTTGAGCTTGTCCGCTTCATCATCGAACACGTAAATGAATTCATTACCGATGATTTTGCGTTTTTGCTCAGGATCAGAAACGCCTTTTAGTTTATTTAAGAACCTGTCTTTTGCGTCTACTTTAATCACGTTCATGTTAAAGCCTTCGCTGAATGTTTTCATAACACCTTCGGCCTCGCCTTTACGGAGAAGACCATGGTCTACAAAGATACAAGTCAGCTGGTCGCCGATCGCTTTATGAATCAAAACAGCAACAACAGAGGAATCAACGCCGCCGCTTAGCGCGCAAAGAACCTGCTTGTCTCCGACCGTTTCACGGATTTTTTGCATTTCAATTTCAATAAAGTTCTCCATTGACCATTTGCCTTCACAATCACAAACGCCGAATACAAAGTTTTTCAGAAGATCATTGCCGTATTCAGAGTGGCGCACTTCCGGGTGGAACTGAACGCCGTACCATTTTTTGTCCGCTTTGCTCATCGCTGAGTTCGGGCAGTGATGGCTTGTCGCGTCAACAGTGAAGCCTTCAGGAACTTCTACAACCAAATCGCCGTGGCTCATCCAAACCACTTGTTCGTTCGGAAGATCTTTGAACAAATCAGGTGTGCCTTCGATACGGATGTTTGCTTTTCCGTATTCACGCTGGCTTGCCGCTTCAACTTTACCGCCAAGGTAATGGGTCATCAGCTGCATGCCGTAGCAAATTCCTAAAACAGGAATATCAAGCTCGAAGATTTTCTCATCACAGCGGAAAGAGTTTTCATCATACACACTGTTTGGACCGCCGGATAAAATAATTCCTTTTGGATTCATTTCTTTAATTTCTTCAGCCGTCAATGTATGGGGATGCAGCTCGCTGTATACCCCGAATTCACGGATACGGCGTGTAATCAGCTGGTTATACTGACTGCCGAAATCAAGGACAAGAATCATTTCATTCACTAACTTTGTCATGGTTGTCACCTAATCTCCTCTAAGTTTTTTGACACAGAAAAAAACGAGGACAGATATGAAGCCGCTCCGCCCTCTTTGGCAAGGCCGTTTGCCGGAGTCCGGCAACTCGCTCCCAGACTCCGATAATATTCACTAATTCTAACAACACGTTGATAAGCGGTCAAGACCATCTTCTTTTAATTAAATTTTCCCATAACTCTCTGGATTCATTCCAAAGCTTCGCCGAATCTTCATTTCTGTATAGCGCCCGTTCATAGCTTGATGTCAGCTTTGACATGTCTTCTGAGCCATGTTTTCCATCGATTCGTTTCGCATAATCACGCAGCGTTTCACTGCCTTGTTTCGGCAGTCCTCTTCTCTTCATCTGTTTCAGGAGAGCGCCATATGCTTCAAAAAACACGTGCTGATCGCTGCGCCGCTTCAATTTTCTCACCACGAAAACAGGCATCCATAACGAACGGAAAACATACAGCAATACCGCTGCCAACAGGAGGACTGCAAGAAGTGCAAGCGCTACATACCATCCTGCACCGGCATTTGCATGTGAAGCGGACGACTTTTCAGAACCAACTGGCTCCCGTTTATCCTTTTGTTTTTCCTCTTTTTTCGGCTGTTTTTTCTCTTCTTTCTGCTCCTCTTTTGTTTTCTCCGTCGAGCTGCTGCTTTCGCTGCCGGAATCCTTTGTGTCAGTAGAAGTAAACTCAGCCGGATTTGTAAACCCTTTAGTCGGCTCAAATGTGACCCAGCCCTGTTCCGGGAAATACACCTCTACCCAGGAATGGGCGTTGTTATTTGTCACTTCGTAGATGCTGCCGTTTTTGTTTCCTGCTTCTTTATATTCGCCGGACGTATACCCCTTTACCCAGCGGGCCGGAATGCCGGCCGAACGCAGGAGCACCACCATAGCGGAAGAAAAGTTGTCACAGTAGCCCATCTTTGTTTCAAACAGAAATTGATCGACATAATCCTCATCATTCTTAGGGATGGTCACGTTTTCTGTTTCATATGTGAACTCATTTGATCCTAAGTATTCCTCAACCGCTTTCACCTTATCAAACATATTATTGTGATCCTGGGTCAGCTCGATCGCAAGGGTTCTCACCCGCTCAGGCAGTGAATCCGGCAGCTGCATATAGCGGTCGCTGAATGTGTATTCCTCACTGTTGTTTCTCACTTTTACCTTTCTCAGCTCATCCAGCTTGTAGACCGGAGAATTGTACGTTACTGTATAGCTTCCCATATTTCTGATCTCACCGGCTTGTTCACTGATCGGAGAAATTTGTTCAGTGTTCCCGTTCATTTCAAGTGAGACAGCCTGCTTTGGCTGAATGGTTACCGCACCGATCGGATACATCACATGGTTATACCCGTAGTGATCATCGACTTTTACTCGGACGGTGCTGCGCTCTGTCGAAACCTTGTGGTCGAACCACAGATTTTCAACTTTTCCTCCGCTTAGCTGATATGACATGCCTGTGTCTGTTTCAATCCAGCCTTTTCCTGTATACGTATCCTTCGTTTCCACGCGGAAATACGTTCGCTCTTTTCCTTGCCATGTAAAAACAGGGGTATCATCCTGCTGAAACGGGCCGCCGAGTGATTCATCATGGTTCCCGTATCCGATTTTGCTTTCTCCAGCCGACACACGGTCTTGATTGGTGATTTTTTTGAGAAAAGGCACCGGATCAGGCCAAGCCGGATCTGATTTCGGAGCGGAAAGTCCGAATCCCACCGCAGCCAAAATCAATACAGATAAAGGAAGAAACCATTTCAAGACAGATGTTTTTGACAGCTTGATTCTTTCCATCAGCTTGATGCGTTCTAAGTATAAAAGGCCCAGCATAAAGAAGCCGATCAGCACGATACGGATGACGGCAAAAGTAGCGTCATATGGTGTAAAGGTATCAAGAATCGTAATATACGCTACTGTCATCATAAAGAAAAACAAGATTCTTCTCTGGTAAATCACCCAATAATGAAGGAGATAGACCAGCAGCCACAGCAGCACAAAAAACAGCAGGGTCCGAAACGAAGGAATCATGTCATTCCATTGCCCTGATTGAATCAGCGTGATATTCAAATAGACATCCTTTAAAAAAGAGCTGACCCAGCTCAAGTCAAATATAGATCCTTGATAAAACAGGATGTGTATCGAGATCAACGTAAATATGACACAAAAAGGAACGGTGACAAACCACCTCATCCTGAAAAAGGTCAGCAGAAACGTCAAGCCGATAAACACAATAAAAAAGCCCGTATGTTTCGTATCTGTAAAACTGTCAAGCGGCCTGAGCCACTCCCACAGCAATAAAAACGCCAGAAAATAAAATAACAGCAAGCTCAAACGGCTTCCCTTCTGGTCATCGTGCGGCATGTGCACCCGTCACCTCTCTTTCTAAACAACACGCGAAACTTGTCCGCCCCTCATGACCTGAACTCTGATTTGACGTTTCATCATGCGTTCGATCATGACGTTTTCAGCTTGAGAAAGCTCAGCAGCTTTCTCTTTTGCCAGTATCACTGTCACCCGGCCGCCCCCGATTTCTGCTATGTTCAGCAAATCTTCCGTGAACTGTCCCGTGACGATCACTTTGTCAGCTTGGCGAACAGACTGCTTCCCCAGCTCCTCCCGTACATATCGGCTTACCGGGTCAGCCGCATCACAATGAGCGACGGCTAAATGACGAAGCATGTGCTTAAAATGCTGCTCCCCCTCCTGAATAGGAAAAATATTTTTTTCCTTTCCAACTGAGGCTAAGCCTGCCCCCGCGCCGTTTTTTAAAACAGAATGAAGAATCGAAGCTGTCACAGAAACGACCTCTTCGAATGCTTCCGAGGAAAATCGGTCCATCAGAAGAAACAGGTTTTTGCTTCGAGACGGTTCAAATTCCTTCGTCATCAGCTGGTTTCGCCGTGCAGAAGTCTTCCAATCTAGTGCAGCAAACCGGTCTCCCGGCTGATAATTCCGCACACTTGCTGCGACTGCGGAATGGTGCTGATGAATCGGAGAAGAACCGCTTACCCCGTCTTCCTGTTGCTTCTCATTCACCTGATAAGGAAGACGCTGAAAGGATGGATAAACAAACAAGGTGTCTTCCAGCTCATAAAAAGCTGTTTTTTCAATCAGACCGAGAACATCCCCGGTCCGCACCCTGACAGCATGAAAATGATGCTCCCCGCGCGGTACCCGAGCTAATTCATACGACATTGTCATACTCCGTTTAAACCAAGGAAAAACGAGCCGTTTGGCCGCGGCTTCGTCTCGGTTCAATGACTCGATTCCTTCTGGCAGGCAATCTTCAATCACCATATACATCAGGGGAAACGGCAGCTTTCTTCTCAGCGTAACCGACACGCCCAGCCTGTCCCCCGCATGCAATTGTGTTTTGGCCATTTGCCGTGAAGCCTGAAAAGAGCGGAGCGGGTGCAACGCCAGCAGCACGGCGTACACGACAAAAGGGAGAAATGCGTAAAACAAAAACCAGCTGACAAAGCCGCCCTGAAACATTGCGTAGGAAAAAACAGCACCCGTCAATAACGTTAATACAATCAGCTTCCACCCATATACCAGCCATTGCAATTTCTTCTTCATCAGCGGATCGACGACCTTTGAACCGGCACCTTCACAGTTGACATGATCTCCCGTACAATCGCTTCTGCCTGGATCCCTTCAAATTTCGCCTCTGGCTGCAGCAGCATCCGGTGCGGAAGCGTAAAAGGAGCCAAATATTGAATATCATCCGGAATGACATAGTCGCGATAATGCAGCAGCGCATATGCTTGGGCCGCTTTCATCAGAGCGATTGATCCGCGCGGACTGACGCCTAATTGAACAGAGACATGCTGTCTCGTTTTCTGCACAATTTCAACAATATATTCTTTTATGCTGTCATCAGCGCGGACATTTTGAACTTCCCGCTGCAAACGGATGAAGTCTTCTTTTGTAATAACCGGTTCAAGTGTCTCAATCGGATGGCTTTTTTCCTGAAGAGATAAGACGTCCAGCTCCTCATTAAAGGACGGATAACCCATGCGGAGTTTGAATAAAAAACGGTCAAGCTGGGCTTCCGGCAAAGGATAGGTCCCTTCATATTCGACCGGGTTTTGCGTTGCCATCACAAAAAACGGAGCGGCAAGCGGCATCGTATGGCCATCTACCGTTACACTTCCCTCTTCCATCGCTTCAAGCAAAGCAGACTGTGTCTTCGGAGAGGTACGGTTGATTTCATCGGCAAGCACAATATTTCCCATAATCGGGCCCGGACGGTATTCAAATTCCATCGTTTTCGCATTATAGATGGATACGCCTGTTACATCAGATGGCAGCAAATCTGGAGTAAATTGGATTCTTTTGAAATCGGCGCCGATTGACTTTGCCAGTGCGCGGACCATCATCGTTTTTCCGACTCCGGGCACATCCTCAAGCAGCACATGCCCTTTGGCAAGAATGGCTGCTAAACTGAGTATGGCGATGTCTCGTTTTCCAA
The DNA here is from genome assembly GCF_020223595.1 of Bacillus sp. TSO22. NCBI lineage: Bacteria > Bacillati > Bacillota > Bacilli > Caryophanales > Bacillaceae > Bacillus > Bacillus sp. TSO22. The sequence continues at coordinate 305,703 of NZ_JAHAWO010000013.1, forward strand.
CCATTACTCTATTAATATGTTCAACTGCTTTCCCCAGCAAAGGGTGCAGGTCTTCTTGATATGCCATTCTTTTCCTCCTAGTCATCTACAAAATTCATCATATCGTAACCTAACTTTACCACAAAAAACAATCTGTATAAAAAAACGATTCTAGCAAATTGTTTCCAATAAAGCAGGCCAAAACACACAAAAAAGCTTCCTGTGACAGGAAGCTCAATTATTTGCGTTCTAAAGGCTCCATATGAACATGCGAATAATCAATTGCATGCTCCTCCTTCATTCTCCGCTCAATTTCATTGGCAATATCGTGGCTTTCCGTAATATTTAAATCTGCCGATACCTCAACTACCACATCTACGTAAACAGTACTGCCCAAGTATCTCGCTTTAATGTCTTTTAACCGGCTCACTCCGGAGACCTTTTCGATCGTCTGTTTATAAGCCGAAATGTCCTTTACGTCGAAGCCATCTGTCAATGAGTGAGATGATTCTTTAAAAATATCCCATGCCGTTTTGCAAATAAGAAGACCGATCACAAACGCCGTCACAGTATCAATCCAAGCAAGGTGAAATTGCGCTGCTATAATTCCGATAAACGTGCCGATACTGACAAACGCATCTGATTTATTATCAGCAGCCGCGGCAAGGAGCGCCTGGCTCTTCACCTTTTTGGCCAGCCTTTTATTGTACTGGTAGACCACAAGCATCAGGGCTGCCCCGCCCGCTGCCGTCCAAGCCGCAATCATATCCGGTGTCTCTTGTTTAGCAGAAAAAATAGATTCTCCGGCGCTGAATAGCACTTGCAGTCCGACAACCATCATAATAAACGATGCGATAAGTGATGCAATTGTTTCCGCACGGAAGTGGCCGTATGGATGATCTTCATCAGGAGGCTTTTGAGAGATACGCAGGCCGATCAGCACAGCAACAGAAGCAATAATGTCAGTTGTGTTATTTAACCCGTCTGCCGTAAGTGCTTCCGAGTGAAAAAGATACCCGATAATCAGCTTCATCGCGGACAGGACAAGATACGCGGCAATGCTGACCAGCGCCCCGGATTCTCCCTTTTTCAGTTCATCATATCTCTCCATACAAAACCTCCTCTCCGCACGTGTATTCCTATTATTATGATACAAAGCTGAACCGCAGTGGGTCTACAGAAACATGATTCACCAGCCACAGAAAAATAGTGACGATAGAACACTTTTTCTCTAAACCAATTTATTTTCTCATCTGAAAATCCCTTCAATTTCAATGATGCCAACGCTTCTGGCAACCTTCCATATTTTTAAAATTATACCAAACTGCAAAAATGAATAATTAACGGAACATTTTTTCTTTTATTCCAAGCATATCTGCTGAAAACATCGCCAACAAAACACTACAAATTTGAAATAAGCTGTTATATTTTCTTACACGAATTTTCGACAAACTGTATATTTATGATAGAGTTTCAATTATCATAATATTCAGTAATGACTTCATTCTTAAAGGAGGTAATTTATGAACCAGTCTCAATCAGGATTAAAAAAAGAATTAAAGACCCGCCATATGACAATGATTTCGATCGCCGGCGTGATCGGAGCCGGCCTATTTGTAGGCAGCGGTTCAGTGATTCACTCTACTGGGCCCGGTGCCATTATTTCTTACGCGTTAGCCGGATTATTGGTGATTTTTATCATGAGAATGCTCGGTGAGATGTCTGCCGTAAACCCGACAAGCGGATCGTTTTCTCAATACGCTCACGATGCCATCGGACCGTGGGCAGGATTTACAATCGGATGGCTGTATTGGTTTTTCTGGGTGATTGTGATCGCGATCGAAGCAATCGCCGGCGCAGGCATTATTCAATACTGGTACCAAGATATTCCGCTATGGCTGACAAGTTTGATCTTGACGATCTTGCTCACCCTGACAAATATCTACTCCGTTAAGTCATTCGGTGAGTTCGAATATTGGTTCTCCCTCATTAAAGTTGTTACCATCATCGCTTTTCTAATCGTTGGTTTTGCCTTTATTTTTGGCTTTGCGCCAGGCAGTGAACCAGTCGGTTTATCCAATATTACAGGCAAAGGCGGATTTTTCCCGGAAGGCATCAGCTCCGTATTACTCGGCATTGTTGTTGTCATCTTTTCCTTTATGGGAACAGAAATTGTTGCCATTGCAGCGGGAGAAACATCCAATCCGATCGAATCCGTGACAAAAGCGACCCGGTCCGTTGTATGGCGCATCATCGTCTTTTATGTTGGCTCTATCGCCGTTGTTGTGGCGCTTTTGCCTTGGAATTCAGCGAATATATTAGAAAGCCCTTTCGTCGCTGTACTTGAGCATATTGGAGTGCCGGCAGCCGCGCAGATTATGAACTTTATCGTCCTCACAGCCGTACTCTCTTGCCTGAATTCAGGTTTGTACACCACATCCAGAATGCTGTATTCACTCGCAGAAAGAAACGAAGCGCCGCGCCGTTTTATGAAATTGAGCAAAAAAGGCGTTCCCGTACAAGCCATTGTCGCCGGAACATTTTTCTCTTATATCGCGGTCGTAATGAACTACTTTTCACCGGACACAGTCTTTTTATTCTTAGTGAACTCATCAGGCGCCATTGCTTTGCTCGTCTATCTCGTCATCGCTGTTTCCCAGCTGAGAATGCGAAAAAAACTCGAAAAAACAAACCCGGAAGCATTGAAGATCAAAATGTGGCTCTTTCCTTTCCTAACCTACTTGACCATCATCGCCATCTGCGGAATTTTAGTATCTATGGCGTTTATTGATTCCATGAGAGACGAGCTGCTGCTGACAGGCGTCATCACGGGAATCGTTCTGATTTCTTATCTTGCGTTCAGAAAACGCAAGGTGAGCGAGAAAGCGGCAGCCAAGCCAGTCACACAACAGCAGCCCGACATCCTGCCTTAATGCTGATCAAATCCTAAACGGTCTGCCGTTTAGGATTTTGTTATTTTCTTCTTCGAGCAGGAGCGACACACAAATTTTTTTGTAACCATCACGTCCTTATTGTCATTAACTATAGTACCAATTTGGAAAATTTAGATAAGGACGATGAAAATGACACTTGAAAAATTTGCGGATGCTCTCCCAATCCCAGATACACTAAAGCCGGTGCAGCAAACAAAAGAAAAGACTTACTACGAAGTCACCATGGAGGAATGCACTCATCAGCTTCACCGCGATCTCCCCCCGACCCGCCTGTGGGGCTACAACGGCTTATTTCCCGGTCCTACCATTGAGGTTAAAAGAAACGAAAACGTTTATGTGAAATGGATGAACAACCTTCCGTCAGAGCATTTTCTTCCGATCGACCACACCATTCATCATAGTGACAGCCAGCATGAAGAGCCCGAGGTAAAGACTGTCGTTCATTTACACGGAGGCGTCACGCCTGATGATAGTGACGGGTATCCGGAGGCCTGGTTTTCCAAAGACTTTGAACAAACAGGCCCTTATTTTAAACGAGAGGTTTATCATTATCCGAATCAGCAACGCGGGGCTATATTGTGGTATCACGATCACGCCATGGCGCTGACCAGGCTAAATGTCTATGCCGGACTTGTCGGCGCTTATATTATTCACGATCCAAAGGAAAAACGCTTAAAGCTGCCTTCCGGCGAATACGACGTGCCGCTTCTTATCACGGACCGCACGATCAATGAGGACGGTTCTTTGTTTTATCCAAGCGGGCCTGAAAACCCTTCCCCGTCACTGCCTAACCCATCAATCGTTCCGGCTTTTTGCGGAGAAACCATACTCGTCAACGGGAAGGCATGGCCATACTTGGAGGTCGAACCGAGGAAATACCGCTTCCGCGTCATCAACGCCTCTAATACGAGAACCTATAACCTGTCACTCGATAATGGCGGAGAATTTATTCAGATCGGTTCAGACGGAGGGCTCCTGCCTCGTTCTGTTAAACTGAACTCTTTTAGTCTTGCGCCTGCTGAGCGTTATGATATCATCATTGACTTCACAGCCTATGAAGGACAATCGATCATTTTGGCAAACAGCGAAGGCTGCGGCGGTGACGTCAATCCCGAAACAGATGCGAATGTCATGCAATTCAGAGTCACAAAGCCATTGCAACAAAAAGACGAAAGCAGAAAGCCGAAGTACCTCGCCTCATACCCTTCAGTGCAGAATGAAAGAATACAAAACATCAGAACACTGAAACTGGCAGGCACTCAGGACGAATACGGCAGACCCGTCCTTCTTCTCAATAACAAACGCTGGCACGATCCTGTTACAGAAGCACCAAAAACCGGCACAACTGAGATATGGTCCATCATCAACCCGACACGCGGAACACATCCAATCCACCTGCATCTGGTCTCCTTCCGTGTATTAGACCGGCGTCCGTTTGATATCGCACGTTATCAAGAAAGAGGGGAATTGTCCTATACCGGCCCGGCTGTTCCGCCGCCTCCAAGTGAAAAGGGGTGGAAAGACACCATTCAAGCTCACGCCGGTGAAGTCCTGAGAATCGCCGTGACATTCGGGCCGTACAGCGGACGATACGTATGGCACTGCCATATTCTCGAGCATGAAGACTATGACATGATGAGACCGATGGATATAACAGATCCCCGTAAATAACCCGACAAACTTGCCTCTTGCAGGCAAGTTTTTTTCTTTATGAAACTTTTGGCCCCATTTATCGTATAACGTAAAAACAGCAAAAAGGAGCTGCTTTTTATGCTGACAAACGACCTAAATGAAAAAACAAAGCGATACATTTCCATTTATGCCGAATTAAAATCAAAATTAAAATGGAAAGTTTCACACGATCAGATATTAATGCTCATTTCTTCTGCATATATTGTGAATAAAAGAGAGTTTGATTTTCAGCGCTTTTATGATTTGAGCAGCTATATCAAATCAAACATCGGCAGCTTCTCAACACTCAATTCACACCACCGCTTTACTGTTGCTTCCATTCTGGACATTCATTTTCAGCAGGAAGCCAAACAAGCATTCCTTACTTTTATTGACAGATACAATGAGATGGTGAGGCTTGGATACAAACGGGACATTTTCACTTACCTTTCCGCCCTTATCATACTCACCGGCAAGTCCGAAGCGATCAATCAAAAAGAACAGATGAACATGGGGCTCTCTGTTTATCAGCAGATGAAAAAACATCACTATTTCCTCACGTCAACTCAAAATGTCCCGCTTGCTGTATTGCTGGCCGGGAACGGGAAAGGATTACAGGCGCTGAATAAAGCAGAAGCGAGCTATCAGCAGCTGGCAGCTGGCGGATTTCGCAAAGGCCAGCACTTACACCAAACCAGCCACATCCTAGCCCTGCACGCTGAAAAAGACGCTGAAACGCTTGTTTTGCAATGCAGAAAGCTGTTCCAAACCATCACTGAATCTCACAAAAAACCAAAGGATGTCCATTACCCTGATCTTGCCCTGCTCACATTTCTGGAAGAGCCTGATATCAAAACTGTTCTGGCCATCACAGACGAGCTGAACCAAGAAAAACGATTCAAATGGAAAAAGGAATTGAACTTCAAAATTGCTGTCAGCCTATATCTCAGTGAGCATATGGAGAAAAATCTGCTGATGGAATCAGGACTGTACACAGCCATCGAAACCGCCATTCAGGCACAGCAGGCAGCCGCGACAGCTGTCATCGTCAGTTCAACAGCAGCCAGTCATTCTCAAGACGGAAACTAGAGGAGGAGTAAAAATGCCCTACATCACATTAGAAGATCAGACACGACTGTACTATGAAACGCACGGGAGCGGTACACCGATCCTGTTTATACACGGAGTGCTGATGAGCGGACAATTTTTCCACAAACAGTTCTCAGCACTCTCTGCCAATTATCAGTGTATTCGTCTCGATCTTAGAGGACACGGCGAATCCGACAAAGTACTGCACGGACACACCATTTCCCAATATGCCCGTGACGTAAGGGAATTTCTAAAAGCAATGGAGCTCGACCGTGCCGTGCTTGCCGGCTGGTCAATGGGTGCTTTTGTCGTATGGGATTATCTCAATCAATTTGGGAATGATAACATACAAGCCGCTGTCATTATTGATCAATCAGCTTCCGACTACCAATGGGAGGGCTGGGAACACGGTCCGTTTGATTTTGACGGTCTAAAAACGGCGATGCACGCCATTCAGACTGAACCGCTGCCATTCTACGAAAGCTTCATCCATAATATGTTCGCAGAACCGCCTGCTGAGACAGAAACAGAATGGATGCTGGCAGAAATCCTCAAACAGCCGGCTGCGATTTCAAGCACGATTTTATTTAACCAAACGGCTGCTGATTACCGCGGCACCCTTCAAAACATCAATGTGCCGACATTGCTGTGCTTCGGGGAAGACCGCAAATTTTTCTCTACTGCTGCTGGAGAACACTTGCATGACCTCATTCCAAATTCGACGCTCGTCACCTTTTCAAAAAGCAGCCATTGCCCGTTTTTAGAAGAACCGGACGCTTTTAACAGCACACTCCTCTCCTTCTTAGATGGACTGATTGGAAAGTCATAAAGAAAAAGGAATTAGGAGATTAGGGAAAAGTATGAGACAATAAGAAATGTGCAGTAAAATACATGAGGGAAGAAGTGACTTTATGTCTTACTATAACAAACGTAATCAAGAACCGCTGCCTAAAGAAGATGTGAGTACTTGGGAATGCACAAAAGAAGACTGTAACGGCTGGACCCGAAAAAACTTCGCCAGCAGTGACACGCCATTGTGCCCTTTGTGCGGAAGTAAAATGGTCGATGGCATCCGTTCATTAGTGAATCTCCAAAACAACAGCCAAACGAAAACAAGCTAGCTCTTCCCTATAATAAATGCAGTCTCCTGCAAGCAAACAATCCCCGAACGGAGACGCAGATTCTATATCCAGAATGAAGGCCTATCATTGCAAAAGGCCGTAGCTTAGAAAGAAGCCCAAAACTGTAAATGTTTAGGGCTTTTTATTTTATTGTTATGGTATAATATGGATACCGAAGGAGTGATAACGTGATCACAAACCAGCAGCAAAAAGACTGAAAAAAAGGGCTACGTTCAAAAAGCTGAACCTTGCAATCAACTCATGCATGGAACTTCTGAATTGGACAATACCTTTGATCCGTTTCTTTAGATGGCTCGGATCATTAGCCCTGCACCTCGTCCATTAAAAAAACCACTCAGCCCATGCCGAGTGGTTTTTATTAGTTGATGACAGAAAAGCTGTTGATGATGCCGTTCGGATTTTCCCACACTTTTTTAAACGTCTTACTTTCAAGGTTATAGGAATAAATCGTCCGCACCTTGGCTTCACGCCCTGTTTCATCCTTCAGTTTTTTAGCCCCCTCGGCTTCGGCAAGAAAATAAATGTTCTTTCCATCCTTAGAGAACTGCGGCTGTGCGTCCATTAACAGCTTAAATGATTTTTGATTTGAAATGATGTTTTCATATTTTTTCGTGTCCGCATTCAGCATCTGAATAGAAGCGGTTTGCTCCGTGCCTTTTTGTGTATATGATGTAAACAATATACGTTTATCATCATCAGAAACAGCAATATCGCTGATAAACTGGTCAAGGCTCTTCAGCTCATCAAATTTGTTTTGATGGCCTGCAGCAAAATGAATCGTTGTCGGTTCAGGATCGATCCCCTTTTCGTTCGCTTCATCTGTTTTCTTGTAGTCTTCTTCTACAGAATAATGAAGCAATGCAAATGAATCTGTTTTTTTGTTATAAAAGAAGCTGCTGACGCTGTCATCCTGATCATTCGCGGCGGGATAAAGGTTTTTATACTTCTTTGTTTTCAGATCAAAGGATGCGATCCGGAAATTGCTTTCGTCCGCTTTTCCTAAACGGAAATAGATGGTTGAACGGTCCTTTGATAAAAACAGGCTGTCGGCACTCTCCGCACCTTTATAGAGCATCGTCTTTTTATTAGACTTTAGATCCAGCTTAAAAAGCCTCATTTCATTTTGATCATTATTGCCTGTATAATAGAGCACCTGCTGCTTTTGATCCAAGGCAAATGCCGGATAGCTAGTCAGCTTCTCCTCATGGATCACCTTATCATTTTCATAATACTTCGTCAGCAGATCGGTATTCGTAATCGAAACAAGCAGCTTATCACCGCTTTCCGTATTTACTGAAACATCAGCGCTCTCATGGCCTTTATCCTTTACAATATAAAACGCAAAACCCGCCACAGCGGCTGCTATCACGATAGTTAACAATAATATGATTCTTTTTTTCATCTTTTATCTCCACCAATAGAAAAAGCAAGAATATGACTTCTTGCTTTACAGATTATATATGTAGATTAATAGCTGTAATGTCCCGCTACTTTTCCTTTGCTTAATGGGTATCCAAGCGCTTTAAACGCTTTAGGGCTTACATCCAGGACTGCATTAGGCATTCTGCCAACATCATTTTTGTAAACCGTAATCACCTTTTTAGGTTTCGCTTTTGCATAAGCTCTGATTTTCGTCCCGTTTCTAGGAACATCAAATCCGATCTTGGTCGCACAATCCCAATGTCCAAGTTTTTTACCTGAAGAGCCTTTTTTCCCGACTCCATTATACCAAGTAATATTTCCGTTCACATGTTTCGCACTGGCATCTGATGAAAAACTCAAAGCTCCCAAAGTACTTCCTACTAAGATAAAAGCGGCTAAAATGACTTTCTTCAACATTTCGTCCCCCTGTTTGTTAACATCTAGGAAAATTATACACGATGAACCAGGGATTTTTTATTTCAATATCCTTACAGTAATGTTACAAAGTCTGAAAAGTAACCTCTGCTAAAATAAACCATGGAAGATTATCCTATTATAATTGCAGTGTTAGCGTTATAATTGTTGATAGAGTAGTTGTCGCATTCAATATGAACGAACCATTACCGTATTGTTCAAACCAAATTCATAGCTATGTAAACGATTCATACTCTCATATAAAGAAAAAAGAGTGTGCGAGACTCTTTTTTCTTCAAAATTTCTTTTTTCAAAAAAACGTAGATTATATTATATAAAAATTTCATTTCTTTTTTGGTTTTAAAAATGGCGATTTTGTGAACAGTTCATATTGACCGATGCGGAATTACTCATATCAAAAGATATAGGAGTGGTAATCCATGAAGGCAGCAAGATGGCATAACCAAAAGGATATCCGTATTGAAAATATCGAAGAGCCAAAAACAGAGCCGGGAAAAGTAAAGATCAAAGTCAAATGGTGCGGCATCTGCGGCAGTGATTTACATGAGTATCTGGGCGGCCCGATCTTTATTCCGGTTGACAAACCGCATCCATTAACGAATGAAACAGCACCTGTCACCATGGGCCATGAATTCTCCGGTGAAGTTGTTGAAGTTGGAAAAGGCGTTGAAAACTATAAAGCAGGAGACCGCGTCGTAGTCGAACCGATTTTTGCGACACACGGCCACCAGGGTGCTTACAACCTTGATGAACAAATGGGATTCCTCGGCTTAGCCGGCGGAGGCGGCGGTTTCTCTGAATACGTCTCTGTAGATGAAGAGCTGTTGTTCAAGCTTCCTGATGAATTATCATATGAACAAGGTGCGCTCGTTGAGCCTTCTGCGGTCGCTTTATATGCTGTCCGCTCAAGCAAAATCAAAGCCGGCGACAAAGCGGCTGTATTCGGCTGCGGTCCGATCGGACTTCTTGTGATTGAAGCGCTGAAGGCTGCTGGTGCGACTGATATTTACGCTGTTGAGCTTTCACCTGAACGCCAGCAAAAAGCTGAGGAGCTTGGAGCCATCATCGTTGATCCGTCCAAAACAGACGATGTAGTCGCTGAGATTGCAGAGCGTACCGGCGGCGGTGTTGACGTATCATTCGAAGTTACAGGCGTTCCAGTTGTATTACGACAAGCGATCCAATCCACTACAATTGCCGGTGAAACAGTCATCGTCAGCATTTGGGAAAAAGGCGCTGAAATCCATCCGAACGATATCGTAATCAAAGAACGTACAGTAAAAGGAATTATCGGATACCGCGACATCTTCCCGGCTGTATTGTCATTAATGAAAGAAGGCTATTTCTCAGCTGACAAACTCGTAACGAAAAAAATCGTGTTAGACGATTTGATCGAGGAAGGCTTCGGGGCTCTTATTAAAGAGAAAAACCAAGTCAAAATCCTTGTCAGACCTAACTAATTTGAAACTAAAAAGAATCCGCGCCCGTATGCGGATTCTTTTTTTATCTTATCCAATCACTTCAGCGCCAGACTCTTTCTTCACCTCGCCGCGATCATAAGCGCGGAAGTTATCCTCCAGCTGCTCAAGCGAAAGCCCTTTCGTCTCCGGTAAAAACTTCTTCACAAACAGGACAGAGCAAATGCCTAATCCAACGAAGATAAAGAACGTTGTGGACAGGCCAATGGCGGCCAGCAATATCGGGAAAGTGAAACTGACTGCAAAATTCACCATCCACAGACAGAATACCGTGACGCCCATTCCCAGACCGCGAAGGCGAAGCGGGAAAATCTCAGAAAGCATCAGCCACGTCACTGGTGAAATTGCCCCCTGCTGGAAAGCAAGGAATGTAACCGTTAATGACAGGACCACATATGGAAGTGCCGGTGATCCTTCGAGTATAAGTGAGAATATCCCGATCAGCAATAATGCCGTTGTCGTACCGATCAAGCCTGTCATCAGCATCGGCCGGCGGCCTACTCTCCCTAACAGCCAGATTCCAACGAATGTTGCCAATACCGAGATCACGCCATTCGCGATATTTCCGATTAAAGCGGCCTCCGTTTGAAAACCAGAATCTCTTAAAATTTCAGTCCCATAATACATAATCGAGTTTACACCTGTAATTTGCTGTACAATCGCAATCCCGATTCCAATGAACACAATCCGGCGCACCCATGGGACTGAAAGATCTTTAAACGTCGCTTTTTCAAGCTTATCTTCTTTTTTGAAAGCGAATTCAATTTCTTGCAGCTCAGATGCAGCCCGCTTTTCATCCCTGATTTTTTTCAATACCCGCAAAGCATCTTCTTTTCTCCCTTTAGAAACGAGCCAGCGAGGACTCTCAGGCATTCTGATCATTCCGAAAAACAGGAATACGGCTGGAAGCGACGCAATGACCAGCATAAATCTCCACACATGGGAGTTCTCTCCCATTGTTGTTCCAAGGATTGCATTAAAAACAAAGGCCAAAAGCTGTCCTGATACAATCATCAATTCATTCTGCGTCACCATCCGCCCCCTGCTTTCCACAGGAGACATCTCCGCTAAATAGGCAGGAACCGTAACTGATGCACCCCCGACTGCAATGCCAAGCACAAAACGGGAAATAATCATGACCGTTACATTTGGAGCAAACGTACACCCGATCGTTGAAATGAAAAATATAACAGCGAGGAACAAAATATTTTTGCGGCGGCCATTAAAATCAGACATCCTGCCGCCAAACACAGCACCGAGCGCGGCTCCAAAAAGAAGTGAACTGGTGACAAGCCCCTCTGTGAAGGCATTGAGGTTAAGCTGGTCTGGCTCTCCCATATACGGCAAAGCTCCATTGAGCACGCCGGTATCATAACCGAAGAGGAGACCGCCGAAAGTCGAGACTAAAATAATTGTACGTAAAAATGACATTTGATTGCCTTGTTTATTCATACTGTTTCCCCCAGTCTTTTTCAAAATCGGTCAATGCGTATTTCAAAAACTTATTCTAGGGCTGCTGCCTTCCTCACATGTCGTAAGCAGGCTGCAGAAAAAAGTTCATCATGTTTTTCTCCAATGGCCTCATAACCTTCCCTTCTTCTTAGCATGGCAGTTCTCTTGGAAGCGATTTCATTTTCCACTAAAAGAACAGTGGGTATTTCTTTGCACATATACTTCATAACTTGTTATTTTATAGTCACTTCATAGTTCTATTGTAGTGATATCATAGTGACATTTTTGTTACATCTGATATTATCATAATTATAAAAACGCTTTCAGTCAATATAAATTTCTGAAAATTTTTTACTCAATAAAAGCAAAATGACCAATTCAAGGGGAAAATGAACTTTTTTCTTCATAAAAATGTGGAAATCAAGTCAAAATTCCTGTGAGTTTCTGTTCATCTGCTCATATCGACAAAATGAGTAAGTTTTGAGTAACTTCTCCTATCTTTTCTGCAATGACTTTCTTATCAAACATCCGAACAATTGTTTCAGAATCGAGACAAAAGGAAATAGAAAAGGAAAATAAATGATGGCTGGCTTAGGGGAGGCAACAAAATTGAATGAGGTATATGTCATTGCAGGCCTTATATTGTTGACAGCGGGAATGATTGATTTTTTATGGACTACATTATGGTTAGAGAGCGGTGCAGGCCCCATCACAAGATGTCTGTCTGCATGGCTGTGGAAAGGCTGCCGCAAAATCAGCGGAGACCATGCAAAGGTTCTCAGCACGGCAGGTCCTCTGCTGTTATGCCTAACGTTAGTGATATGGATCAGTTTATTTTGGAGCGGGTGGGTTTTGATTTTCTCGAGTGACCCTCATTCACTCGTCGGAACTCAATCGAAAGAACCGGCATCCTGGCCAGATCGAATTTATTTTACCGGCTATGTCATGTTTACATTAGGAAATGGCGACCTCGCTCCGAACGGAGACCTCTGGAAGCTTGTCACTGTCCTTGAAACAGCTCAAGGCCTTCTTACCATCACATTTTCTGTCACGTATTTAATTTCCGTCTTGAGTGCGGTGAATCAAAAGCGGTCATTTGCCCAAAGTGTATTAAGTCTTGGGCATGACGGAACAGAAATTGTCCAGACTGCATGGAACGGCAAGGATTTTCACGACATTGATTTCCTTCTTATCACATTCTCATCAGAGCTGGGTAAGCTGACCGCTCAGCATAACGCCTTCCCTATCCTTCATTTTTACCATAGCACGCAGCGTGAGGAATCATCCGTTATAGCTGTCACCGTATTGGATGAAGCATTAACCATTTTGAAATACGGCATTCCTGATCAATATCAGCCGAACCAGCTTCACATCAAAGAAACGCGGTCAAGTATCAAAAACTACTTGGATACCGTCCATACAGCCTATATCCATCCGGCTGAACAAGCACCGCCGGAACCAGATATCACAAAGCTTCAAGAATCAGGCATACCAACTTTATCAAAGCAAACATTCCAAACTGCCATCAATTATTTAAAGGAACGGCGTCAATTACTGCTGGGAATTATCCAAGCCGGTGCCCGAAAATGGCCTGAACGAGAGTAGGCAAACAAAAAAAGGATGCTTCCCAAAAGTCCAAAGACTTTCAAGAAACATCCCCGATGTTTTATAGAGTAACTTCAATTTCTTTCATGCTGGGCAGTGCATCAATCGCTCCAATTTTAGTGCACACAAGAGCTCCCACCTTATTGGCAAATGACACAATCTCACGGAGCTTCGCAAAATCAGCATCTACAGATTGAATCTGATCCGTGTTTGCCAATTGAAATAAAGCCGCGCCGACGAAAGCATCTCCCGCCCCTGTTGAGTCGATTGATGTCACTGGAATGCTTGGAATGATTTCACGATCTTTTCCATTCGAAAGAAGAGTCCCGCTTTTCCCAAGTGTCACAGCGACAATTTTAGCTCCGATCTCATGAAGGATCGCAACGCCCTCTTCATGATCCTTCGCACCACTGATAATCTCAAGCTCCTCGTCACTGACTTTCACAAAATCACTTAAAGCAATCGCTCTTTTTGCGACACTTACAAACTCTGAAACCCTTCCCTTCCATAAATCCTCACGATAGTTAGGGTCAAACGAAATAAACTGCCCATTGTCTTTTGCAATCGAGATAAGACGTAAATAGGCTGAGCAAAACGGATCTGATAGCAGTGCCGTCGCTGAGCCAAAATGAAGGATTTTCGCTTCGTTTAGTTTTTCCTGGTCAATGTCCTCCAGCGTAAACAAAGCGTCCGCGCCTCTATTAAAAACAAAGTCTCGCTCTCCATTTTCCTTTAATGACACAAAAGCAAGCGTTGTAGGCGCTTTCTCATCCATGACAAGCATAGAGGTATCCACCTGTACAGCGTCCAATGTTTGCTTGAGAAAATACCCAAACGGATCCTTGCCTACTTTTCCGCTGAAAGCAGCATCTCCGCCCAGCTTGGCAATGGCTGCTGACACATTCGCCGGTGCACCGCCGGCACTTTTTAAGAAATTGCGTCCTTCCATTAAATCAACATCAATATCGGTACAAAAGAAGTCGATCAACAATTCTCCAATACAAACAACAGAATGACTACGCATATTATCACACTCATTTATAAAGTCTAGATTACAGTCTCAGTATATTACTTTCTCCTATAAATACAACCGTTTACATCGAATATTAAAAATTTTACATATATTTATCTCGCAGACCTCTGCTCCAGCTCTGAAATGATTTGCTTATATCTTTTTTCAGTTAAAGGATAGAAGGCAATGAGAATAATAGAAAGCAAAATAAATAATCCCGGGATTAAAGCATTCATATTTTTAATCGCATTCAATGACGTGACTGTCTGGTCTGCATTCGCGACATACCCGGCAATCCCTAAATAAATGGCCGAAAATGACCCGGCTAACGCAACACCCAGCTTATTAATAAAGCTCATGCTGGAAATGACCACACCATCCGCGCGAACTCCGGTTTTCCATTCCGCATAATCGACACAATCCGCAACCATACCCCAAGCAAGCGTATTTAAAGGCGTTGTGAAAAATCCGGAAACAAAAAGCCAAATAAAAATGAGTGTAATAGAAGAATACGGCGTAAAATGCAGGCCGGCATAAGAAACAAGCGATAGAGCCGCCGTGATGATCATGACTTGTTTTCTGCCCCACTTCTCAGAAAAGAAAGGGATAAACAAATTGCTGATCAGCGCTGCTCCGAAAAATAAAACGGTTCCCAAAAATACAAATTCTTTATGGTTTACGTTATACGTAAAATAGTACACCATCGTGCTGAGCTTAATATTAAACCCGATCGCAAAAGCCAAAAATGATGAAATTAATATAAGCAAAGGTTTGTTTCGGAATAAAACGGATAACGTCTTTTTGATCCCTTGTTTTTTTCTCTTTTTAGGCTGAATCCGCTCCCGCACAGTAAAGAAACTGAATAGATTCAAAACGATGCTGACCGCCGCATAGATGAGCGCCGTCATTTGAAACCCAAACGCCTGATTTTCCCCTCCGATAGCAGTTGCAAGCGGTGTCGCACAGGAAATAGATAAAAGAATGCCGATATACACCAAAATCATCCGGGTTGTTGTTAGAACCGTTCGTTCCTCCACAGAATTCGTCATCCGCCCCGTTAAGCTGTTCACCGGAATCGTTTGCATACTAAAGGACATCCCAAGCAGAATATAGGTGATGTACGCATATACCATATTCCCCGTCTCACCGAAATGAGGCGTCGTGAAACATAAAAAGGTAAAAAGCGCAAAAGGGAATGCCACCCACAACAGATACGGCCTTGCCTTTCCCCACCTTGTGTTCGTTTTGTCTAAAATCAATCCCATAATCGGGTCAAAAATAGCATCCAGCACCCGCACAACAAGAAACAAAGTTGCGATCACCGCAGGCTGAATGCCGCCGACGTCTGTATAATAGAATAATAAGTATGCGTTTACAAACTGAAAGACAATATTATACGACATATCACCGAAACCATATCCGATTCGTTCAAACCAGGACAGACCGTGATGCTTCGCCTTCAATGTCGTTGCTTTTTCTGTTTCAATCATCATTTCCCACCCCAAGAATCCGTTTTCATTTCCAGTAAACAAGAGGGAGAATACGAAGATCCTCCCTGTTCACTCAGCGATTTGGATACACCATCACTTTTAAACATTCATTCTTAAATTGAAGCGCCCGCTCCATCGCATCTTGCGTCTGCTCCAGCGAATATTGGTCCGTTACTAGATGCTTCGTGTCCACAATGCCTGAAGCAAGAAATTCGATTCCCTTTGGATACGTATTGGCATAACGGAAGATCCCGTAAATATCAATCTCATTATCCGCAATAAACGGCACGTTGAGCGGAATCTCGTTCTGAGAAGGCAAACCGACAATCGCCAGTTTCCCGCCCCGACGCACAGAAGCCAGTGCGGATTGCAATGCCGCAGGATTTCCCGCTGTCTCCCAAGCAACATCAACGCCTCTATCATTTGTGATCGTTTTAATCTCTTCAAGCGCGTCCTGTTCACGGATATTGATAATATGAGTCGCTCCCATTTTTTTCGCAGCTTCTAACCGCAGCGGCTCTAAGTCGGTCACGATAATTGTGCCTGCCCCAAATGCTTTAGCTGCCGCAACAGCCATTAACCCCACAGGGCCCATTCCCATAATCGCAATTGTTGATCCCGGCTGAAGCTTCGTTCTCGCCGCTGCATGAATGCCGACAGAAAACGGTTCAATCAAAGCCGCATCTTCATAGGAAAGTGAGTCTGGGATCAAAAAAACAAAGTCCTGACGCATTTTAATATATTGAACAAACGCGCCATCTACCGGCGGTGTAGCCAAAAACTGTACATCCGGACAAAGGTTATAGCGTCCTTCCTTGCACGCCTCACAGCGTCCGCACGTGACACCCGGTTCAACAGCGACACGGTCTCCCACCTTAAATTGATTGACAGACGATCCGACAGCGGCAATTTCTCCCGCGCATTCATGGCCAAGGATAAATGGTTTTTCCACTACATAGTTGCCTATTCTGCCATTTGTATAGTAATGCAGATCTGATCCGCAAATCCCGACAGCCATCACCTTAATCAACACTTCATCATGATTGATGTCAGGCACAGGCAATGTTTCGATTTTGATCTCTCTTGTGTTGTGCATAACAGCCGCTTTCATGCTTTGAGGTACTGTGTGAGTCATTTGGCAAATTCCTTTCTTTAAAAAACAAAAATGTAAGTGCATACATTTTTGTTTTCTCTGTTACTGCCCTCATTTTATCTGCTTTTCAGCACGTTCAACAGCCTTTTCTGCTGTATAAAAGGACAGCCGCACTGTACTTTACTATTTTCTCATATACAAAAAACGCTGGATTGATAAAATAGTACTAATAGGAGGTGCAGGCTTATGGCTGAACTTGAAAACCGGAAACAATTTGCACAACTGCTGGCACCTGGCGTCAAATCACTAAAACTTCATCCTGATTATAAAGTCAGAAGGAAAAAGAATGAAAAAACAGGACATTCTTATATAGATAAAATCGCACTCCAGCTGGGGGTCTCCTCTAACACGATCAAAAGCTGGATCGGACAGATGGGTGCAAACTATATTCCCGGAAGAATTGACGACGGAAAACTGTTCGGAATGATCTGGATCATTCTCGAAAAGACCGACTTGGATATCGAGTGGCTGACCGGCCTGCTGGAAACCACCACCATCCCTGTTATCAAACCCGCATTGCCTGTATGGGCAGCGTCTTGTTTGAAAAAAGCTAAAACGCTGCGAAAAGACGGGTCATTCGGAGCTCCAAGTGATAACGATATTGAACTAGCAGTAAAGCGGCTGTTTCATGACAGAACCAGCCAAGAAACGAATACGCTTTCAGAACAGCCTATCATGCATAACTTACCATCACGCTGGTCCGGAAACTTTATCGGACGCAGCTTTGATATGGAAGCAATACGACAATGGATGCTTTCTCCGTCACCAGTCTGTTTAATCACAGGCTGGGCCGGCATGGGTAAAACCACAATCGCTCTTGAAGCTGCCTATTCCTGTGTCGGCAATTCTTCAGATTGGCCGGCATTCAACAGCATCATCTGGGTCAGCGCCGATTGGAAAGGTTTAAGCTTTAGCGATTTTTTAAATACGATCGCCTATCAGCTCGGACGCTCTGAACAAATCGATAAATCAATCAATGAAAAACGATTCGTCGTCCGCAATGCGTTAGCCAATTACACAAAAGAAAAACCAGTACTGCTGATCGTTGACAGCATCGATACCGCAGAACGTGACATTCACGAATTTATCACCAGCCTTCCGCAAGGCGTAAAAGTTCTCCTTACAGCACGGGAAAACGTAAAGCAAACCTATCGAGAAAGCTTCGGAGAAATGGCGGCCATCCAGCTGAGCGGCCTTGACCAAACAGATGCCCTTGAATTTTTTCAGCAAGAAGTGCACCGCTGCTTACAAACATGCAACCTTCCACATAAACGGGAAAAGCTGGAGCAGCTGTTCCATCTATCGTCTGAACTGAAGAACGAATTCATTTCAGCAACTGCCGGAAACCCGAAAGCCATGGCACTCAGCATCGCCTATATGTCAGACGATGACATTCCCGCTCAGCAGCTGATTCATGAACTTGGAAAAGCGGGCTACTCACTGCTGGAATTGTTTGAGTTCCTCTTTGGCCGCACTTGGGAAAGATGCAACGAAGATACGCGAAAGCTATGGCAGGCACTTTGCTTTTTCAGCAAGCCGCCGGATGATAAAAGTCTGGCGGCAGCGGCCGGATTAGACGCCCGCCGTTTTCATTACGCTATGGAACAAATGCGGTCATATGCCCTGATTCAGCCGGAACGAAGCGAGGGAAGGACACAATACTTAGCGCATCAAACCGTTGTCGCTTACGGAGAACAGCACTTGTCCGAACAGCATGAATATGAAAAAGAAGCCCGCAGCCGCTGGGCTCACTATTATATTGATTATGCCGAAACCCATTTAAAACGGGAACAGCCCAACTCTATCTATTGGAGCTACCTTCTGGGACGGAATTTAGATCAAATGAAAAAAGAATGGCCAAACATCTTAAAGGTCATCCAATGGACAAGTGAAACCGGACAAAAAGAAACCCTAATCGAACTCATCACCCGCATCAGCCATTTTCTAAGCAGAATCAACCTGCCCCTGCGAATCGAATACGGACGCAAAGCCGCCGATGCCGCCCATCAATTAGGCCAACACACACGAGAAGCGTTCTTCCGAATCGACACAGCAGGCTGGGCACTGATGGAAGTCAATGATTTAGATGGGGCGCTTCAGCAAATTGAAGCCGGACTGAAGATTCTGGAACAATCAGACGCAGAAGATCTCGATGCCCACGATTTAAACGTATGGGGACACGCACTGCAAGCAAGGCTGTTTTTAAAAGCCGGGCAACAGGAAAAAGCAAAAGTAATTTTAAACGAAATCGAAGATCAACCGATTTCACCTACAATTCAACACAGGGTTCTACTGGTTCGCGGGGACTTAAGCTTTGTGAGAAGTCATGATGAAAAAGCCATTCAATTATACGAAGCGGCAAATGAGATAAGCTCCACGTACGGCGGCGAAAAAACGATAGAAGCCTATTTCAATCTAGGTGTGGCTTACGTGAAGTGTGACCAGTTTGAGAAAGCGGAAGAAGCCTTTGAGCAGATGCTCTATGACAAACACAACGCGAATCAGGTTGAGTTGATCTATTATTATTATGGGATGGCACAGCTGTTGTACCGTAAAGGAGAGAAAACGAAAGCGGTGGAAGCTAATCAAAAGGCGATTCGTTTGATTGATTCGTGGGAGCCTGCGATTGGGATACGGGGAGAGGTGGAACAATTGGCAAGGGTGACTAATGAAAACGACTAGTACGCATAGTAGTTCTGTCAGCAATCTCACTCAGTTTCTTTATTATAAATAGGAAATGCCAACTGAAGTCGCAGTTGCATTTCCTTTCTTATTAAGATCTACAAATGTACTGAACCAGTTTTTCCCGTATGTATTCTTTCTCGTATAAAGGAAAGCGTATCATTTGCCAGTTTTTTGCGACAAAGAACAATACCAGAATGACCACAATTGTAAACATATCTTGTGGGTTTCCCCCAACTTTCCCATAAATAATCTGCATCTTTTAAGTCAATATACTGATCATGTTTAGCAGAAATCAGCAGAATGTTATCTTTATTAACTTTAGGCAAGACTTGACTAGGATCTGTGATATTCCAATATTTTATTAAATCTTCATAGGTCACACCATTTTGTTCTAATTCCTCTCTTATGTATTTACCTGGGATCGTGTTCCATATCGAATAAGAAAGGCGATTGGCATAAAAGATTGATACCATTACATCAATTTGAGATTCTAGGGTAGCAATTAGATTAGTAACCCATCCCCCTAAGCTTACTCCCACTATGATAACAGGGCCTTTTTTATTTGCTTTTATCCAATGAATTAACGCTCGTAAATCTACTACGGCCTGTCTTGACGACTCAATTGTACGATCAATATTTGCACTAATCATCAACTCGCCACTATACAGTGAATTTTCCGGTTCTCTTTCAAAATGGTATGGAAGAGAATAATAATACATGTTCCAGCCTAAATCGTTCATTATACGATTATGAAATATTTTTTTGATCCTATTGTACGAATCCATGCGCCAACCGTGTACAAAGATGACATTGGGTTGATCTATATCATTTTTATTTAAAAAAACCTCCCCTTTTAAAGTATCATTAACAAGATTCCCAGTTTGAATTAAGGATTCATAACTAAATGTTCCAACCCTATAACTTTTTTTAGATTTATTCAAATTAATTGAAACATCAGCTATATTTGCACTGTAAAATTCCTCTCTATCATCTATATCGACTGTAAAAGCAGCAGAAAAATGTTTATCTTTGCTTCTTTTTCTGTGTAAATCATATAAAGCAAAGCGATCTATCATTTTTGAGAAATGCACTATTAAGTCCTCCTTGATAATCATAAAAAATAATATCAGAAGTTGATAATTGGGTTGTCTGTCTCCATAGAGTTGGGACGGATTTCATCAAGAATCTAACTCCATCAACAGTGAATTTTTGGGGATCGGAAATCATTATTCTGTTGCTTTAACATAAAAGACTAGTTTCTAATTGCAAGGAAAACATTATCTTTTAGTAGCTAAAAAAAAGCAGCACAAATAGACATTTTAACAGGATTTCTCTTTGACAGTACTTTCCTAGGGGAGACCGTCTAAGAGTGTTGGTGGCACTATTATTTAGATAACTGGGTCTTTTTTGTCGTATGAGAGTATACCAATATGGTCTCCTGTCTGCAATAGAGAGAGAAGTAACAAAGGTTTGGACGAATAATTTTTAAACCCTATTTACGGAGTTATTAGATAAGCTCTACAAAGAGTAATGAACGGATAAAGTAAACTAAGAATAAATAAAAAGGAAAGACTGATTTATCATGGGATATTCATTTAAATTTAAAAGAGACCCTTTAGGATACTTAAGAATAGTTCTTCCAACAGAACTAGAATACTTTTCCGATTTCATTGAAAATATTGTTTCAGTAGAGGAAGCTGATGAATATTTAAATATTGTTCAAGAAGTATTGGATCGTTCTTCTCAAGAATATGAGATTCAATTAAACACCATCATTGCATATATAAAAAAAGATAAAACTGTCGTAGAACACCTTTATACAGAAAGTGAAAACGATAAAAATTCCTTGGAAACAGTAAAATTTAAAGAACTTATGCTTATCTGGAGAGACAAGATCCTACAAAGGTATAAGAGTGATGATTGAAACCTTTGTAGGTCCCTTGAATTTCAAGGGACCTTTTTATTACTTCAATATCGCTTCAATTTTTGCTTTTGTTTTCGGTCCATAAATGCCATGTAAGCCCGCACATACTACACAGGTTTATTTACACATCAAAAAAAGACAGAAAAAAAAGAAGCCTCTCACAAGTTCGGTGAACTCATGAGAAGCCTCGAAAATTTATAAATGGCATCAAAAGGGCATCAAAAATGACGTCCGTTGCCGACAAACCCTTGGAAATCAAGGGTTTTTTGTCGGTTTTACATCATGCCGCCCATACCGCCCATGCCGCCCATATCAGGCATTCCTGCGCCGCCAGCGTTTTCTTCTGGCTTGTCAGCGACAACGGCTTCTGTTGTTAAGAACATTGCAGCTACAGACGCAGCGTTTTGAAGAGCTGAGCGAGTTACTTTTGTTGGGTCAACGATACCTTTTTCGATCATGTTTACCCATTCGCCAGTTGCAGCGTTGAAGCCTACGCCGATTTCTTCGTTTTTGAGGCGTTCAACGATGACAGATCCTTCAAGACCAGCGTTGTGTGCGATTTGACGGATTGGCTCTTCAAGTGCGCGAAGCACGATGTTGATACCTGTTTGAGCATCACCTTCAGCTTCAACTGAAGCCACTTTGTTATATACATTTACAAGTGCTGTACCACCACCGGATACGATGCCCTCTTCAACAGCTGCGCGAGTTGAGTTCAGGGCGTCTTCGATGCGAAGTTTACGCTCTTTCAGCTCAGTTTCAGTCGCAGCGCCGACTTTGATGACAGCTACGCCGCCAGCAAGTTTAGCAAGACGCTCTTGTAATTTTTCTCTGTCGAATTCAGAAGTTGTTTCTTCCACTTGAGCGCGGATTTGAGTTACGCGGGCAGAAATTTTGTCTGTTTCGCCAGCGCCTTCAACGATTGTTGTGTTTTCTTTTGTAACGACAACTTTAGAAGCGCGTCCCAATTGAGCGATTTGAGTAGATTTCAGGTCAAGGCCAAGATCTTCTGTGATGACTTCTCCGCCAGTAAGGACAGCGATGTCTTCAAGCATTGCTTTACGGCGGTCACCGAAGCCAGGAGCTTTAACAGCAACTGCATTGAATGTACCGCGAAGTTTGTTCACAACAAGTGTTGCAAGTGCTTCGCCTTCAACATCCTCAGCGATCAGAAGCAATGGTTTGCCTTGCTGAACAACCTGCTCAAGCACAGGAAGGATTTCTTGAATGTTTGTGATTTTTTTGTCTGTGATTAAGATGTAAGGATTGTCAAGAACCGCTTCCATCTTATCAGAGTCAGTTACCATGTAAGGAGATGCATATCCGCGGTCGAATTGCATACCTTCAACAACTTCAAGCTCAGTTGTGAAGCCTTTAGACTCTTCGATTGTGATAACGCCGTCGTTTCCTACGCGCTCCATTGCTTCAGCGATAAGGCTTCCGACTTCCTCATCAGCAGCAGAGATCGCAGCAACCTGAGCGATAGACTCTTTGCCTTCGATCGGCTTAGAAATTTCTTTTAAGTTTTCAATCGCAACCGCTACAGCTTTTTCCATACCTTTACGCACGCCTACAGGGTTAGCGCCTGCTGTTACGTTTTTAAGGCCTTCACGGATCATAGCTTGCGCAAGAACTGTCGCAGTTGTTGTACCGTCACCGGCAACGTCGTTTGTTTTGCTGGCTACTTCAGCAACAAGCTTAGCACCCATGTTTTCAAACGCGTCTTCAAGCTCGATTTCTTTTGCGATTGTTACACCGTCATTTGTGATTAACGGAGAACCGAATTTTTTCTCTAGAACCACGTTGCGTCCTTTTGGTCCTAAAGTTACTTTTACAGCATCAGCAAGTGCATCGACACCGCGAAGCATTGCGCGGCGAGCTTCTTCACTAAACTTAATTTCTTTTGCCATGTTTACAAGACCTCCTCAAATGTTTTAAGTATTGTTTATTTAAGAATTAGCCGATAACAGCTAAAATGTCGCTTTCACGTAAGATTAAGTATTCAGTACCTTCGTATTTCACTTCAGTACCTGCGTATTTTGAGAAGATAATGCGGTCGCCCTCTTTTACTTCTAAAGCAACGCGCTCTCCGCTTTCTAACACGCGACCTGAACCAGCTGCCACGATTTTGCCTTCTTGCGGTTTTTCTTTTGCAGAATCCGGCAACACAATTCCGCTGGCAGTTTTTTCTTCAGATTCTACGAGTTCAATGACAACGCGATCACCTAATGGCTTTAACAATGTAATAACCTCCTCAATAGTATGAATATGTAATTTTAGCACTCAACACTAAAGAGTGCTAACACAATTCTTATAATAAAGAATCTCCCTTCCAATTTCAAGTGATAAGATAAAAATTTTTTCACGCTTACATGATTCTTTTCAGCTCCCTTTTCCCTTAGCTTTTTCACCCCCGTTCCGATTATGTTACAATAGCTGTAGATGAACGAAACCCATTTAACAAAGGAGTACATACCATTTGAGAAAACAGTATTGGTTTATTATTTTGACATATATCATCATGCAGTTTTCCGCATTAATCGGGATTCCCTTGTTATTTAAATTCGGTTATGCCGGAGGACAGCCTACAAAGGAGAATATGCTGCACGCACAAGGATTATGGTCCGTTATCAGCTTTATCGCCTGTCTCGTTGTCGTTCTGCTCATTCTGAGAACTGTTCCGAAAACAACGCTGCGAAACGGCCGGAAAGACTCCGTCGGACTTTCTATCCTTTGGGCGATAGCCGGTTTTTTCATTGCCCTCTTCTCGCAAGGATTAGCAGGCTCTATTGAATATTATGTATTTGGCATCGGAAGAGAATCAGAAAATACACAAGCTATTCTGGATGTCATTCAGGCAGTCCCGCTCATGATTATGGTTTCTTCTGTCGTCGGACCTATATTAGAAGAAATCATCTTCAGAAAAATCATTTTCGGCACACTGTACGAAAAAACGAATTTCTTCTTTGCCGGACTGATCAGCTCGGTTATTTTCGGTATTGTTCACGCTGATTTGAAGCACCTCCTTCTCTATACAGCAATGGGCTTTACCTTTGCCTTCTTGTATGCAAGAACAAAACGGATATGGGTGCCGATTTTCGCCCACGTAATGATGAATACATTCGTCGTCATCATGCAGCTTGAGCCTGTTCAGAAGTACCTTGAACAGCAGAGTACACAAATGCAATTGATTATTGGAGGATTATTTTTATGAGAAACCCGGTAGTTTGGGGAATGATCTATTTTGCCGTAGGGTGCATCTTTACTTATCTTGCCGCAAGCTCGCCAGGCAGCATGTGGTCATTTTACTCCATCCTGCTGATGGTGTTCGCCGCTTACAACATCAGCATTTCTTTTAAGATGTTCGCCTTTTCTTTTAAAATCAAAAAGAACCAGAAATAAAGAAAATCCATTTCTCAATGAGAAATGGATTTTTTATTATTGCCCGGGAGACACGTCCTGATCGGCAGCACTGCTTTTCTGCGCTTTCCGATAAGCGGCCTTCGATATAAGAATACTGATTTCATATAAAATCAAAAGCGGGACAGTGACCATCATATGAGACAAAAGCTCAGGCGGAGTAATCAGGGCAGCGATCACCAGCAGCGTAAAATACGCATACTTTCTGATTTTCGCTAAAAACATTGGTGTCACAATTCCAAGCCTGGTCAAAAACATGAGGATGACTGGCATTTGGAACAACAGTCCAAACGGAATCGTCAGCTGCAGGAGAAAATGAAAATACTCATTAATTCCAATCACCTGATTGACATTCAAGTCCTGAGAAATCCGCTTCATAAAATCAACAACAAAAGGAAATAAAATATAATATGAAAAAGATAAGCCCGCTAAAAACAGCAAAATAGAGATCGGAATGTAGCTGAGCGTTACTTTGCGCTCTTTCTCATAGAGGCCTGGGCTCACAAAAGCCCAAAGCTGATAAAGAATAACCGGCGAGGTCAGGACAATGCCGATGATAAACGCAAACTGCATAAACACATACAGCGGGTCTGTCAGATTAAACGCGTTAAGCGTAAGCTGCTTCGCTTCATCTGTTTCTTGCAGATATACAATAATCGGCTTCGCTAAAAAAAATCCCGCGATAAAGAAAACGACAAACGCCAGCGCCACAATCAGCAACCGTTTTCGAAGCTCAGCAATATGCTCCAGCAGCGACATTTGATTCACTTTCATTCGTGTCATCCTAACTTACTGATCTTCTTTCTTTTTTTCCTCGTCATCACTCGTTAATCCTTTAGTTGCGTTTTTGAATTCACGAAGTGTGTCTCCCGCAGCTTTCCCCAACTCAGGCAGCTTTTTGGGACCGAAGATAATCAGAGCAACGATTGCGATAACAGCAAGGCTTCCAGGACCGATCGGCATATTTGGGCTCCTCCTTTCCCTCTATTCGATTTCCTCTAAAACTGAATAATGCTTCAAGAAATAAACCAGTGACTGAAGCTCTACAGCTAAATCTATATGATGAATTCGAATGTGTTCCGGCACATTCAAACGGGCCGGCGTAAAATTAAGAATTCCCTTGATTCCTAACGCGACCAATCTGTCTGTAATGGATTGAGCGGCAACTGCTGGCACTGTAAGAATGGCAACTGATTCATTTTTTACGTGTTGTTCAAGGTCATTAAGGTTATAGACAGGCACGCCGCCTACCTCAGTTCCTATTTTACTCTCATTTATATCAAAAGCCATAGAAATTTTTGTGTTATTATTTTTTGTGAAATTATAGTGAAGAAATGCCGTTCCCAAGTTCCCGACACCAATCAAGATAACGTCTGTCATCTCATCCTGATCAAGCGTTTTTCGGAAAAATGACAGCAAATAATCCACATTATATCCATATCCTTTTTTGCCAAGAGCTCCAAAATAGGAAAAATCCCTGCGAATCGTGGCAGAATCAACCTTTACGGCATCACTGAGTTCAGCGGATGATACACGCTGCTTTCCTGATGCATGCAGATTCTTTAAAAAGCGATAGTAAAGCGGCAGCCGTTTTGCCGTCGCCTGCGGAATTTTTGATTGATCCTTATTCATTTTTGGTCCTCCAAATTATACTCGGATAGTTCTCTTTTAAAGTCACCGTTTTTCCCGCCTGTCTTCTCCAGCAAGAAAGTAGGGCCGATGACCATTCCCTTATCAAGGGCCTTGCACATATCGTAAACGGTAAGAGCGCACACCGATGCAGAAGTGAGCGCTTCCATTTCCACACCTGTACTCCCTTTCGTTTTGACCTGTGCTTTTATATGAAGTATAACTTCTGCTTCTTTTATTTTCCAGTCAAACGATATATCTACCCCGCTCAGTGAAAGCGGATGGCACATCGGAATGATATTGGACGTTTGCTTTGCGGCCATAATGCCTGCCACCTGCGCAACAGCCAGTACATCTCCTTTGCCGATATCATGACTTTGTATTTTTTCGTACACTTCATTCTTCATGTGTACGCTTGAAACAGCTGCCGCAGTACGGACAGTCGAAGATTTTTCGCTGATGTCCACCATCTGGGCTCTGCCCTGTTCATTAAAATGAGAAAATCCATTCATATTAAAACTCTCCTTAAACAGATCATACACTATTTTCTTCTCTATGTCTTATTCGGCCAATGTATTGTTTGCTGACTTCTGATTCATAAGCTACACTTAACTTATTATAGCAGAGGTGAAATAATATGATGATCTTACAAGTTAATCAGCTGTCCAAATCGTTTGGCGCTGATACTATTTTAAACAATATAAAGCTGGAAGTCAGAAATCGTGATCGCATTGCCATTGTAGGAAGAAATGGCGCGGGAAAATCTACGCTGCTTAAAATTATCGCAGGCCAGCTTTCGTATGAAAAGGGCGAAATCATTAAACCAAAAGATATTACAATGGGATATCTTGCCCAGCATACGGGCTTGGATTCTAAGCTTACCATAAAAGAAGAGCTGCTGACTGTTTTTGACCACTTAAAAGCAATGGAAAAGGAAATGCGGGTTATCGAAGAAAAAATGGCGGCAGCTGATCCCGGTGAATTGGAAAGCATCATGAAAACCTATGACCGGCTTCAGCAGGAATTCAGAGATAAAGGCGGCTATCAATATGAAGCAGATGTCAGATCTGTGCTGCATGGTCTCGGCTTCAGCCATTTTGACGATTCAACACAGGTGCAAAGCCTCAGCGGAGGTCAGAAAACAAGGCTGGCCCTTGGTAAGCTTCTGTTAACACAGCCTGATTTGCTCATTCTCGATGAGCCGACAAACCATCTCGATATTGATACGCTAACCTGGCTTGAACATTATTTGCAAGGCTATTCAGGCGCCATTCTGATCGTTTCGCATGACCGCTACTTTTTGGACAAAGTGGTAAACCAAGTTTACGAGGTATCAAGAGCTGAAAGCAAAAAGTATCACGGCAACTACAGCGCTTATCTCGACCAAAAAGCCGCGCAGTATGAAAAAGATATTAAAATGTATGAAAAGCAGCAGGATGAAATCGCAAAGCTTCAGGACTTCGTAGACCGAAATCTGGCGAGAGCTTCTACCACAAAAAGAGCACAAAGCCGCCGAAAGCAGCTGGAGCGAATGGAAGTCATGTCAAAACCGCTCGGCGATGAAAAATCCGCAAACTTTCATTTTGATATTACAAAACAGAGCGGAAACGAAGTCCTGCGCGTTCAAGATCTCACAATCAGCTATGAAAACCAGCCGCCGCTTTTAACAGAAGTGTCGTTCATGCTCACAAGAGGAGAAAGCGCCGCGCTTGTCGGCCCTAACGGAATCGGTAAATCGACATTGCTGAAAACATTAATGGACACCCTAAAGCCAGATCATGGAATAATCTCATACGGCTCGAATGTCAGTGTCGGCTACTATGATCAGGAGCAGGCTGAACTGACTTCCTCTAAACGCGTCCTTGATGAGCTGTGGGATGAGTACCCTGGTCTTCCGGAGAAAGAAATCCGAACTTGTCTCGGCAATTTCTTATTCTCCGGAGATGATGTGCTGAAACCCGTCCATTCACTGAGCGGAGGCGAAAAAGCAAGATTGGCCCTTGCTAAGCTGATGCTGCAAAAAGCCAATTTTCTCATCCTTGATGAACCGACGAACCACCTGGACTTAGACAGCAAAGAAGTTCTCGAAAACGCGCTGATTGATTATCCAGGCACACTGTTATTTGTCTCACATGACAGGTATTTTATTAACAGAATTGCCACAAGAGTATTTGAGCTTTCTCCAAACCATATAGAGGAGTATCTGGGAGATTACGATTATTATACCGAGAAAAAAACAGAGCAGCTTGAACTGGAGAAAATGAATCAGCAAGAGGAAACCGATAAAACTCCTGCTGCGATAAAGTCCGACTCAAAACGTTCATATGAAGAAGAAAAAGAATGGAAAAAGAAAGAGCGCCAACGGCTCCGTCGGATCGAAGAAATTGAAACCGCTGTTCAAGCCATTGAAGAAAACATAAGTCACAATGATGAATTGCTTTGTGATCCTGAAGTCTATCAAGACCATGAAAAGGTACAAGCGATCCATGCAGACAACGAAAAGCTCAATCAGGAGCTGGAAACTCTTTTGTCTGAATGGGAAGAACTATCCACAGAAGAAGCTTAAAAAAAGTCAAGCACCTCTTTTTAGAGGTGCTTTTTATCCACAGAAAATAACCTTACAAGCAAACGAAGTAAGCGCTTTATACACATTATCCACAAAATATTCTGAATTTATCCACTTTATTAACAGTGTCTTCAGCCCTTTATCCATCGATATCTTCATAATTACTAACAGATATGTGGATAAATTGAGAATTATCTGTTAATAACAGATAAAAAGTCTCACGCCATTATGTCGTGAGACTTTGATAAGAAGTCAATTCAAGGCCAGGCTGGCCATTCATATCATATGCACCGCGAATGCCCTTCTCAAAAGCAATTGTACCAGCCGCAGCAATCATTGCAGCATTATCCGTACATAACGCTAACGGAGGAATGACGAGCTTAATCCCTTCATGCTGGGCAAATTCCTTTTCTAATGCGGCTCTGAGGCCTCTGTTTGCAGCTACCCCTCCGGCTAAAAGGACCTGTTTGACACCATATTCCTTTGCCGCACGTGCCGTTTTTGTCACCAAGACATCTATCACGCTATTTTGGAAACTGGCAGACAAATCTTCCGGAGCAATCTCTTGTCCTTTTTGAGACGCATTATGAAGCGTATTGATCACCGCAGACTTCAACCCGCTGAAGCTGAAATTGTAAGAGCCTTCTTCGAGCCATGCGCGAGGAAGCGGAATATTGTCATTCCCTTTTTCAGCAAGCTTGTCAATTTGCGGTCCTCCCGGATACGGCAGTCCCATCGTTCGCGCCACTTTGTCGTAAGCTTCTCCTGCTGCATCATCGAGAGTTTCCCCAATAACTTCAAATGATCCGTGTTCCTTCATATAAACCAATTCCGTATGGCCCCCTGAAACGACCAATGCCAGTGCCGGGAACACAATCTCTTCTACAAGACGGTTCGCGTATATATGACCGGCTATATGATGGACGCCAACTAACGGAATGTTATGCGCAAAGCTCAATGCTTTAGCAGCGTTCACTCCGATAAGAAGCGCTCCCACCAGTCCCGGACCTTCAGTTACTGCAATCGCATCAATATCACTATACGTCATGCCGGCTTTACGAAAAGCTTCTTCTATGACCAAAGTGATTTGCTCAACATGATGTCTTGAAGCAATTTCCGGAACAACGCCTCCGAAGCGCTTATGGCTTTCAATTTGTGAGGCCACTACGTTCGACATGACTTCTTTTCCGTTTTTTACGATAGCTGCCGCTGTCTCATCACAGCTTGTTTCAATTCCCAATACGTAAATCTCTTTTTGCTCACTCATTTATCGTCACCCACATAATTAACGCATCTTCCCCGTTATCAGTATAATAGTTCTTTCTTATTCCGCCGGGCTGCATCCCGAACTTCTTATATAAGCCTTGAGCAGGATGATTAGAAACCCTCACTTCAAGCGAAAGCCGTCTTGCGTCTTTTTCTTTGCACAGTTCAATCGCTGAGCGAAAAAGCGTTTCTCCTAAAGACTGGCCGCGATACTCCGGTTTTATCGCTATATTTGTAATTTGGGCGTCGTCCATCACGATCCAAATCCCGCAATACCCAGCAACATGGCCGTCCTTTTCAATCACAAGATAATGAGCATACGGATTTTCCATCAGCTCATGATAAAACGAATCCTTCGTCCAAGGAGACGTAAAAGAGGATGTTTCGATTTCGTATACATGATCAATATCATCAAGCTCCATGTTTCTGACCGCTGCTTTTGTTTTCATCCTATCACCCTACTTTTGACTTTCAATCCATTTCGCTTCAGCTTCTGCCAGCCGCAAGTACTCCGGGACAAGCCCGTGAACATCAGCTGCTTCTTTTTCCGCCCCTAAAAAAGCCAATTCTGATGGACGCGGGTTATGCTGAGCAGCAGCTCCAATGATTCCTTTTGTCTCAAGCACATCCTCTATCAACTGCTTGTGAATAGAAGTATCATGACCTAAAAACAAAACTGGGCGATCCTTTTCTTTTAGCATCTCCAGCCACTCGGCTAACATCACATTTTGATCAGCAACAACTTGCTCCAAAAGCCCGTTTTTGTATTCATACAGACCTGTATACACCTGTCCCCGTCTTGCATCAAAGATAGGACTGATCAGACCGTCAAAATGCCGTCCATTTGCCGCTAGCGCCTCAAGGCTTGATACAGCAGCAATCGGAATATGTAAAGACCAGGCAAGTGTTTTGGCAAGCGTCACACCTATTCTTACTCCTGTGTATGAACCAGGGCCTTTGGCAACGACAATTTTAGAAAGATCCTGCGGTGTCATATCACAATCATTCAGCAATGAATGAACAGCAGGCATCGCTCTTACAGAGTGGTTCTTTTTCAAATATGTAATGTGTTCTGCTATGACGGTGTCTCCTCGAAGCAGCGCAATGCCCAACGTATAATTTGATGTGTCAATCGCTAATATTGTCATGTCTACTTATCTCCTCACAAAGCATTTCATACCGATTCCCGACAGCAGTAAAGGTCATTTCCCGCTCATCATCACCAGCTCTTTTAATGACAATTTGCAGTCGCTCCTGCGGCAGCTGTTCTTCAATTAAATGGGCCCATTCAACAAGACAGACACCTTGTCCGTGAAAATATTCATCAAGCCCCAAATCTTCACTTTCGTCTTCCATTCTATACACATCCATATGATAAAGAGGAAGTATACCATCATTATATTCTTTTATAATTGTAAAAGTCGGACTGTTTACAACACGTGTAATTCCAAGTCCTTCCGCAAAACCTTTCGTAAAAGTCGTTTTTCCGGCTCCTAAATCGCCCTCTAATGTCAGGACGTCTCCCGGTTTAGCAAACGCTGCAGTCAGCTTAGCAATCGCCTTTGTTTCTTCAGGATTTACAGTTCTCCACTTTAATTGCTTCACACGAGTCACCTGTCTTATTTAAAATGATTATATCCTTTTTTCTCTAAGGTCATTGTTGTTTTATATGTTTTTAGGATCACATTGGATTCTGTTTTTTCTCTGACATGGCCAATCTTTGCAATGGGCAGTTGACATGTTTCGCACTTCTGCTTCAACACTTCCCATTCCTCTTTTGAAACCGTCCCTGTCAGCTCAAAATCCTCACCGCCAAACAAAGCCCATTCTTTCCAGTTAGGATGAAGCTTAGGCAAATCTGAATGGACTGGAAGCATGCTTTCATCAATTTCAATTGAAACACAGCTGGCTTCTGCAAGTTCATTCAGTTCACTAGCTAATCCGTCACTGATATCATTCAAAGCTATCCGCTTAAAACTCGAGCATAATCTGCCGACGCTTACTCTTGGCTGAGGCCTTTTATGCCTGTTGATAAAGTAAGCCGTGTCTATAGCTGAGTTTTGAGGATTAGTCTCATCTAATAATAAAGAAAGTCCTGCTGCAGATGAACCGATTTCACCGGTTACAAACACAATATCATTCGGTCTTGCCAAGCTGCGCAAACAGGCCCGTCCCTTTTCAACTTCACCGATTACAGTGACTGTAACGACTAATTTGTCAGAGGTAGAGACTGTATCACCGCCAATCAGATCCATATGATATAGTTTCGCCAGTTCATTCATTCCTTCATACATCGCCTTGATTTCAGATTCCGTCCATTTTGAAGGTACCGCAAGTGATACCAAATAAAATTTTGGAATACCTCCCATCGCGGCAATATCACTTATATTAACAGCTAACGCCTTATACCCGATATCTTCAGGTGAGGAATAGTGTAATTTAAAATGCACATCTTCTACCATAGTATCGACACAAACAATTTCCTGAACACCGTGTTTCGCAGTGTAGAGCGCTGCATCATCACCAATTCCTACATCAACGGAAGAATGGTGAATGGTCCGCGGAGTAATGCTATGTATCAAATCAAATTCATCCATGAACCAACGCCCCCTTTCAACCTGCTTATGCCTATATGTGCTCTTCCTAGTGTATCGAATTTTGCTGGAATATCCAAGATTTTGTCCATATAAAGAAAGCTTGGCTATGACACCAAGCAGAAGATACAGTAAAAGAAAACACAAAAAAAACGAAAACATGATCGTTTCGTTTACAATAATGGCGGTCCGGACGGGACTCGAACCCGCGACCTCCTGCGTGACAGGCAGGCATTCTAACCAACTGAACTACCGGACCATATTTGTATAAAATGATTTTGGGTGCACCCTTCGGGCACTCCTTATTTCATTTATATATTTTGGTTGCGGGGGCAGGATTTGAACCTGCGACCTTCGGGTTATGAGCCCGACGAGCTACCGAACTGCTCCACCCCGCGATGATAATAATTTATGATAAAAGCTTGGCGGCGTCCTACTCTCACAGGGGGAAACCCCCGACTACCATCGGCGCTGAAGAGCTTAACTTCCGTGTTCGGTATGGGAACGGGTGTGACCTCTTCGCTATCGCCACCAAACAAATTGAGAG